>NZ_JBWKYU010000003.1:0-352952 GCF_059423925.1 Pseudomonas sp. GW458-11-26-14-LB4
ACCCGAGATAGCGCCAGACGCGAACTGGCGCTATCTCGGGTTCGCCCGTTCCCACAGGAATCCGTGCAAGTTCCTGACGAGGTAGTAGGCCGATGTATCAGTACGATGATTACGACCGGGCGCTGGTGTTCGAGCGCGTTGCGCAGTTTCGCGATCAGGTCGAGCGCTTCATGGCCGGGGAGTTGAGCGAAGAAGAGTTTCTGCCGCTGCGCCTGCAAAACGGCCTGTACATGCAAAAGCACGCCTACATGCTGCGGGTGGCCATTCCTTACGGCACGCTGAGTGCCGAACAGATGCGCACCCTGGCGAGCATCGCCAGGGATTACGACCGTGGCTACGGCCACTTCACCACCCGGCAGAACATGCAGTTCAACTGGATCGAGCTGCACGAGGTGCCGGACATTCTCGAACGTCTGGCGCAGGTCAACATGCATGCGATCCAGACCTCGGGCAATTGCGTGCGCAACATCACCACCGAAGCCTTCGCCGGGGTCGCGGCGGACGAGCTGATCGACCCGCGCCCGCTGGCCGAGATCCTGCGGCAATGGTCGACGATCAACCCGGAATTCCTGTTCCTTCCGCGCAAGTTCAAGATCGCCATCTGCTCGGCGAAGCAGGATCGCGCGGCGATCATGATGCATGACATCGGCCTCTATCTTTACCCCGGTCGTAACGGCCAGATGCTGCTGCGAGTGATCGTCGGCGGCGGTCTGGGACGCACGCCAATTCTCGGTCTGCAGATTCGCGACGATCTACCGTGGCAGCACTTGCTGTCCTACGTCGAGGCGGTGCTGCGGGTCTACAACCGCCACGGTCGGCGCGACAACAAGTACAAGGCGCGGATCAAGATTCTGGTCAAGGCGCTGGGCATGGAGGCGTTCGCCAAGGAAGTCGAGGAGGAATGGCAACACCTTAAGGACGGACCGGCGCAATTGACCGAGGATGAATACCAGCGCGTCGCCAGTGCCTTCGTGCCGCCGAGCTACCGCACGCTGGCGGGCACCGATCTGGATTTCGGCACGCACCTGGCCGACAACCCGGCGTTCGCCCGTTGGGTCGCGCGCAACGTGCAACCGCACAAAGTGCCGGGCTATACCAGCGTGGTGCTGTCGACCAAACCGGGCCTGGCCTCGCCGCCGGGGGACGTCACCGATGCGCAGATGTTGGCCGTGGCTGACTGGTCCGAGCGTTTCGGTTTCGGCGAAATCCGCATCGCCCACGAGCAGAACATCGTCCTGCCGGATGTGCCCAAGTCGCAGCTGTATGCGCTGTGGGAGCAGGCGAAAGAGCAGGGGCTGGGCGCCGCCAACGTCGGCCTGCTGACCGATATCATTGCCTGCCCCGGGGGCGATTTCTGTGCGCTGGCCAATGCCAAATCGATCCCGATTGCCCAAGCGATTCAGGCGCGTTTCGACAACCTCGATTACCTGCATGATCTGGGCGACATCAGCCTCAACATCTCCGGCTGCATGAACGCCTGCGGCCATCACCACATCGGCAACATCGGGATTCTCGGCGTCGATAAAAACGGCAGCGAGTGGTATCAGATCACCCTTGGCGGCGCCCAAGGCAAGAACAGCGCACTGGGCAAGGTCATCGGCCCCTCGTTCAGCGCCGCCGAAGTGCCGCAGGTGATCGAGCGGATCATCGGCACCTTCGTCCGTTATCGCGAGGCTGAAGAACTGTTCGTCGATACCGTGGCGCGCATCGGACTGGAGCCGTTCAAGGAGCGGGTTTATCCGAAAGCGCAGGAGGTGTCGGCATGAACAATTTGTTGCGCATGGAGGAGAGCGGGGCGCGCATCGTGCTGGATGATCCGTGGACGCTGATCCGCTCGCCTGAAACGTCTGACAGCACTGAAATGCTGATTCTGCCGCTGGCCCACTGGCTCGAATCGCCCTCGACCCATGCGGTCTGGCTCGGCCCCGACGACGGCGTCGAAAGCCTGTTGCCATGGTTGACCTCGCTGCCGCTGATCGCCCTCGACTTCCCGAGCTTTCGCGACGGCCGCGCCTACAGCCAGGCCTATCTGCTGCGCAGACGTTTCGGCTGGAAAGGCGAGTTGCGCGCCATCGGCGATGTGCTGCGCGATCAACTGAGCCACATGCGCCAGTGCGGTTTCGACAGCTTCGCGGTGCGCGAGGACAAATCCGCCGAGGATGCGCTCAAGGGCCTGGCCGGGATGAGCGTGTTGTACGGGCGCTCGGTGATCGAGCCGCGACCGTTGTTCCGGCGCAGGTGATGCAGGGGAAACCCTTAGAACCCTGATGAATCGGGGATTTTTCCTTGGGTCGATGGTGGCCTTTTGGTAGAGTCCCCGTCGCCAGCGGGTTTTCGGCTGGACGACGGAACGAAGAAGGGAGTCTGATCAGTGAGTCCGGGCAAAAAAATTCTGGGCATCACCGCGTTGCTGCTGATGGTGACGCTGTGGGCCGGTTACATCTATGTGTTCAACGAAAACCGTGGCGGTCAGCTCGGCGGCGTCGGCGAAAGCACCGCCTGGTGCGGCACGCCGCCGAACACCGAAGCGGCGCTGCTGGGCAAGGATCAACTGACCCTGCGCATCACCAACAACCTGCGCGGCGAGTTCATGCTCAGCGGCGCGGTGGTGGTCTCCGAACGTACCTTCAACCGCTATGACCTGGGCCGCAACGAGCTGCGTCTGCGCCTGGAACCGTTGCAGTGGTCGTTTGGCGTCACGCCGATCTTCCTCGAACAGGTGAAAGTCCTGCCCCTGAGCCGCAACCTCGCCTCGACCGACAAGAGCGCCTTCGCCGAACTCGAATCGCGCCCGATCAGCGTTCAGGGCCGGGTCACCGAATTTCCCTTCGACACCTATCGCTACGGCTACAAACCGGTGCTGTATTACCTCAAGGGCAGCGAGCGCATCGACCTGCGCTTCAAGAACATCACCACGCTGATGGAGATGTCCAACACCTTCACGCCGATCCAGAAATACAACCGCGCCGACTACATCAACGAGAAAAACTCGATGATCCGCGACGAGGACTACAAGGCCTACGGCCCCCACGAATGCGCGTTCAGCGTCGAGCGCAAAGGCTCGTTCAAGGTTGTGGTGCTGTTGATGCTGCTGGTGCTGTGCCTGCCGTTGCTGCTGGTGTTCTACCGCGATGAGCCGGGAATCGACTTCCTTGCCACGCTGGTGGGGATTGGCGTGGTGCGCACGGTGCTGGTGGGGCCGGTGCAGGATTTCCAGCTGTACAACATTGATTTTCTGTTTGGCGCGGCGATTTTGCTGGTGGGCACGGTGTCGCTGATCAAGGCGATGCGGGCGAACAGTCGGCGGGAGATGGCGTTGAGAAGTGGTGAGACTTCGAGCTGGTAGAAGAAAGCCTTGAGCACCTGTGATGGTCCGGACCTTTCAAAGGTCCGGACCCGACGTTGTGCAATGTTGGGGTTTCTGATCGCAAACGGCGCGAATTTAGCTATACCTGTAACTCCCCCGACGCAATAAATTCGGCCTTCCGACAGGAGTTACAGCATGAAGCTAGCCGTAATGATGAGCACCCTGTGCATTGCCACGCTGGGCGTGGTGGGCTGCTCCAGCAAAACCGTCGCACCCGACGAGTACTCAGGCTTCCTCAAGGACTACAGCCAGCTGAGGGAGGCCAAATCCCCGTCGGGGGCCGAAGTGATGCGCTGGATCGACCCGAAAGTCGACATCGGCAAATTCACCAGCGTCTACGTCGAACCGACCCAGCTCTATCCCAAACCGCAACCCACCGTGAAGATTCCGCAGCAGACCCTCAACGGCATCACCAGCTACTACGATCAGGCGCTCAAGCGTGAACTGGGCAAATCCCTGCCGCTGGCCTCGGGCCCCGGGCCGGGCGTGATTGTGGTGCGCGCGGCCATTACCGCCGTCAGCAGCAAGACCGAAGGCCTGCATGCCTATGAAGTGATTCCGGTGGCGTTGGTGGCGGCAGCGGTCAGCACCGCCAGCGGTATTCGCGATCAGGAAACCACGCTGGCGACCGAAGCGGTGTTCCTCGATGGCGGCACCAACAAGGTGGCGGCGCAGGTGGTGCGCAAGGGCACTGGCAAACCGCTGGAAAACGATTCGCAGGTGATGAAGGCCGATGACGTGAAAAGCGTGATCGATGGCTGGGCGTCGGACCTGCATCAGTCCTACCTCAAGCTCAAGGCCAAGTAAGACCGGCACGCCGGGTCGTCCCTGAGGGCGATCCGGCGTGCGCACGGCGTCAGAAACTGGCGCGCGCCAGTCGGTTGTAATGGCTGAGCAAACCGTCGTAACGGCGGGTCACGGCGTAGTAGTCCTCGCTCAAACGTTCGGGCTTAGCGTGGTTGTGCCAGTCTGCTTGCAGGGTGTTCAACGCCTCGAGATAGCTTTGCCCCGGCTCGCCGATGCGCAGCCACAGATCCCGTGCGGCATCGGTCTTGTTCTGGAATCCACCCGTGCGCGGTGCGAGCCAGGGTTCGCGACGGTTCCACGCCTGTTGCAACTTCGCGGTGGTGTCGGCCAGCAATTTTGGGGTCAGAGTGCGGTTTTTCATCGCTTCGTCGAGCACGTCGACAGTCTCCCGCGCCTGAATCATGTACGCCAGCAAGTCCCAATGAATGTCCCTGCCCAGACGCGCCTCGATCAGCTTGAGCTGTTCAGGACGTTGCGCGGCGTCGAGCGGCAGCAGGCTTTGCCGCAGAGCCGCCGAGGCGCCGATGTATTCCTGTGAAACGCGCTCGATCGCATCCAGTTCTCCAGGGGAAGGCTGTTGCGACCCGGAGGTGAAACTCGCCTCTCGGTAAAAACGCGTGGGGGCAATGGTGGTCGTGACGTGACTCAGCGCCCGGACGTACTCGTTCGCCTGTCGCGCCAGTTCAGGCTGCCACGCCAGAAGATCGAGTTTTTCCGTGAGGCCCTGACCGCAGACATCGCGCTGAATGTCGCGCACATTGAACGCGTCACTGTCGTCGAAATCCTTGAGGCTCTTCAACCAGCGCTGGTCGCGGGGCAAGGGCGGTTGAGGTTTCTTGTAGCGGTCGTAGGCCACTCGCCATTGCACGTCGATCCGGTTGACGCAGGCGATCACCGGGCTCAGGGCATTGGCCTGGGCGGTGATCGGTGCATCGCGCCCATCCAGCCAGAGATCGAGTTGCAGGAAAGGGCGGGTCGCACTCGTCAGCGCCATCACCACCAGCGCGAAGAAAATACCGACGCAAAACATCACTCTCGTGGTCATGGGTGCGCCTCCTTGCCGTACCACTGTTCAACGGTGGCCGGTGCGCTGCATTCGGCGGTGGTGGCCGGCAAGCGGCTGCACAAACGTTCGGTCCAGGGTTGCAGACCCTGATTGCGATTGACCGTGCCTTGGCTGGCGACCACTTTGAATACGCCGAGCACGAGGGACAGCACCACAATCCCGAGGATCGTCACGCCGACTTTCACGGCTGTTCGGCTCTCTTCCCAGGATACCCGTGGCCTGGACTGCCAGCGGCGAACCAGTCCGAAGGTCGTCAGGGTCGCGGCGTACACCCCGCCGGCAATCGGGCCGAAAAACCAGCCGAGCCCGGCCACCATCAACGCGCCGGGCACCAGGTCACGCAGCACGCCGAACGGCGGCGAGTCTTTGAAAACTCCGGGGCAAAGAGCAGCGCTGAGCCGGTCATCCAGCCGCCATACGCGATGGGCGAGGTTGTGCACCAGCCAATTGAGCCCGGCCACGATCACGCCGAACACCACAGTCGAAATCATGACGATGTTGATCAACCCGCTGAGCCGCACGCCCAGCGGAATGTAATGGGTGAACGCGCCGATCAGGCAGGCCAATACCACGCCCACGTAGGTCGGCCAGTCATTGAAGCTCAGTTCCCAGTCACGCCAGAAAAACGCCGTGCCGCCGGGCATCTGTGCGCAGACCTTGGGGTGATTGGCGTACAGCTCGGAACTCAACTTGCGACACTGCGCCCAGTCGTCTTCGCTCAGGCGTCGGGCCAGTGCGCGGCGGGCGCTGAACGAGCCGGTGCCCAGCAGCAGGCGGGCGGCGCGGTGTTCGGGGGTGACGGCGGGCTCCGTGGCCAGTTGTTGCTGGTGAGCCAGGAAAAGCGGCGCATTCTGGCGAGCCAGCAGGCGTTGCCATTCGCCGTCAGGGCAGGGATTTCCGGTGCAGCCGTGCCAGCCCTGACCGGTTCGCACCCGTTCGAAAATCTCGGGAAACCAGACCGGGGCATCCAGCAGCAAATGGCTCAGGGCACGGTTGAACCATTCCTGATGTTGCTGAATCGCCAACCAGTTGAAATCCGCGCAGCGGGCATAGGCCTGGAGAAATCCGTCGACGTCTTCCCGTTCGAGCGCATCACGCATCGGTTGCGCAATGCGCGCGCGTTGTTGATCCAGCAACAGGTCAATCGATATTTCGTCCAGCTCCAGGCGTTGCCAGGCGCTGAACCAGAAGAAGGTCGGGATGGCCCAGTCCACCAACGTCTGCGAAGTCTCAGGGTGTTCAATGCAATGATGCAGCACCGTGTCTTCGAAGAAATGTGCGCAACCCTGTTCGAGGGTGACGGCATGGCGATGATTCAGCTCTTCAACGCTGAGCCCGTCCAGCGAGCGGGTCGCCAGTTGCAGGGCATCGACCTCGACCACGGTGAGGCCGGTCAGGTCCCAGGACTCTTCAATACCCTGTTCCTGCTCTACGTCCTGATTCTGCTGCCATTCCTTGTACGCCAGCGCCTGCTCATAGGCATCGCGCAGCCGCTGGAAGCCCTCGGGGTCGTCGTCGGGGCGGGTCTGTTTGAGCAGGACGGCATATTGGCGTTTGATAGTGCGCACATCGGCGTCGGCCGACAGGCCAAGGACGGTCCAGCAACTCATTGCGATGACAACTCCATAACAACCGCGACGCGATCCAGTGGTGGCATTGTGATGTTGCGCACCCTACCTGTTTCGCGTCGAAAAGTCCTCGTGTCTCGCTCAGTCGTCATCGGCCATGCAGAAAATGCTCACGCTCCCGATTCGGGGCCTTAGTGTTTTTTGGCTTGTTCGCGGATGCGTTCTTCCTGCTCGCGCAGTTCCGGGGTGAACTCGGCGCCGAAATCTTCCGGGCTGAAGACCTGGCGAATCTCGATCTCCGACTCAGTGCCCGGCATGGGATTCGGGCAACGCTTGACCCATTCGATGGCTTCCTCTTTGGATTTCACGTCCCAGATCCAGTAACCGGCGATCAGCTCTTTGGTCTCGGCAAACGGGCCGTCGATCACGCTGCGGGTTTCACCACTGAAACGTACGCGGGCGCCTTTGCTGCTGGGGTGCAGGCCGTCGGCAGAAACCAGGATGCCGGCCTTGGCCAGTTCCTCGTTGTAGTTGCCCATGTCGGTCAGCAATTGCTCGCTGGGCATCACGCCGGCTTCGGAGTCGTGGCTGGCTTTGACAATGATCATGAAGCGCATGGTGTTTCTCCGCAGATAGGTGAGGGATTCATGGCTTAGTCGAACGGCCGGGGTCTGAATCGACAGGTCGTTAAAGAAAAGACGCAGACTTGCGTTTTAACAAGCATCACCCTCTTTGAGGGCGGGGATGTGGGGCTACTGGAGAATGTGTATCCAGTTTTGCGTGCCAGCACATGACAATTTCAGTCCAGGCATAGGTCGTCGGACAATTTCGTGGTTAACTTCTGCCTCTTGCATGCTTTCCCAACAACGTTAAGAAGGACTCCGTTCATGGCTCAAGTCACGCTCAAAGGCAACCCGGTTCAAGTCAACGGCCAACTGCCACAAGCCGGTTCCAAGGCGCCAGCCTTTTCCCTGGTAGCCGGCAATCTGTCCGACGTCACCCTGAAAGACTTCGCCGGCAAGCGCAAAGTGCTGAACATCTTCCCAAGCGTCGACACCCCGACCTGCGCCACCTCCGTGCGCAAGTTCAACGCCCAGGCCAACGACATCAGCAACACTGTTGTGCTGTGCATCTCGGCTGACCTGCCGTTCGCCCAGGCTCGCTTCTGCGGCGCCGAAGGTCTGGAAAACGTACAAAACCTGTCGACCCTGCGCGGCACCGAGTTCCTCGAGAACTACGGTGTGGCCATCTCTGACGGCCCGCTGAAAGGCCTGACCGCCCGTGCGGTGGTTGTACTGGACGAAAACGACAACGTCCTGCACAGCGAACTGGTCAAGGAAATTGCCGAAGAGCCTAACTACGAAGCGGCACTGTCCGTTCTGAAATAAGCGCTTTTACAATTGTTAACGGCCTGGCTCTGTCCAGGCCGTTTTCATTTGTGTATCAGTGTTTTGCCTCACACCTTGAAACGTAAGTGGAAGGTAAATTGCCGGTAAAGCTGCTTTGCTAAATCCCCACCAGTGCTTATCGTTCAGCCTCCCGTAAAAGAAGCCCACGCGCCCAATGGTTAATCACTCCATGCAATCGTCTTCCCGAAACTCCCGTCGCTGGCTGTTGAGCCTGCTTGTCCTGCTGGTCATTGCCGGTCTGTGCTGGAAATTCTGGCCCGCCGGTTCGACCCACAAGGAGGGCGGCGAGAAGGCGCAGGCCGGTCACACCGGCCGTTCGGGGATGATGCGTCCGGGCTTCGGCGGTGCGGCAGGGCCGATTCCAGTGCGCGTGGCGCCGGCGGTCACCGGGGACTTCCCGCTGTACTACAAGGCCCTGGGCACGGTGACGGCGCTCAACACCATCAATGTGCGCAGCCGGGTCGGTGGCGAACTGGTGAAGATTTATTTCGAGGAAGGGCAGATGGTCAAGGCCGGCGACCTGCTGGCAGAGATCGACCCGCGCCCCTACCAGAACGCCTTGCTTCAGGCCGAAGGCACCTTGCTGCAGAACCAGGCGCAGTTGAAGAACGCCCAGGTCGATGTCGAGCGTTATCGCGGTCTTTACAAGGAAGACAGCATCGCCAAGCAGACACTGGACACCGCTGAAGCGCTGGTCGGCCAATACCTCGGCACCGTGAAAACCAATCAGGCGGCGGTCAACGACGCCAAGCTCAATCTCGAATTCACCAAGATCCGCGCACCGATTGCCGGTCGCGTCGGCCTGCGTCAACTCGACGTCGGCAACCTCGTGGCGGCCAACGACACCACGTTCCTGGCGGTCATCACCCAGACCCAACCGATCAGCGTGGCCTTCACCCTGCCGGAAAACAGCCTGGAAACCGTACTCGCCCGCTACCGCAGCGGCGCCAAACTGCCGGCCGAGGCCTGGGATCGTGGCGACACCAAACTGCAAGCCACCGGTGTACTGCAAAGTCTCGACAACCAGATCGACGTGACCACCGGCACCCTGAAATTCAAGGCGCGCTACGAGAACCGCGATCAGTCGCTGTTCCCCAACCAGTTCGTCAACGTTCACCTGCTGGCTGACACCTTGAAAGGTGTGGTGCTGGCGCCGTCGGCTGCCATCCAGTTCGGCACCAACGGCACCTTCGTCTACGCGCTGGACGGCGACAAGAAAGTCACCATCCGCCAATTGAAGATTGGCGCCAGCGATGGTGAAAACACCGTGATCACCGAAGGCCTGGCCGCCGGCGACCGCGTGGTGCTGGAAGGCACCGACCGCCTGAAGGAAGGCAGCGAAGTGGAAGTGGTCAATGACAGCAAGGATGTGCCGACCACTCCGACCGAACACCTGCAAGGCAAGTCCGCCGCCACCGCGCCTGACGCCACCGTCACTGACAAGGCCAAGAAGGGCGCATGAACATTTCGCGTCTGTTCATCCTCCGCCCGGTCGCCACCACGCTGAGCATGCTGGCCATCGTGCTGGCCGGTCTGATCGCCTATCGCCTGCTACCGGTTTCGGCTCTGCCGCAGGTCGATTACCCGACCATCCGGGTCATGACTCTGTATCCGGGCGCCAGTCCGGACGTGATGACCAGCGCCGTCACCGCGCCGCTGGAGCGTCAGTTCGGGCAAATGCCGGGCCTGACGCAGATGGCGTCGACCAGTTCTGGCGGCGCGTCAGTGCTGACCCTGCGTTTCAGCCTCGACATCAACATGGACGTCGCCGAACAGCAGGTGCAGGCCGCGATCAACGCCGCGACCAACCTGTTGCCGACCGACTTGCCGGCGCCGCCGGTGTACAACAAGGTCAACCCGGCGGACACCCCGGTGCTGACCCTGGCCATCACCTCGAAAACCATGCTGTTGCCCAAGCTCAATGATCTGGTCGATACGCGCATGGCGCAGAAGATCGCCCAGATCAGCGGCGTCGGCATGGTCAGCATTGCCGGCGGTCAGCGTCAGGCGGTGCGGATCAAGGTCAACCCTGAGGCCCTCGCGGCCAACGGCCTGAACCTGTCGGACGTGCGCACGCTGATCAGTGCGTCCAACGTCAACCAGCCCAAGGGCAACTTCGACGGCCCGACCCGGGTGTCGATGCTCGACGCCAACGACCAGCTGACGTCGCCCAAGGATTACGCCAACCTGATCCTGGCCTACGCCAACGGCGCGCCGCTGCGGCTCAAGGATGTCGCGCAGATCGTCGACGGCGCCGAAAACGAGCGTCTGGCAGCGTGGGCCAACCAGAATCAGGCTGTTCTGCTGAACATCCAGCGTCAGCCGGGCGCCAACGTGATCGAAGTGGTAGACCGGATCAAGGCGCTGCTGCCGAGCATCACCGACAACCTGCCGGCCGGTCTCGACGTGGTCGTGCTGACCGACCGCACCCAGACCATCCGTGCCTCCGTCACTGACGTGCAGCACGAATTGCTGATTGCCATCGCGCTGGTGGTGATGGTGACGTTCCTGTTCCTGCGGCGTGCCAGTGCCACGATCATTCCGTCGGTGGCCGTGCCGCTGTCGTTGATCGGCACGTTCGGCGTGATGTACCTCGCCGGATTCTCGGTTAACAACCTGACGCTGATGGCATTGACCATCGCCACCGGTTTCGTGGTCGACGATGCGATCGTGATGCTGGAAAACATCGCGCGTTTCATCGAGGAGGGCGACAGCCCGATGCAGGCGGCGCTCAAGGGCGCGAAGCAGATCGGTTTCACCCTGATTTCCCTGACCCTGTCGCTGATTGCGGTTCTGATTCCGCTGCTGTTCATGGCCGACGTGGTGGGGCGGTTGTTCCGTGAGTTCGCCATCACCCTGGCGGTGGCGATCCTGATTTCTCTGGTGGTTTCGCTGACCCTGACGCCGATGATGTGCGCGCGTCTGCTCAAGCGCGAGCCGGAAGCACATGAACAGGGCCGTTTCTACCGCGCCAGTGGTGCGTTCATCGACTGGATGATCGCCGCTTACGGGCGCAAGTTGCAGTGGGTGCTCAAGCACCAGCCGCTGACCCTGCTGGTAGCCATCGGCACGCTGGCCCTGACCGTGTTCCTTTATATGGTGGTGCCCAAGGGCTTCTTCCCGGTGCAGGACACCGGGGTGATCCAGGGCATTTCCGAAGCGCCGCAGTCGATTTCCTTCGCGGCGATGGGCGAGCGTCAGCAGGCGCTGGCCAAGGTGATTCTCGAAGATCCGGCGGTGGAAAGCCTGTCGTCCTACATCGGTGTCGACGGTGACAACGCCACGCTCAACAGCGGTCGGCTGCTGATCAACCTCAAGCCCCATGGCCAGCGTGATCTGACGGCGACCGAAGTGATTGCCCGCCTGCAACCGCAGCTGGACAAGCTTGTCGGCATCCGTCTGTTCATGCAGCCGGTGCAGGACCTGACCATCGAAGACCGCGTCAGCCGTACCCAATACCAGTTCAGCATGTCGTCGCCGGATTCTGAATTGCTCAGCCTGTGGAGCGGCCGTCTGGTCGAGGCCCTGGCCCAGCGCCCGGAACTGACCGACGTCGCCAGTGACTTGCAGGACAAGGGTTTGCAGGTGTTCCTGGTGATCGACCGCGACGCTGCTTCACGGCTGGGTGTGTCGGTGTCGAACATCACCGATGCGCTGTACGACGCGTTCGGCCAGCGGCAGATTTCGACCATTTACACCCAGGCCAGCCAGTACCGCGTGGTGCTGCAAGCACAGGCCGGGGAGAAGATCGGCCCGCAGGCGCTGGATCAGATTCACGTCAAGACCACCGATGGCGGTCAGGTGCGGTTGTCGAGTCTGGCCCACGTCGAGGAACGGCAGGCACAACTGGCGATCACCCACATCGGCCAGTTCCCGGCGGTGATGATGTCGTTCAACCTCGCGCCCGGCGTGGCGCTGGGGCATGCGGTGGACATCATCGAGCAGGTGCAGAAGGACATCGGCATGCCGATCGGCGTGCAGACCCAGTTCCAGGGCGCGGCCGAAGCGTTCCAGGCGTCGCTGTCGAGCACCTTGCTGCTGATTCTGGCGGCGGTGGTGACGATGTACATCGTGCTGGGCGTGCTTTACGAGAGCTACATTCACCCGATCACCATTCTCTCGACCTTGCCGTCGGCGGCGGTCGGGGCGTTGCTGGCGTTGCTGCTCAGCGGTAATGATCTGGGCATGATCGCGATCATCGGCATCATTCTGCTGATCGGCATTGTGAAGAAAAACGCGATCATGATGATCGACTTCGCCCTCGACGCCGAACGCACCCAGGGCATGGCGCCGGAGCAGGCGATCTATCAGGCGGCGCTGTTGCGTTTCCGGCCGATTCTGATGACCACGCTGGCGGCGCTGTTTGGCGCGGTGCCGTTGATGCTCGCCACCGGTTCCGGCGCTGAGTTGCGTCAGCCGCTGGGTCTGGTGATGGTCGGCGGGTTGCTGGTGAGTCAGGTGCTGACGCTGTTCACCACGCCGGTGATCTACCTGTACTTCGATCGTCTCGGCCGGCGCTGGGGCCGTGCTCCTTCGGCCGTGGAGCCGGTGGAACAGCCATGAACCTGTCCGGTCCTTTCATCAAACGCCCGGTGGCGACCATGCTCCTGAGCCTGGCGATCATGCTGCTGGGCGGCGTGAGCTTCGGCCTGTTGCCGGTGTCGCCGCTGCCGCAAATGGACTTCCCGGTGATCGTGGTGCAGGCCAGCCTGCCCGGCGCCAGCCCGGAAGTCATGGCGTCCACCGTGGCCACGCCGCTGGAGCGTTCGTTCGGCGCCATCGCCGGCGTCAACACCATGAGCAGTCGTTCCAGCCAGGGCTCGACCCGGGTCATCCTGCAATTTGATCTCGACCGCGACATCAACGGCGCGGCGCGGGAAGTGCAGGCGGCGATCAACGCTTCGCGCAACCTGCTGCCGAGCGGGATGCGCAGCATGCCGACCTACAAGAAGGTCAACCCGTCGCAGGCACCGATCATGGTGTTGTCGCTGACGTCGGACGTACTGGAAAAAGGCCAGCTGTATGACCTGGCCTCGACCATCCTGTCCCAGAGCCTGTCCCAGGTGCAGGGCGTCGGTGAAGTACAGATCGGCGGTAGCTCGTTGCCGGCAGTACGCATCGAACTCGAGCCCCAGGCACTGAACCAGTACGGCGTGGCGCTCGACGATGTGCGCAAGACCATCGCCGAAGCCAACGTGCGCCGGCCCAAGGGTTCGGTCGAGGACGACCAGCGTCTGTGGCAGATCCAGGCCAACGACCAGTTGGAGAAAGCCAAGGATTACGAATCGCTGATCATCCACTACAACGGCGGCGCGGCCCTGCGTCTGAAAGACGTGGCCAAGGTCAGCGACGGCGTGGAAGACCGCTACAACAGCGGTTTCTTCAACGATGACGCGGCGGTGCTGTTGGTGATCAACCGCCAGGCCGGTGCCAACATCATCGAGACGGTGAACGAGATCAAGGCGCAGTTGCCGGCGTTGCAGGCGGTGCTGCCGGCCAGCGTCAAACTGAACCTGGCGATGGATCGTTCGCCGGTGATCAAGGCCACCCTGCACGAAGCGGAAATGACCCTGCTGATCGCCGTGGCACTGGTGATTCTGGTGGTGTTCCTGTTTCTCGGTAACTTCCGCGCGTCCCTGATTCCGACGTTGGCGGTGCCGGTGTCGCTGGTCGGCACCTTTGCGGTGATGTACCTCTACGGATTCTCGCTGAACAACCTGTCGCTGATGGCGCTGATTCTCGCCACCGGGCTGGTGGTGGACGACGCCATCGTGGTGCTGGAAAACATTTCCCGGCACATCGACGAAGGCGTCAAACCGATGAAGGCCGCGTACCTCGGGGCCAAGGAAGTCGGTTTTACTTTGCTGTCGATGAACGTCTCGCTGGTGGCGGTGTTCCTGTCGATCCTGTTCATGGGCGGGATCATCGAAAGCCTGTTCCGCGAATTCTCCATCACCCTGGCCGCGGCCATTGTGGTGTCGCTGGTGGTTTCCCTGACGCTGACCCCGATGCTCTGCGCCCGCTGGCTCAAACCCCATACGCCGGGCGAGGAAAACCGTCTGCAACGCTGGAGCCGCCGGACCAACGACTGGATGGTCGGCAAATACGCCACCAGCCTCGACTGGGTGTTGCGCCACCGTCGCCTGACGTTGCTGAGCCTGATCATCACCGTCGGGGTCAACGTCGCTCTCTATGTGGTGGTGCCGAAAACCTTCATGCCGCAGCAGGACACCGGCCAGTTGATCGGTTTTGTGCGCGGTGACGACGGTCTGTCGTTCAGCGTGATGCAGCCGAAAATGGAAGTGTTCCGCCGCGCCGTGCTCAAGGACGCAGCGGTCGAGAGTGTGGCCGGGTTCATTGGTGGCACCAACGGCACCAACAACGCGTTCATGCTGGTGCGCCTGAAACCGATCAAGGAGCGCAATATCTCTGCGCAGAAGGTCATCGAGCGCCTGCGCAAGGAAATGCCCAAGGTGGCCGGTGCGCAGTTGATGCTGATGGCTGACCAGGACCTGCAATTCGGCGGCGGTCGCGAGCAGACCACTTCGCAGTACAGCTACATCCTGCAAAGTGGTGATCTGGGCGCCTTGCGCGAGTGGTACCCGAAAGTGGTCACCGCATTGCGCGCCTTGCCGGAACTGACTGCCATCGACGCCCGTGAAGGACGCGGTGCGCAGCAGGTGACGCTGATCGTCGACCGCGATCAGGCCAAGCGCCTGGGCGTGGATATGAACATGGTCACGGCCGTGCTCAACAACGCCTACAGTCAGCGGCAGATTTCCACGATCTACGACAGCCTCAACCAGTATCAGGTGGTGATGGAGGTCAATCCGAAATACGCTCAGGATCCGGTGACACTCAAGCAGGTTCAGGTAATCACCGCCGACGGTGCGCGGATTCCGCTGTCGACCTTCGCCCATTATGAAAACAGCCTGGAAGACGACCGGGTCAGCCACGAAGGCCAGTTCGCCTCCGAGAGCATTTCCTTCGACATGGCCGAAGGCTTGACAGTGGAGCAGGGCAGTGCGGCCATCGAGCGGGCGATTGCCAAGGTTGGCCTGCCCGAAGACGTGATCGCAAAAATGGCCGGTACAGCCGACGCTTTCGCCGCCACTCAGAAGAGCCAGCCGTTCATGATCCTCGGTGCGCTGCTGGCGGTGTATCTGGTGCTGGGTGTGCTGTATGAAAGCTACATTCATCCGTTGACGATTCTGTCGACATTGCCGTCGGCCGGGGTCGGTGCGTTGCTGTCGATCTATGTACTGGGCGGCGAATTCAGCCTGATCTCGCTGCTCGGGCTGTTCCTGCTGATCGGTGTGGTGAAGAAGAACGCGATCCTGATGATCGACCTGGCGCTGCAACTGGAGCGTCATCAAGGCATGGCGCCGCTGGAGTCGATCCGCAGCGCCTGTCTGCAACGCTTGCGGCCGATCCTGATGACCACGCTGGCAGCGATCCTCGGCGCCTTGCCGTTGCTGCTGAGCCGGGCCGAAGGCGCGGAAATGCGCCAGCCGCTGGGCCTGACCATCATCGGCGGGCTGGTTTTCAGCCAGGTGCTGACCCTTTACACCACGCCTGTGGTTTACCTCTATCTCGACAAGCTGCGCCATCGTTTCAACAAATGGCGTGGCGTGCGCACCGATGCCGCTCTGGAAACTCCGCTATGACTGACCGTTCGCTTATCAATCTGGCTACCGTTCGCGGCTCGCGTCTGCTGAGCCTGTCGCTGTGCGTGGCGATGCTCAGTGCGTGCGCCGTCGGCCCGGACTACCAGCGCCCGCAGACCGCCGAAATCGCCCAGTACAAGGAAGCCGAAGGCTGGCGTCAGGCCAACCCGAGCGATTCCCTGGCACGCGGTGCCTGGTGGGAGCTGTATGGCGACCGTCAGCTCAACGAGCTGATCGAGAAACTCAACAGCTCGAACCAGACCGTCGCCCAGTCCGAAGCCCAGTACCGTCAGGCCCAGGCCTTGGTGCGCAGCGCGCGCGGGGCGTTTTACCCGAGTGTCGATCTGAGCGCCGGCAAGACCCGTTCCAGCCAGGGCACCGGCAGCAGCAGTTCGAGCCTGAGCAGTTCCTCCAGCGGTATCCGTGACACTTACAACGCGCAACTGGGCGTGAGTTGGGAAGCGGATGTCTGGGGCAAGTTGCGTCGTGGCCTTGAAGCCAATGAAGCCAGCGCCCAGGCGAGCTACGCCGATCTGGCGGCGATGCGCTTGAGCCAGCAGTCGGAACTGGTGCAGAACTACCTGCAACTGCGGGTGATCGATCAGCAGAAACGCTTGCTCGAATCGACAGTGGCCGCCTATGAGCGCTCGCTTAAAATGACCATGAACCAGTACAACGCCGGGGTTTCCGGGCGTGACGCGGTGGCGCAGGCACAGACCCAGCTGAAAACCACTCAGGGCGATCTGGTCGACCTGATCTGGCAACGGGCGCAGTTCGAAAACGCCATCGCGGTACTGACCGGCCAGCCGCCCGCCGAATTCAACATTGCCGAAACCCAGGACATTCCCAAGCTGCCGCAGATTCCGCTGAGTCTGCCGTCGCAGTTGCTCGAGCGCCGTCCGGACATCGCCTCGGCCGAGCGCTCGGTGATTGCGGCCAACGCCAACATCGGCGTGGCCAAGGCCGCGTACTACCCGGACTTCAGCCTGAGCCTGAGCGGCGGCTACAGCAGCAGTACCTCGCAGAACCTGATCAGCCTGCCGAACCGCTTCTGGTCGGTGGGGCCGAAAATGACCCTGCCGCTGTTCGACGGCGGCATCCGCTCGGCCGAAGTCGACCGCACCGAAGCCGTGTACGACCAGACCGTGGCCAAATACCGCCAGACCGTGCTCGACGGTTTCCGCGAAGTGGAAAACTATCTGGTGCAATTGAAGGTGTACGAAGACGAAGCGGCCGTCCGCCAGGAAGCCCTCGATGCGGCGCGGGACTCGTTGCGTCTGACTGAAAACCAGTACAAGGCCGGGGTGATTGCTTATCTCGACGTGGTGACGGTGCAGGCGACGGCGTTGAGTAATGAACGCACTGTCCTGAATATCCTGCAGAACCGTTTGATTGCCAGCGTGCAGTTGATCGCAGCGCTGGGCGGTGGTTGGGACGGGCAGCTGGAAACCACTGATAACCGCTGAAACCGAGCTGGTAACGATCTTCTCAAGACCCTGAATTAGAGCCCTGTCAGACGATCAAACAAGCGTTTCATCGGGTTGATGGCCATTTGATTACTTTGTCAGTGAATTCTTTTACGCAATCAGTACAATCGGCGCATTTGGCCCCGCCGAGAACGGACGCAGTACGGCGGGGTGGTCACGAGAATTCTCATGCTCATCGGTAGCTATTCCTTCACGCTGGTTTTCATTTCGCTGTGTGTGGCGATCCTCGCTTCCTACACCGCGCTCGATCTCACCGGGCGCATTGCCACTGCCAAGGGCCGCGCCGTGCATTTGTGGACGGCCGGCGGGGCGTTTGCCATGGGCATCGGCGTCTGGTCGATGCACTTCATTGGCATGCTGGCATTCAAGCTGCCGATCAGCCTCGGTTACGACATTTCAATCACCGCGCTTTCATTGCTGATCGCCGTGCTGTCCTGCGGTTTTGCCCTGTGGCTGGTCAGCCAGCCGAAACTGCCAGCCTGGCAACTGGCTTTTGGCGCATTGATCATGGGCGCCGGCATCAGCGCCATGCACTACACCGGCATGGCCGCGATGCGTATGCAACCGGGCATCGACTACGATCCGACACTGTTCGGCGCCTCCTTATTGATCGCCGTCGGCGCGTCCGCGGCAGCGCTGTGGATCGCTTTCCGACTGCGTCAACACTCGCCTTACGTGCGGGTGTTTCGGGCCGGGGCGGCGATTGTCATGGGTGTGGCGATTGTCGGCATGCACTACACCGGCATGGCGGCGGCGCGGTTTCCCGACGGGAGTTTCTGCGGCGCGGCACTCGGCGGTCTGAACGGCAACGGCCTCGACAATCTGGTGCTGATCACCACGCTGGCGGTGCTGGCCATCGCGCTGCTGACCTCGATTCTCGACGCGCGTCTGGAAGCCCGCACGGCTGATCTGGCCCATTCGTTGACCGTCGCCAACCGCGAACTCACCCAACTGGCCTTGCACGACACCCTGACCGGCCTGCCGAACCGCATGCTGCTGGACGACCGGATCAATCAGGCGATGAAAAAGGTCAACGAACAGGGCGGCTGTTTTGCGCTGATGTTCATCGATCTGGACGGCTTCAAACCGGTCAACGACGCTTTCGGTCACCACATGGGCGACCAGTTGCTGCGCGAAGTGGCGGTGCGTCTGCGTGAAGACTTGCGCAGCCTCGACACGCTGGCGCGGATCGGCGGCGATGAATTTGTCTTGCTGGTGCGCCTGACCGAGCCCAACGATGCACTGGGCCTGGCGGCGCGTCAGGTCGGCCTGATCGCGCAGTCGTTCCGGGTCGCCGAACATGAACTGCAGATTTCCGCCAGCGTCGGTATCGCCCTGTATCCGGGGAATGGCCAGAACGCCCAGGAACTGCTGATGAACGCCGACGCCGCGATGTATCACGCCAAGGGCGGCGGCAAGAACGGCTACAGCTTCTTCGACGCCTCGATGAACAGCAACGCCCGCAAGCAGCTGCAATTGCTGCAGGACTTGCGGGCGGCGCTTGAGCACGGCGAGTTCAGCCTGCATTACCAACCCAAATTCCATGCGGCCGATGGTCGTCCGGTCGGTGCCGAGGCGCTGGTGCGCTGGGAACATCCGACCCAAGGCATGCTGATGCCGGACAAGTTCATCGATCTGGCGGAGAAGACCGGACTGATCATTCCGATTGGCGAATGGGTGCTCAACGAAGCCTGCAGGCAGATGCGCGAATGGTACGTGCTGGGTTACACCGACTGGCGGATTGCGGTGAACCTGTCGGCATTGCAGTTCTGCCACTCAGGACTGGTGCGCAGCGTGGCCAAGGCCCTGGCCACCCACCATTTGCCGGCCAACAGCCTGACCCTGGAAATCACCGAAACCACCGCCATGAGCGACGCCGATGCGAGCATGACGGTGTTGCAGGAGCTGGCCGACATGGGCGTCGACCTGTCCATCGATGATTTCGGCACCGGCTATTCGAGCCTGATGTATCTCAAGCGTCTGCCGGCCAACGAGCTGAAAATCGACCGCGGTTTTGTCCGCGATCTGGAACACGACAGCGATGACGCGGCTATCGTCTCGGCGATCGTCGCCCTCGGTCAGGCACTGGGGCTGCGCATCGTGGCTGAAGGTGTGGAGACCGACTCGCAGCAGGATTTCCTGACGCAACTGGGCTGCGATTCACTGCAAGGTTATCTGCTCGGTCACCCGATGCCGGCGGATCGCTTTCTGCAGGACATCGCGCGCGGCAAACCATTGGCGGTGAGCTGAGCCGCTAATCGCAGGTCATGCAAAACCCTGCAATGACGGTTATTCTTGCCCCGACTGTCACGTGTGCATCGGGGGAAAGGCCAGCATGGATAAAGTCATTGTGATCACCGGCGGCGGTCGAGGAATCGGCGCCGCCACTGCATTGTTGGCTGCCGAGCAAGGCTACCGGATCTGCATCAATTACCAGACGGACGAACAGGCCGCTCACCACGTGCTCGATCAGGTGCGTGAGCGCGGCGCCACGGCCATCGCTGTGCGCGCCGATGTCAGTATCGAAGACGAAGTGATCGCGCTGTTCAACCGGGTCGACAGCGAACTGGGCCGCGTCACCGCCCTGGTGAACAACGCCGGCACCGTGGGGCAAAAATCCCGGGTCGACGAAATGTCCGAATTCCGCATCCTCAAAATCATGAAAACCAACGTCTTGGCGCCGATTCTCTGCGCCAAGCACGCGATCCTGCGCATGTCGCCCAAACATGGCGGGCAGGGCGGGAGCATCGTCAACGTTTCCTCGGTCGCCGCGCGGCTGGGATCGCCCAACGAATACGTCGATTACGCAGCGTCCAAAGGCGCGCTGGATACGTTCACCATCGGCCTGTCCAAGGAAGTGGCGGGCGAGGGGATTCGCGTGAATGCGGTGCGTCCGGGCTACATCTATACCGATTTCCACGCGTTGAGCGGCGACCCGGATCGGGTCAGCAAGCTGGAGTCGGCAATTCCGATGGCCCGGGGCGGCCGGCCGGATGAGGTGGCGGAGGCGATTGTGTGGTTGCTGTCGGACAAGGCTTCGTATGCCACCGGGACTTTTGTCGATCTCGGCGGCGGCCGTTAATGATCGTTCCCACGCTCCGCGTGGGAATGCAGCCCGGGACGCTCCGCGTCCCTTCCAGAGCTGGAACGAGGATCGTCCCTTGAGGCATTCCCACGCGGACGGTTCGACGCCTCGACGTGGGAACGATCATCGTCTAGGCGTTGAACTGGTTGCGTGGGAACGATCAGCGTTCTTTCAGAACGACCGCACAATCCGCCCCAACGTTTCCATCGCCTTCTCCGCATCCTCGGTCCACGGGCTGCCGTAGTTCAATCGAATGCAGTTCCTGAATCGCTGGGTCGGCGAAAAGATCGGCCCCGGCGCAATGCTGATCCCCTGCGCCAACGCCATCTGAAACAACTTCAACGAATCCATCTGCGGTGGCAGTTCCAGCCACAGGAAGTAACCGCCGGCCGGTTGGCTGACGCGTGTCTGCGCCGGGAAATAACGGGCGATGGCTGCGAGCATCGCGCTTTGCTGCTCTTCCAGGGCGTAGCGCAGTTTGCGCAGGTGACGGTCGTAGCCGCCGTGTTGCAGGTAGTCGGCGATGGCGGCTTGCGCGGGCATCGAGGCGCACAGCGAGGTCATCAGTTTCAGTCGTTCGATCTTTTGCGCGTAGCGGCCGGCGGCGACCCAGCCGATGCGGTAGCCGGGGGCCAGGCTTTTGGCGAACGAACCGCAATGCATCACCAAGCCTTCGGTGTCGAAGGCCTTGGCCGGTTTCGGTGCCTGCTGCCCGTAATAAAGTTCGGCGTAGACGTCGTCTTCGATCAGCGGCACTTGATGCTGTTTCAGCAGTTCCACCAGCTCCTGTTTCTTGGCCTCGGGCATGGTCGCGCCCATCGGGTTCTGGAAACTGGTCATGCACCAGCAGGCCTTGATCGGGTGCCGCTCGAGTGTCTGGGCGAGCACGCCGAGGTCGATGCCGTCGCGCGGGTGCACGGGGATTTCCACGGCTTTGAGCTTCAGGCGTTCGAGCACTTGCAGGCTGGCGTAAAACGCCGGGGCTTCGATGGCCACCAGATCGCCGGGTTCGGTCACCGCTTGCAGGCACAGGTTCAGCGCTTCGAGGGCGCCGTTGGTGATCAGCAGTTCTTCCATCGGCAGCATCAGCCCGCCGACCATGTAGCGCAGGGCGATCTGCCGACGCAGTTGCGGGTTGCCCGGCGACATGTCGGTGACCACCATGCGCGGGTCCATCTCCCGGGCGGCACTGGCCAGCGAGCGGGACAGACGCTGCAGGGGGAACAGGGTCGGGCTGGGGAATGCCGAGCCGAATGGCACGGTGCTCGGATCCTTGATTGATTCGAGTACCGAGAACACCAGTTCGCTGACGTCGACCTTGGTGGACTCGTTGACCTGGCTGCTGATCACCGGCTCCGAGAACGGGCTCGGGGCGTGGGTGTTGACGAAGTAGCCGGAGCGCGGCCGGGCACGGATCAGGCCTCGTCGTTCCAGCAGGTAATAGGCCTGGAACACCGTGGACGGGCTGACGCCGTAAGTCTGGCTTGCGTAGCGCACCGACGGCACCCGCTGACCGGGGCCGAGGACGCCGGAGCGGATCAGTTCAGCGATGTCGTCGGCGAATTTTTCGTAGCGTTTCATCGGGGGCCTTGGTACGTGGTGTTTGGTGTTTTTGTGGTGGGTCAGTGGCATCAGCCCTCACCCTAGCCCTCTCCCGGAGGGAGAGGGGACTGATCGGGGGATGCTTCAGAGTTACATCGACCTGATCGTTCTGCTGTGAATCCATAATCGACTCGGTTTTTCAGGTCGATGTATAACGCCAGACATTGCGGTCGGTTCCCTCTCCCTCTGGGAGAGGGCTAGGGTGAGGGGCAGTTGTACTGACACACCACACCCCCCGAAACCGCCGCCATCTTAAAGCCTCACCGATTCATCGGCGCAACAAACCGGCTCTTCGCCACGCTATAAACCTCAGGCTCATCACTGTCGGCAATCTTGAAACTCAAGGTCTGCGAGCTGCTGGCCGCGCGTTCCGTGGTCATCGCCACCGACACCGGCACATCGACAATTTCGCCCGGCGCCAGGCTCAGCTCAGTCTTGCCTTGCAGCTGGAAGCCGTCGCCATCCACCAGGCTCAGGTTGTAGTCCTGACGCTGCTGGGTTTTGTTGATGACCTTGAGGGTGTAGATGTTCTCAATCTGGCCCAGACCGTTCTCACGGAACAGACCACGATCCTTGGTCACGTCCAACGACACCATCGGCCTTTCCACCAACGCCAGGGCGAGGGCGCCGATCATCACCACCAGCACCGCGACGTAGCCGATCAATCTCGGGCGCAACAAGTGCGTCTTGCCACCCTGCAACTCGCGCTCGGAGGTGTAGCGAATCAGGCCGCGAGCGTAATTCATCTTGTCCATGATCGAGTCGCAAGCATCAATGCACGCCGCGCAGCCGATGCATTCCATTTGCAGGCCGTCGCGGATGTCGATGCCGGTCGGGCAGACCTGCACGCACAACTGGCAGTCGATGCAATCGCCAAGGCCGGCTTCGGCCGGTTTCATGTCGCGTTTGCGCGGGCCTCGGTTTTCGCCACGGGCCACGTCGTAGGAAATCGCCAGGGTGTCCTTGTCGAACATCACGCTCTGGAACCGTGCATAGGGGCACATGTGCATGCACACCGCCTCACGCAGCCAGCCGGCATTGATGTAAGTGGCGGCGGTGAAAAACAGCACCCAGAACAGGCTGACACCGCCGATCTGCAAGGTCAGCAACTCTTCGGCCAATGGCCGGATCGGGGTGAAGTAGCCGACGAAAGTCAGGCCGGTCAGTACGCTGATCGCCAGCCACAGCGTGTGCTTGGCCGCACGCCGCGCCAGTTTGTTCAGGCTCCAGGGCGCCGCTTGCAGCTTGATCCGCTGATTGCGCTCGCCTTCGGTGATCTTCTCGCACCACATGAAGATCCACGTCCACGAACTCTGCGGGCAGGTGTAGCCACACCACACCCGGCCGGCGAACACGGTAATCGCGAACAGGCCGAACGCGGCGATGATCAGCAGCGCCGAGAGCAGAATGAAATCCTGCGGCCAGAAGGTCGCGCCAAAGATGTGGAATTTGCTTTCGGAAAGGTCCCAGAGCACCGCCTGACGACCGCCCCAGTTCAGCCACACCGTGCCGAAAAACAACAGGAACAGAAACCCCGCGCCGCTCATGCGCAGGGTGCGGAACAGGCCGGTGAAGCTGCGGGTGAAGATCTGGTTGTCGCTGGTGGCGTGTTCCGCCTTCATTGGGCGCGCCGGTACTTTTTTGATCTGGGGAGATGCTTCTACGGTTCGGACGGGGATTCGTTCGCTCATGGTCGTTCGCTCATCAGCCTCCATCAGGCCAGGGAACTATGAGCGCCGATCTGTTTGCATAACAGACTCAGGTATTTCAATAAAAAGCGTATCAGATGGGTTTCGCACAAACGCCTGCGACAACTTGAAGCAGCCCGTGGGCCGAGGCGCAGACGCCTATCCCAGACGCCTGCGCCGCTTGTTGATCGAGGTCAGTCAAATCACCGAATCACTGTCGTCGGCCTTCAGGTGTTTGCGTCCATCCCGGGCGCCGGCGACGGTCAATGCATCAGCTTCGGCCTCGGTGACGTAGATGCGCCGTCCTTCCACTTCGACGAACGACATGGCTTTTTCGCTATCTGTCCTGACTTCCAGCGTGTCGCAGATCCGGATTTCCTCACCGTTTTCAACGGTGAAAAAACAGACTTTCGATTCCGGATTGCTTTCATCGATACGAAGGGGCATGGGGTTGTCCTTTTTTCACGGGAGTCTGAATCGTTAGGGTGCGCGGTTCTGCAGATCGTTCTACGCAACCGATTAATGGTCGGCGCTGTCCATCCTTTATCAACTCATAACAAGGACTGGCCGATGAACGCCTGGTGGCATGAAGTGTGGGAAACCCTGCAAGCGGAATTCGCCGACATCGGCGACGCCTCGCAGCTGACCCGGATCACCGTGCGCCTGTTGATGGCGGCCATATTGGGCGGGATTCTCGGGTTTGAGCGCGAGCACAAGGGCAAGGCTGCCGGGGTGCGAACGCACATGCTGGTAGCCCTTGGCGCGGCGTTGTTCGTGCTGGTACCGCAATTGTCCGGTTCCCAGGCCGACGCGATGAGCCGGGTGGTGCAGGGCGTGATTGCCGGGATCGGCTTTCTCGGGGCCGGCACCATCCTGAAAAATCATGAAGGCGACGAAGGCCACGTCAAGGGCCTGACCACCGCCGCCGGTTTGTGGATGACTGCCGCCATTGGCGTCGCGGCCGGTCTGGGCCGCGAGGCGACGGCGGTGCTCAGTACGTTGCTCGCGTTGGGAATATTCAGTGTCATGCCGCGGATCGTCAGGGTCTTCGAAAAGGATCACATCGAGAAGGACCGCATCGAGAAAGACCACAGCGACCTACGCTGATCAGACGATTACCGGCGGCATGGTCGTGGGTGGTTCTTCCTTCGGTGGTGGCGTGGTGCCAGGCGGTTCCTGTTCGGGAATCGGCTGCGGCTCGGTCTCGGGCAGGGTCGGTTTATCGATGTTCGGATCGGGTGTTTCAGCGGGAATCGGAATAGTCATCGGGTGAACCTCCGTGTGGCACTTGGCGTGGGACGTGCTTAAGTGGATTGACCACTTCACTGCGAAATCGATCCGATTTTGTAGCGCGGCAAATCCCTGTGAACTTTTCCCGGCGACGGCCGCTCGGAACCTGAGAGAGTTCATCATCGGGCGAAGGCCCGGCCGTGACCGCCAAACAGGCAAACGAGCGTCCTTGGGGCGTTAAGGAGAGATGCTCAATGACTGCTGAAAAACCCTCGGAACAGAGCTACAACCCGCATATACCGCTGTCGCAGGCCTTGCTGCTGCCGCGCATCGTCATAGAAAACACCGCGCCGACCCTCGACGGCGGACAGTTTGCTGTCAAGGCGATCGCGGGCCGCGAGATCGTGGTCACCAGCAAGGTGTTCGCCGACGGTCACGACAAACTGGCGGTGCGCATCCGCTGGCGCGAAGAGGGCGATGAGTCGTGGCAGACCGAGGTCATGTCCGATCAGGGCAATAACGGCTGGAAAGGCGTTTTCCAGCCACAGCGCGTGGGCCGTTATCTGTTTCTGATCGAAGCCTGGATCGACCAGTTCGCCAGTTTTCAGTACGAACTGGAGAAAAAGCACACCGCCGCCGTCCCGGTCAGCCTCGAGCTGCAAGAGGGGCGCACCATGGTGCAACAGGCCGCCGAGCGCAGTGAAGGTCAGCTCAGCGAACAACTGGCCGGCCTGCACCACGAATTGTCCGGCCTGCTCGAAACCGAGCAGGTCGCGTTGTTTCTGCACTCGCGCAGTGCGCAACTGATGGCCGAGGCCGATCACCGCGCCTACCTGAGCCTCAGCCCGGAATTCCCGGTGGACGTTGAACGCGAACTGGCGGAATTCGCCAGCTGGTATGAACTGTTTCCCCGCTCGATCACCGACGATCCCGCCCGCCACGGAACCTTCAATGACGTGCATTCGCGTCTGCCGATGATTCAGGACATGGGTTTCGACGTGTTGTACTTCACGCCGATCCACCCGATTGGGCGCAGCCATCGCAAGGGCCGCAACAATTCCCTGACCGCCGGCCCGGACGATCCCGGCAGCCCGTATGCGATCGGCAGCGAGGAGGGCGGCCACGAAGCGATTCACTCGCAACTCGGCACCCGCGAGGACTTCCGTCGGCTGGTGGCCGCCGCTGCTGACCATGGTCTGGAAATCGCCCTCGACTTCGCGATCCAGTGTTCCCAGGATCACCCGTGGCTCAAGCAGCATCCGGGCTGGTTCAACTGGCGGCCGGACGGCACGATCAAATACGCAGAGAACCCGCCGAAGAAATACCAGGACATCGTCAACGTCGACTTCTACGCACCGGAAGCGATTCCGAGCCTGTGGGTCGAATTGCGCGACATCGTGGTTGGCTGGGTGCAGGAGGGCGTGAAGATCTTTCGCGTCGACAACCCGCACACCAAGCCGCTGCCGTTCTGGCAATGGTTGATCGCCGATGTCCGTACGTTGTACCCGGAAGTGATCTTCCTCGCTGAAGCCTTCACTACGCCGGCGATGATGGCGCGGCTGGGCAAGGTCGGTTACACCCAGAGCTACACCTATTTCACCTGGCGCAACACCAAGGCCGAACTGGCGACCTATTTCAGCGAACTCAATGAATCGCCGTGGCGCGAGTGCTACCGGCCGAATTTCTTCGTCAACACCCCGGACATCAACCCGGCGTTCCTGCATGAATCGGGACGTCCCGGATTTCTCATCCGCGCGGCGCTGGCGACCATGGGCTCGGGCTTGTGGGGTATGTATTCCGGGTTCGAACTGTGCGAATCGGCGCCGGTGCCGGGCAAGGAGGAGTACCTCGATTCCGAGAAGTACGAGATCCGCGTCCGCGACTTCAACCAGCCCGGCAACATCATTGCCGAGATCGCCCAGCTCAACCGCATCCGCCGCCAGAACCCGGCGCTGCACAGCCATCTGGGCCTGAAGATCTACAACGCCTGGAATGACAACATTCTGTATTTCGGCAAACGCAGCGCGGACGGCAGCAATTTCATTCTGGTGGCCGTCAGCCTCGATCCGCATAACGTTCAGGAAGCGAATTTCGAGCTCCCGCTGTGGGAAATGGGCCTGCCGGACGATGCCACCACCCACGGCGAAGACCTGATGAATGGCCATCGCTGGGACTGGCACGGCAAGTACCAGTTCATGCGGATCGACCCGGCTTACCAGCCGTTCGGAATCTGGCGGATCACTTCTTCCTGATCGACTTGATCGGTTCCTGATCGTTCCCACGCTCCGCGTGGGAATGCCGCCATGGACGCTCTGCGTCCGCTTTGGGACGCGGAGCGTCCCGGTATGCATTCCCCACGCAGAGCGTGGGAACGATCAGCGATCAGCGATCTGCGCAGGGCGCCCTTATTGAATTCAACAGGAGTTTCACATGGCGAAGAAACCCAAGGCTGCCACCTTCATCAAAGACCCGCTCTGGTACAAGGACGCGGTCATCTATCAAGTTCACGTCAAATCCTTTTTCGATTCCAACAACGACGGGATCGGCGACTTTCCCGGCCTGATCGCCAAACTCGATTACATCGCCGAACTCGGCGTCAACACCATCTGGCTGTTGCCGTTCTACCCCTCGCCACGCCGCGACGACGGTTACGACATCGCTGAATACCGTGGCGTGCACAGCGATTACGGGACAATGGCCGATGCCAAGCGGTTCATTGCCGAAGCGCACAAGCGTGGGTTGCGGGTGATCACCGAGCTGGTCATCAACCACACCTCCGATCAGCACCCGTGGTTCCAGCGGGCGCGCAAGGCCAAGCCCGGTTCGGCGGCGCGGGATTTCTATGTGTGGTCGGATGACGACCAGAAATACGACGGCACCCGGATCATTTTCCTCGACACCGAAAAGTCCAACTGGACTTGGGATCCGGTAGCCGGCCAGTACTTCTGGCACCGCTTCTATTCGCACCAGCCGGACCTCAATTTCGACAACCCGCAAGTCATGAAAGCCGTGCTGTCGGTGATGCGCTACTGGCTGGATATGGGCATCGACGGCCTGCGCCTGGATGCGATCCCGTACCTGATCGAACGCGACGGCACCAACAACGAAAACCTTCCGGAAACCCACGACGTCCTCAAGCAGATCCGCGCCGAGATCGACGCCAACTACCCGGATCGCATGCTGCTCGCCGAAGCCAATCAATGGCCGGAAGATACTCAGCTGTATTTCGGCGACACAGACGCCGAGGGTGTGAATGGCGATGAATGCCACATGGCGTTCCACTTCCCGCTGATGCCCCGGATGTACATGGCGCTGGCCCAGGAAGACCGCTTCCCGATCACCGACATCCTGCGTCAGACCCCGGAGATCCCGGCCAATTGCCAATGGGCGATCTTCCTGCGCAACCACGATGAGCTGACGCTGGAGATGGTCACCGACAAAGAACGCGACTACCTCTGGAACTACTACGCCGCCGACCGTCGCGCTCGGATCAATCTCGGGATTCGCCGGCGTTTGGCGCCGCTGATGGAGCGTGATCGCCGCCGCATCGAACTGCTCAACAGTCTGCTGCTGTCGATGCCCGGCACGCCGACCCTGTATTACGGCGATGAAATCGGCATGGGCGACAACATCTATCTGGGCGACCGCGACGGCGTGCGTACACCGATGCAGTGGTCGATCGACCGCAACGGCGGTTTCTCCCGCGCCGATCCGGCCAGTCTGGTACTGCCGCCGATCATGGACCCGCAATACGGTTATCAATCGGTCAACGTCGAAACCCAGGCCGGTGACCCGCATTCGCTGCTGAACTGGACTCGCCGCCTGCTGGCGGTGCGCAAGCAATCCAAGGCATTCGGGCGCGGCACGCTGAAAATGCTTTCGCCGGCCAACCGCCGGGTGCTGGCCTACACCCGTGAATACACCGGGCCGGACGGCAAGCACGAAATCATTCTGTGCGTGGCCAACGTATCCCGCAGTGCGCAAGCCGTTGAGCTCGACCTGTCGGCCTACGTCGGCATGGTGCCGGTGGAGATGCTCGGCGGTAACGCGTTCCCGCCCATCGGCCAGTTGAGTTTCCTTCTGACTCTGCCGCCCTACGGTTTCTACTGGTTCGGCCTGGCGGCGGAAAACCAAATGCCGAGCTGGCACGTCGAGCCGGCGCAGAGCCTGCCGGACTTCACCACGCTGGTGCTGAAAAAGCGCATGGAAGAACTGCTCGAAGCGCCGTCCCGCGCCACCCTCGAACAGGCGATCCTGCCGAGCTGGCTGCAAAACCGCCGCTGGTTCGCCGGCAAGGACGCCGCCATCGATCAGGTCAAACTGGCCTACGGCGTGCGCTTCGGCGACGCGCAGCATCCGGTGCTGTTCAGTGAAATCGAAGTGCAGAGCGGCGGGCAGACCAGTCGTTACCAATTGCCGTTCGGCTTCATTGCCGAAGATCAGGTCGGGCCGGCGTTGCCGCAACAACTGGCCCTGGCCCGAGTGCGTCGGGTGCGTCAGGTCGGGTTGATCACCGATGCGTTCAGTCTCGAAGCGTTTATTCGCGCGGTGCTCGAAGGCATGCAGAGCGGAACGGTGCTGGAATCCAGTGAGGGCGAGATCCGTTTCGAGGCAACGCAACTGGAAAAACTTGGCCTCGGTGCGGAATCCGAAGTGCGCTATCTGTCCGCCGAGCAATCCAACAGTTCGGTGGTGATCGGCAACAGTCTGGTGCTCAAGCTGATCCGTAAAGTCGCTTCTGGCGTACATCCGGAACTGGAGATGAGCGCTTACCTGACGGCGGCCGGATTTGCCAATATCTCTCCGCTGCTCGGCTCGGTGATTCGCCGGGACGGGAAGGGCGAAGACAACCTGCTGATGATCGCCCAAGGCTACCTGAGCAATCAGGGCGATGCCTGGGAATGGACGCAGAACAACCTTGAACGGGCGCTGCGCGATGAATTGGCGGACGCCGTGTCCGAACAGGCACAGCACTACAACGCCTTGGGTGAACTGAAGGATTTCGCCGGCATGCTCGGCCAGCGTCTGGGGGAAATGCATCAGGTGCTGGCAGCGCCAAGCGACAACCAGGACTTCGCGCCGCAAGTCAGTTCGGCCAAGGATGCGCAGGCGGCCGGCAAGGATGTCGCGGCGCAGGTCGAGCATGCGCTGAAACTGCTCAAGCAGCATCAGGGCGAACTCGATGCGGCGGATCAGAAGCTGGTCGGTCGGTTGCTCGACAACAAGAAAACCATCCTTGCCCACGTGCAGGAGTTGGCCAAACAGTCCGCTGGCGGCTTGCGGATCCGCGTGCACGGCGACCTGCATTTGGGGCAGGTGCTGGTGATCAAGGGCGACGCCTACCTGATCGACTTCGAGGGCGAACCGGCGCGGCCACTGGCCGAACGCCGGGGCAAGCACAGCCCGTACAAGGACGTCAGTGGTGTGCTGCGTTCCTTCGATTACGCCGCGGCCATGGCCCTGAATGTGCACAACGTCGACAACAGCCCCGAGGCCGAAGCCGCGCGTCGGCGGGTCACGGAGCGTTACCTGCGTGAAGCCCGGGAAGCATTTCTCCAGGCATATCGCCAAGCGGCAGCTAGTCTTGATCATGCCTGGCAAGATCCTGAAGGTGCCGACGCCGCACTGGCGTTGTTCGGTCTGGAGAAAGCGGCCTACGAAGTGGCCTATGAAGCCGAAAATCGCCCCACCTGGCTGCCCGTGCCGCTGCACGGTCTGTACGGGTTATTGACGGGGCTCAAACCCTTTTCCGATCTTGGTGGAGAGTAGTCATGAGTTTCTCGAACAGGGAACAGGGTCACGCTAAAGAAAGATTGCTGCCCACTGCAAAAGACATTGATGCTTTGGTGCGCGCAGAACATCACGACCCGTTTTCCATTCTTGGCCCCCACGGCGATGGTGCCGGCGGGCAATTTATCCGGGCGTATCTGCCCGGCGCGTTGAGTGTTTCTGTCGTCGATAAAAACAGTGGCGAAGAGCTCGGTCCGCTGGAGGCCACCGAAACACCGGGGCTGTTTGTCGGCCATTTCGAGGGCGCACGGCCGTACCTGTTGCGCACTCGCTGGGCCGGTGGTGAACAGGTCGCGGAAGATCCTTACAGCTTTGGCCAGTTGCTCGGTGAAATGGACCTGTACCTGTTCGCCGAAGGTAATCACCGCGACCTCAGCAGTTGCCTCGGTGCGCAGCTGAAAACCGTCGATGGCGTTGATGGCGTGCGTTTCGCGGTGTGGGCACCGAATGCCCGACGGGTGTCGGTGGTCGGTGATTTCAACGTGTGGGATGGTCGGCGGCATCCGATGCGCCTGCGGCATCCGTCTGGCGTGTGGGAATTGTTCATTCCGCGCCTGCAAGCAGGGGAACTGTACAAGTACGAAATCCTCGGCGCCCACGGTATTCTGCCGCTGAAGGCCGACCCGATGGCGCTGGCCACCAGCCTGCCGCCGGACACCGCCTCGAAAGTCGCCTCGCCGTTGCAGATCGACTGGCAGGATCAGGACTGGATGAGCAGCCGTCGCGAGCGCCAGCAGCACAATGCGCCGCTGTCGATCTACGAGTTGCACGCCGGTTCCTGGCAATGCGAACTCGACGATCTGGGTGAAGTGGCGCGCCAGTACACTTGGCCGGAGCTGGCCGAACGTTTGATCCCGTATGTGAAGGAGCTGGGTTTCACTCATATCGAACTGATGCCGATCATGGAGCACCCGTTCGGCGGTTCCTGGGGTTATCAGTTGCTGTCGCAATTCGCCCCGAGCGCGCGCTACGGCACGCCCGAGCAATTCGGCGATTTCGTCAATGCCTGTCACCAGGCCGGCATCGGTGTGATTCTCGACTGGGTGCCGGCGCATTTCCCGACCGATGCCCATGGCCTTGCGCAATTCGACGGCACCGCGCTCTACGAATACGGTAATCCACTGGAAGGCTTCCACCAGGACTGGGACACGCTGATCTACAACCTGGGCCGCACTGAAGTGCATGGCTACATGCTGGCGTCGGCGCTGCACTGGTTGAAGCATTTCCACATTGACGGTCTGCGGGTCGATGCGGTGGCGTCGATGCTCTATCGCGACTATTCGCGCAAGGCCGGCGAGTGGGTGCCGAACCGTCATGGCGGTCGCGAGAACCTTGAAGCCATCGACTTCCTGCGGCATTTGAACGATGTGGTAGCGCTGGAGGCACCGGGTGCGCTGGTGATCGCCGAGGAATCCACGGCGTGGCCTGGCGTCAGCCAGAGCACCCAACAAGGCGGCCTCGGTTTTGCCTACAAATGGAACATGGGCTGGATGCACGATTCGCTGCACTACATCCAGCAGGATCCGGTGTACCGCGCCCACCACCACAACGAGTTGAGTTTCGGCCTGGTGTACGCCTGGTCCGAGCGTTTCATCCTGCCGATTTCCCACGACGAAGTGGTGCACGGCAAGCATTCGCTGATCGACAAGATGCCCGGCGACCGTTGGCAGAAATTCGCCAACCTGCGCGCCTATCTGAGCTTCATGTGGACCCATCCGGGCAAGAAGCTGCTGTTCATGGGCTGCGAGTTCGGCCAGTGGCGCGAGTGGAATCACGACCAGCAGCTCGACTGGTATCTGCTGCAGTACTCGGAACACAAAGGCGTGCAGAAACTGGTCGCTGATCTCAACCGGCTCTACCGCGAAGAACCGGCGCTGCACGAGCAGGATGATGCGCCGCAAGGCTTCCAGTGGTTGATCGGTGACGATGCGATCAACAGCGTTTACGCATGGCTGCGCTGGAGCAAGGACGGCACGCCGGTGCTGGTGGTGGCCAACTTCACCCCGGTGCCGCGTCAGTCGTATCGCGTCGGTGTGCCGTTTGCCGGGCGCTGGAAGGAGTTGCTCAACAGTGATGCCGACACTTATGCCGGTTCCAATTATGGCAATGGCGGCGGGGCGTTCACCGAAGAGGTGGCTAGTCATGGGCAGGCGTTGTCGCTGGAGCTGAACCTGCCGCCGCTGGCGGTGTTGATCCTCAAGCCTGAGGGCTGACCTCACGCGAGATCGTTCCCACGCAGAGCGTGGGGACGATCGTGCATATCGTCTTTACCAACGCATCCGGACCCCCAGGCTGCCAATCAACCCGTTCAGATCGTTGTCATCCACGTCGCTGCTGTAATCGGCGCTGACATACAGACTCACCGTCGGCGTCATTCTCGCCACCAACCCCAGTCCGACTTCCACCGTCGAGGACTTGCGGCTGCTGCTGATCTTGTCCACCTGATCCAGCGTCACCGTGTCGCCGGTGTACACCGTGTGCCACAGGTTCGTGCGCACGTAGGGTTCAACGGGCAACCCGTTCAGATCGTAGCTGCCTTTCAAGCGCGCACCGACCCGGCCGCTCCACGATGTAATATCACTGGAAGAGGCGTTGCCCGAGCCTGCGTACGGCGTATCCAGAGTGATGCGCTGGTTGATCAATTGCGCTTGCGGTTCAACCACCCAGTTTTCACCCAGACCGATCGGGAATCCGCCTTCTACCGACAGCGTCATCGCGCTGCCTTCGGTGGCCAGGCGTGCACCTTGCTCGTTACGACTGAAACCGCTGACCCGACCGCCACTGGCCGACAAGTCAACGTGCCAGCCCTGTGGGCCACTCAAGCTGTAGTAGGCGCCCAGGCTCTGACCTTGCAGGTTGAGGGTGTCGGTGTTCGGATCGGCGAGGGCGCGGCTGGTGATCAGTCCGCTGCCATTGGCCTTGATCTGATTGACCCCGCCGATCAGGCCGACCTGCTGGGTGTGGCCGCTGCTGCTTTTCAGGGTCAGCACGGCGGGGCCCTTGAAGTCGCCAGCGCCGGGCGTGGCGAAGCCCGGGCTGAGGACGTCGGTTTGCGCCTGGCGGGACGTCTGTCCGTAGAGTTGATCCCAGGCCGAGGGCGCGAGGTCTTCGGTGATCAGGTTTGTGCCGCGCAGATCCGGCTGTGAGCTCAGCCGTTGCGGCCCCGGGGTCACGACCGTGGCGGGGAGGGTCATGACGGGAATGTCCTGGCGATACCAGGGCGTCGCCTCGTCCGCCACAGGACCCGCCTGCGCCTCCATGGACGAGCACAGCAAGATAGAACTTGAAACGGTGCAGAACGTGACTTTGATCTCTTGTGAGGTGAGTGAGGTTTTCATGGAGTTCTACCTTGCTAGCGCATGTGGTATCTCGCCTTGGCGTCTCTCCTACCCCGAACGAGGGGCGACCGAATGGAGCGTGGCGAGCCCGAGGCCGCCCGTTTTGACGAGTGGCCTGAGGTTCGCCCCGAGTAGTATTTCCGGGGGTAGTAAGGTAGAGCTAAGAAGACCGGAGCCCTTGCGTCAAGAAATTGGACGATGAGTGGTCGGGTCAAAACGGGTGATGCAAGCTTATGTTTTTGCGCATTTATCTAAGTGCTTGTTTGTAGAGCCAATGGCTGTGAAAGCCGCGAGGCAGAGACGTTTTATAGCCGACAGCCGGTCTGCGAAACCGAATGCGGCAACCGGTTTCGCGTGGCTTTTTGGGTGAAGACAGCTGTCAGTATCGCGCTACAAATGCACTTCAACGGCCAGCGGCAAATGATCCGAGAGATGCGTCCACGGCTTGTTGCCGAGGATCCGCGGGTCGTGGCTGCTGGCATTGCGCAGGTAGACCCGGTCCAGTCGCAGCAACGGGAAACGCGCGGGGTAGGTCTTCGCCGGGCGGCCGTGATGGCGTTCGAAGGCTTCGTGCAGGTAGTCGCGGCGGGCGAGGGCGACGTTGCCTTGCAACTGCCAGTCATTGAAGTCACCGGCGATGATCACCGGCGCATCGTCGGGCAGCGATTCGAGCAACTGGCAGAGCAGCTGCAACTGCAATTGCCGATGGCTTTCGAGCAGGCTCAGGTGCACGCAGATGGCATGCACTTCGGCATGCCCCGGCACATCCAGGACGCAGTGCAACAACCCGCGCCGTTCAGGGCCGGTAATGGAGACGTCGAGGTTGCGGTATTCGCGGATCGGGTATTTCGACAACAGGGCGTTGCCGTGATGGCCATCGGGATAGACCGCATTGCGGCCGTAGGCAAAATCGCTCCACATACTGTCGGCGAGGAATTCGTACTGCGAAGTTTGCGGCCATTCGTTGTAGCGGCTGGAATGCCGCTCGTGTTCGCCCACCACTTCCTGCAGAAACACCAGATCGGCCGAGGTGCTGCGCACCGCTTCACGCAGTTCCGGAAGGATGAAGCGTCGATTGAGCGCGGTGAAACCCTTGTGCGTATTGACCGTCAGCACCCGCAGGCGATGGATGGCGGACGGGGTCGAGGTCTGTGCGTCGACGGCATGACGCTTGGGATCGCTGGACACGTTCACTCCTCTGAATCATGACTGCCTGTTCATGCGACTGATCCGGGCGCGGGCAGTTCACTTTGAGTGGCTGCCCGCGCCCGACGGACCGTCAATCGACGAAGACGATCTCGTAGGGCAGGCGCATGCGTTCCAGAATCGACTTGGGCAGCAGCGGCGCGATCCCGATCGCCGGTTCGCCATTGAGCTGGCTGGCGTAGGCATGGGTGGCGTGGCTCTTGCGCGCGACGGTCCAGGTATCGAGGCGCAGCTTGCGTGCGCGGTGCCAAGGAATCTGCGCCTGATCCCGTTCCGGCCAGTGCCAGGCCCAGACCGGCACATCGTGGTAGGTGGCGCCGACCTGTTGTGCGGCTTTGGCGCTGGCCCGGCCGACCACTTCATGATCGGCGGTGCCGTCGTTGCACCAGGTGCTGAAAACCACATCACCAGGACGCAGGTAGCGGGCGATGAATTCGGTCAGTTGAGATTCCTGATCGTGCAGGGCGTTGTCGGTGAAACCGCCGCGCACCCACTTCAGGCTGTGCATCGGCAAACCCAGGCGGCGTAGCGCTTCGACGCTTTCCTGTGGACGGAACACGCTCAGGCGTTTTTCCGACCACTGGCGAGAGCCCGGATGACTGGCGCTGCCATCGGTGATCGACAGCAGTTGCAAGGGATGGCCGAGGCTGGAAAGCAGTTGCAGCAGGCCGCCGCAGGTCACCACTTCATCTCCGGGGTGCGGGGCGATGACCACGGCGCGGGCACCGGGTGGGACCAAAGTGTGGGTGTTGATGACGGGAATGTTGTCGAGCTGCGCGGCACTGTTCCAGATCTGCGCCGGCAGGCCGCTCTCGCTGAGGGATAACGGTTTCATGAGTGATACATCCTTGTTGTGTCTCGCCCTCAGTCGTGCGCGCCATGAGAGGCGTGTACGACCCGTGAAGGCTGGTGGATAGCCCTGCAGCGCTCCGAACCCTGGATTGCTGCGCTGCAGAGTATTGCTCAAGAAGGACAGTTCGTCGCGTCACAGATCAACCTGATCCGCTTTTTTTTATTCAGTCTGTGCCAGCTGTCGCAGATAGTCGCCAAAACCGCCGCGTGCGCGACTGTCCAGACGGGCGCTGGTGATGACTTGCGGGCGATGGCTCCAGGCGATGCTGGCCCCGCAAAGCTCCAACTGGCGCACCAGCTGCACATCTTCGTCACAGGACAACGGTTCGAAGCCGCCGGCGCGCACGTAGGCTTGCGCGCTGACACCCAGATTGGCGCCATGGATGTGCCGGTGACCTTCACAGGCCTGGTAATGACCGTGATAGCGAATCTGCGCGGCTTCATCGAACGTTTCATGCCAGCGCTCGACCGTCACCGTGCCGCATACCGCATCGGTGCCCAATCCCAGTTGTTCCACCAGCCAGTCTTCGGCGACGCGGCTGTCGGCGTCGGAGCAGGAAATCCAGCGAGCACCCCGATCAAGCAGTTGTTGCGCGCCGATGGCCCGGGCCTGGCCGACATTGCGGGCATCAATGCTTAGCGCCTGCACCGGATACTGGCTGACGATGTGCGCCGAACGGTCGGTACAACTGTCGAGTACCACCAGGACCTCCACCGGCTCACCGGCCAGCATCGGATGCCCGGCGGCGCGCAAGGCGGCGTGCAGGCAGTCATCGAGCCATTCTTCTTCGTTGTGTGCCGGGATCAGGATGCCAATCATCGCAACCCCTCCAGTGCGGCCACCGAACGCGGTTCGCGACTCCAGACTTCCAGCAGAAAATCCGCTTCCTGATGCAGGACCACTCGCGGCAGGTGCAACTGTTCGTGAATCAGGTCGTGAACCTGTCGGGCATTAAGCGGGCAGCCTTCGATAACCGGGCGCCAGTGACAGGCCAGTAATTGCCCGTCTGCCGTCAATGAATCACTGATGCGATGGATGACCTCCGTCAGATCCTGCCGGTCGAGGTAGTAGCCGATTTCGCTGAATACGATCAGGTCGAATTTTTCCGCCGGCCAGTCGCCAGGCAACCGACATTGACGGACTTCGGCGTGGTCGAACAGGCTAAGCCGGGTGCGCGCCAGATTGACCGCGGCGGCGCTTGTGTCGCAGCACAACAGCCGATCACAGCGTTCGGCCAGCGCGGCGCTCAGTTCGCCGTTGGCGCAACCGGGTTCGAAAATCGTCCGGTAATGCGGGCGGGGCAGGGCCGCCAGGGTCACGAGGCGTTTGCGCTGCTCGTACCAGCGCTGGCGAAATCCCCAGGGGTCGTTATTGCCGGCGAACAGGCCTTCGAAGTAGCGATCCTCGACACTCATAGAAAGACCACCTCGAACGGTTGCAGCAGTCGATCGATGACATAGGGTTTGAGCACCGGGGCCAGGCCTGCGTCGGGATCACCCTCCAGCTGGCTGGCGAAGGCGTGCACCGCATGGCGTTTGCGTGCGACCTGTTCGGGGCTGAGCAGGATTTTGCGCGCCCGTTCCCAAGGCACGATGGCGTCTTCGGGCGTTGCCCAGTGCCAGGTCCAGACCGGCAGCTCGTGGCAAATTGCACCCACCCGGCGCGCAGCCTCGACGCTGGCACGGCCGACGGCTTCGTGGTCGCTGTGGCCGTCTTCGCGCCAGGTGGTGAAGATCACGTCGTCGGGTTGCAGGTAGCGGGTCAGGTATTCACACAGCATCGATTCGCGCGCGGCGACCTGGGTGTCGGGGAAGCCGCCACGCAGCCATTGCACCTGATGCATGGGCAGGCCAAGACGACGCAGGGCTTCGGCGGATTCCTGCGGGCGCACCACGCTCAAGCGCTCCACCGGCCAGCGCTCCGAGCCAGGATGGCTGGCGCTGCCGTCGGTGACCGAAATCAGTTGCAGCGTGCGACCCGCGGCGGCGAGCTGTTGCAACAGCCCGCCGCAACCGAGCACCTCATCGTCGGGGTGCGGCGCAATCACCACCGCTCGCGATCCCGGCGGTACCAGATCAAGAGTGTCGATACTGTCTACCGCTGCCAGATGACGTGAGCTCTGCCATTCCTGCAGGGAGGTGCCTTCACCGACAATCGGATTGCGCTTCATAGGGCCCAACCCTCCCGTGGGTGCTGCGCAATCAATCGGCCCAGTGCTGCCAGATCGCGTTCAGCGTGGCTCTGGCGCAGGTAAACCGGCAAGTCGGCCGCCAGGCGGGCAAAGTGCGGATCCTTGCAGAACGGCCCGGCACCGAGCGCCCGACCTGTCTCGCGAATGACCTGTTCGGCGGCATCTTCGACCACGGCGCGTACACGGCGGGCCAGCAACTCGGCGTTGGCGTGGGGATTGCTGTCGATGTCCAGCGCACTGACGCGCAGCGCTTGAGCTGCGGCGTGCAAGGCGCTGTCGACGGCGCCGAGACTGGCCAGCGAATGGGGTTCTTCACGTCGGGCACATTGCTGGCGCAGCTGTTCACCGATTTCCCTCGCGGCGCCGTACCAGCACGCGGCAATCCCGATACCGCCGTGCCAGAACCCCGGACGTTGCAGGTAGTCGCCAGGATCGCCGATCGCCTGCGCCTCGACTTCGTCGAACAGCACCTCGACGCTGCCGGTGGCCGCCATGCCGACCGCTTGCCAGCCTTGATCGGTGACGGTCACGCCCGGTTGGTCGAGGGCCACGGCCACCAGTTGCTGGCGATCGTCCTCATCCCACGCCGTCAGCAGGGCATGACTGAGCACCGCCGCCCCGGAGCACCAGGCCTTGCGTCCGTTCAGCCGCACCAGTTGCCCCGAGCGGCCGACCCGCACCCGCGCCTGCGGTGGTTCGGCCGCCCACATGCCCCACGTGCTGCCGGGCGTCGGCGAGCCACCGAGTTGTTCGATGATTGCCAACGCATCGGTATGGCCTTCGTAGAGTTTGCACAGCCCCAGATCATGCCCGCCGACCTCGGACAGCCGTTGCCAGCGCTCCAGCGTACGACCGCTGCCGGGCAACGGCAGGCGATCGAGGCCGGCCTCGACCAGTTGCCGCAGACACAGGCCGAGGGCGGCAGTGTCGCGGTAGTCCGGCGCGTGCCGTGAGAGATAGACGGGCAAGTCCATGTCAGTCCTCTTCTTCGCGCTGCAGTTCAAACAGCAACAGCGAGCGTCCGGTGACCGAGTACTCATGACCGAATTCAAAACGCTCCTGGCCACGGATCGATGGCTGGTTGGTATCGATCATGCACGTCCAGAAACTGCCTTCAGGCACTTCCGGCAAGGTGAAGTTGACGATGTCGTGATGGGCGTTTACTACCAGCAGCAACGTGGCGTCGGCACCCTTGCGGCGGATCCCGGTTTCCTGGGCGCGACCGTCAAGCAGCATGCCCATGCAGCGGTTTTGCGCGTCATGCCAGTGTTCGGTGGTCATTTCCGTGGCGTCCGGTGCAAGCCAGGTCACGTCCTTGACGCCGATGTCCTCGTTGTATTCGCCGACCAGGAAACGCCCGCGTCGCAGGATCGGGTAGGCCAGGCGCAACTTGATCAGGCGTTTGACGAATTTGAGCAGCGCCTTGCCGTCCTCGCTCAGGTCCCAGTTGACCCAGCCGATCTCGCTGTCCTGGCAATAGGCGTTGTTGTTGCCGTCCTGGGTACGAGCAAATTCGTCACCGGCCACCAGCATTGGCGTGCCTTGGGACAAGAGCAGGGTGGCGAAGAAGTTGCGCATCTGCCGGTGGCGCAGCGCGTTGATTTCCGGATCGTCGGTAGGGCCTTCGACGCCGTGGTTCCAGGACAGGTTGTTGTTGCTGCCGTCCTGATTGTTTTCGTCATTGGCCTCGTTGTGCTTGTCGTTGTAGGACACCAGATCGTTGAGGGTGAAACCGTCGTGAGCAGTGACGAAGTTGACCGACGAATAAGGCCGGCGGCCACGCTGGTTGAACATTTCCCCGGAGGCCGTCATGCGGCTGGCGAAGTCGGCGAGCTGGCCGTCGTCGCCTTTCCAGAACGCGCGCACGGTGTCGCGGAACTTGTCGTTCCACTCGACCCAGCCCGGCGGGAAGTTGCCGACCTGATAGCCGCCGGGGCCGCAGTCCCAAGGCTCGGCGATCATTTTCACCTGACGCAGCACCGGATCCTGGCGGCAGGCCACAAGGAAGCTGTGACGTTCATCGAAACCGTCGTGATAGCGACCGAGGATGGTCGCCAGATCGAAACGGAAGCCGTCGACGTGCATTTCGCTGGCCCAGTAGCGCAGCGAGTCGGTGACCATTTGCAGCACGCACGGATGGCTCAGATCGAGGGTGTTACCGGTGCCGGAATCGTTGATGTAAAAGCGCTTGTCGTCCGGCATCAGGCGATAGTACGAGGCGTTATCGATCCCGCGCATCGACAGGGTCGGGCCTTGCTCGTTGCCTTCGGCGGTGTGGTTGTAGACCACGTCGAGAATCACTTCGAGGTTGGCGTCGTGCAGATGCGCGACCATCTCCTTGAATTCGGCAATCTTGCCGCTGGCCAGATAACGCGGGTCCGGGGCGAAGAACGCGATGCTGTTATAGCCCCAGTAATTGGTCATGCCTTTGTGCAGCAGGTGCTGGTCGTTGACAAAGGCATGGATCGGCAGCAATTCAACAGTCGACACGCCGAGTTTGCGGATGTGTTCCAGCACGTCGTCGACCATCAGTCCGGCAAACGTGCCACGCACGTTCTCCGGCACCGAAGGGTGGCGCATGCTGATGCCGCGCACGTGGGTCTCGTAAATGATGGTCTTGTCCCACGGCACGCTGACGCGGTGGTCGTGGCCCCAGGTGTGCGCCGGGTCGATGACCTTGCACTTGGGAACGAAAGGCGCGCTGTCGCGCTCGTCGAAGCTGAGATCGGCGTCCGGGTGGCCGATGGTGTAACCGAACAGCGCCTCGGACCATTTCAACTCGCCCACCAGTTGCTTGGCGTACGGGTCGATCAGCAATTTGTTGTGGTTGAAGCGGTGGCCGTTGGCCGGGTCGTACGGGCCGTAGACCCGGTAGCCGTAAATCAGGCCCGGATGTGCATCGGGCAGATAGCCATGGTAGATCTCATCGGTGTATTCCGGCAGCTCGATGCGCTCGAGTTCGACTTCGCCGGCATCGTCGAAAATGCACAGCTCGACCCGGGTGGCGTTGGCGGAGAACAGCGCGAAGTTCACCCCCAGACCATCCCAGGTCGCGCCGAGCGGGAAGGGCAGGCCTTCACGGATGCGCGAGGGTTCGGCGTGCGCGGTGGGCTCGGCTTTCTTTGGACGGGTCATAGGTGCTCCTGCAAGTCAGTAAGTCGGGGTGAACATCAATCTTCTGTGGGAGCGAGCCTGCTCGCGATGGCTTTGTACCTGTTGACACCCGCGGTGGATGTCCAGCCGCAATCGCGAGCAGGCTCGCTCCCACAAGGGAATGGCGAGTTTTCGAGGACGAGTGAGCCCTCGGTGGCGAGCGAACCCGCCACACGGTTATTCAAATCAATGGTTCGGGGCGCGTCAGACCGCAGGCGGCTTGCGCGGCGCGCGGGGCTTTTTCTCGGTGGCTTTTTCGCCCGGGGGAATCACTTTCGCGGCGCCGGCAGGCTTGGCCTTGGCCGTCGTGGCCTTGGGTTTGGCAGCAGGTGCCTTGCCATCAACGGCTTTGCTGGTGGCGGTTTTGCCGGCGGTTTTACTGCCGGCAGCCTTTGGCGATTTTTTCGGTGCCAGCGCCTCGGCTTCGGCGAGTTTGCGCGCCATCTCCCAGTGGCGCGATTCCTGGCCTTCGGGTTTACCTTCGGATTCCCAGATCTGATAGGCGAATTCGCGGATGCGTTTATCGTCGGTACTCATCGCAATGCTCCTGAACTGAACTCATGCTGCTAGACGTGTTGGATAAGCAGATTGACCGGGAAATCCCCCAGCGCGGTGCTGACCTGCAGCTCCCTGTTTTTTGTGACTGCGGTGCTCGAAAAAAGTCCCTTCAGATTTTCGTCAGAGGCGTCGAACGGTAGAACGACCCGTGTATCGCCCCAGCGCAGCGCGTCAACCATCGGCACAGCACTGTTTTCCAGCAATGTTGCGCAACGGATCGGCACGATCACGATGATCCGTCGCTCCCCATGCTCACGGGCAAACGCGAGCACGTTGTGCGCCTGGCTGCCCAATACCTCGAGGGCCTGGTACGAACCCTGGCGAAACAACTCGATGTCGTCGGCGCGCAGACGCAGTACCTGGGCGATCAATGCCTGCTTGATTCGCCCGTCGCGCCAGTTGACCAACAGTTCTTTAACCGGACCGGGGGGCTCGAGCGCCTGCTGCCGGGCGGCGTAGTCCACTGGCCGGCGGTTGTCCGGGTCGACCATGCTGAAGTCCCAGAACTCGTTGCCCTGATACAGATCCGGCACCCCCGGCACGGTCATGCGCAGCAAGGTTTGCGCCAGACCGTTGAGAGCGCCGGCGGCAGCGATGCTGTTGACGGTCTTGGCGAGCGCACCGCGCAGCAGTTCGCCCTCGGGGGCCAGCAGCAGTTGTTCGGTGAACGCCTGAGCCGCGTTTTCGTAAGCCTCGTTCGGCGCACTCCAGCTGCTTTGCAGCTTGGCTTCGCGCAGGGCTTTCTGCTGCCACTGCCAGACGCGTTTGGCGTAGTCGGCGAAACCGGCCTGATCGTCGTCGCGCAGGTCCAGCGGCCAGCTGCCGAGCAGCGCCTGATAGAGGATCAACTCGTCCGCCGACGACGGCAGTTCATCGTCATCGCGCAGCGGCCGAGCGAGCGCGCGCCACAGCTCTATCTGCTCGGCATACCAATGGCTGCGTTCGCTGAGCACGGCCAGCCGCGCGCGAGTGTCTTCGCCGCGTTTGTGGTCGTGGGTGGCGGTGGCCAGCAGGTTATCGGGGAAGCTCGCCAGACGTTGCTGGTTCACCGCGTGAAAGTCGCTGACCGGCGCGCTGAACTGCTCGGTGTTGTAACCGACGTCATTGCGCGACAGCAGCACTGCCGAGCGATACAGCGCGGTGTCTTCCACGGCTTTGGCCGCGGCCGGCGAAGTGAGCTGCTGAAAACGCACGCAGGCATGCTTCAGAATCTTGCGCGAACGGCCACGGGGTTTGCGTCGCCACGGCTGGCCGCCAAGCCAACCGGCTACAGAGTCCAGCACCGGCCAATCGGCTTCGCTCAATGTCTGCCGCGCACCGTCCATGGCCTGCTGGAAAAACACCTCGTCCCGCGCCGAGCGGCCCATCGGGGTGATGTAGGTGCGATAGACCGGGAAGTGCACGATCAACGCCTGCAACACCCGACGAATCGAGCCGAGCGTGAGGTCGCGGGTCATCAGGTCATCGCGCGCCACTTGCAGCAGGGCCTGGGCGACGCTTTCGCAATCGCTGGCCAGCGAGCCGTTGAGGATCTGCTGGCGCGCCAGTTGCGCTTCTTCGATAAACGCGGCGGGACGCTCGGTGCGGCGCTTCCACAAATCGCCCAGCACATGTTCGCCGTCCGGATCGTGTTGCAGCAGCGACAGCTGATTCATGAATTCGTAGCCGGTGCTGCCGTCCACGGCCCAGTCGGTGGGCAGGGTTTCGCCGTCGCCGAGGATCTTCTCGACATAGATCGGCAAGTGCCGGCCCGGCGCCAGATGGTCGAGCCGACGGCGCAGTTTGCGGCAGTAGCCGCGCGGGTCGGCTAGACCGTCGATGTGGTCGATGCGCAGCCCGTCGATCAATCCCTCGCCGATCAACTGGAAAATCTTTTGGTGGGTCGCTTCGAACACTGCCGGACGCTCGACGCGCAAACCGCCGAGTTCGTTGATGTCGAAGAAGCGCCGCCAGTTGATGTCATCCGCCGCCGTGCGCCAACTCGCGAGGCGATAGCTTTGCCGCTCCAGCAATTGGTGCAGTTGCTGAAAACCTTCTTCGGTCTTCGAGTCGTAATGCGTCAGGTTGCGCTGAATGGCCTGGAGGATCTGCGGGTCCCTGGCCAGTTGCTGAAGTTCTTCCTTGAGCGGGATGGCCAGCGAACGGGCATCGGTCTGATAACTGAGCGCGCTGAAGCGGTCGGCGAGGGCCTTGAGCGCTTTGTTCGGGGCGTCATCGGATATGAGCAGTTCGCCGTAATCGCCGGGGCAGATCGGGAAGTGATGCTCGTAATGCTCGACGTGGAACGTGCCGCTCTCGGCGTTGAAAACCAGCGGCAGGGTCGCGTCCTGGAGCGCGACGCCGTAATCGCTGCCGAGAAACGGCAGCAGCAACTGGCCTTCCATCAACGGGTCAGGGGAGTGCCACTGAATGTCGAAGAACTCACCGTAGGGGCTCAGTCGGCCCCATTCCAGCAGGTCAAGCCACCACGGGTTGTCGCCGCCACCGACCGCCATGTGATTGGAGACGATGTCGAGGATCAGCCCCATGCCGTGTTCGCGCAGGCTGGCGACCAGACGGCGCAGGGCCGGCTCGCCGCCAAGTTCCGGATTCACCCGGGTCGGGTCGACCACGTCGTAGCCATGCATGGAGCCGGCGCGCGCGGCCAGCAGCGGTGAGGCATAAATGTGGCTGATGCCGAGTCGGGCGAAGTACGGCACCAGCGGCACCGCCTGATCGAGGGTGAAACCGCGATGAAATTGCAGGCGGACCGTGGCGCGCAGTGTCGGGACAGGCAATGCACTCATTGGTCACGCTCGGCTGCCTGAAGGCGGGCACACGCCAATAGTTCCAGGCGTCTTGCGGCGTCGGCACCGTCGAGCAGCGCTTCGCTGGTGGCCGGCAAGCGGCGCGACCAGTTCGGGTGGGTGTCGATGGTGCCGGGCAGGTTGGCCTGTTCGTCGAGCCCCAGCGCATCTTCCAGTGGCAACAGCACCAGCGGCGCGCGGGTGTGGCCGAGGAAGCGGACAGCGGCGTCGACCACCTGATCGGCCTCGTGGGATTCCTCGCGAAAGTTCTGCGGGTCCTGGCTCAAGGCACTGCGCAGGCCTTCACGCTCGCGTTCGCGATAACGGCGCCAATCGATTTCGCCGTTGGCATCGACCAGCCCGAGCCGCGCGTTCCAGTCGATGTCGCGGCCATGCCACCAGCCGTTGAGCGTCGGCAGATCGTGGGTGCTGGTAGTGGCCAGTGCGTTGTCCGGCCAGTCGAGGATCGGTTTGAAATGGGTGTTGTCCTGTTCGAACAGCAGCACGCGCATGCCGAGCATGGCCCGGGCGATGAGTTTTTCCCGCAGGCCATCGGGTACGGTGCCGAGGTCTTCGCCGAGCACGATCGCTTGATGGCGATGGGATTCCAGCGTCAGCAGACGCAGGAGGTCGTCCACCGGGTAATACAGGTAGGCGCCGTCTGCCGGGAGCGCGCCGTTGGGGATCACCCACAACCGTTGCAGACCCATGACATGGTCGATGCGCAGCCCGCCGGCGTGGGCGAAGTTGGCGCGCAGCATGTCGATGAACGCGCGAAAACCGTTACGCACCAGACCTTCCGGGGAAAACGCGGAAATGCCCCAGCCCTGGCCCGAGCGATTGAGGATGTCTGGCGGCGCGCCGACGGTCAGCGAGGCCAGCAGTTCGTCCTGAAAGCTCCAGGCCTGACTGCCGGCGCCGTCGGCACCCACCGCCAGGTCAGCGATCAGGCCGATGCCCATGCCGGCGCTGCGAGCGGCGGTCTGGGCGCGTTCCAGGCAGCGGTGAATCAACCATTGGCAGAACGCGAAGTAACTGATGCGCTCGGCGTACTCCTCGGCAAACGCGCCGAGGGCGGCGCCGCGCGGGTCGTGCCAGTGCTCCGGCCATTGGCGCCAGTCGAGGCTTTCGCCACGGGCGGCGCGCATCTCCTGAATGGCTTCGAAGCGGCAGTGGTTCTCCAGCGCTTCGCCGCCGGCATCACGAAAGCTGGAGAAGTCGGCGTGCAACGGGTGTTCGCCGCTGATGAAGCCGTCGTACAAGGCTTGTAGCAGTTTCAGTTTGGCCTCGGCGGCTTTCGGCCAGTCGATCAGTTTCAGGTTTTCCAGTTGTTCGAACTGATCGTTCAGGCCAGTTGCGTCAATCGCATCGCGCAGCGCGCGCTCGCCGAGGATCGCGCCCGGTGCGGCGTACAGCGGATTGAGAAACAGCCGACTGGACGGCGAGTAAGGGCTGTAGCGCCCGGTATCGGCGCTGAACATCGCGTGCAGCGGGCTGATCGCCAAAGCATCGGCGCCGCGCTCGCCGGCCACCCGGGCCAGTTCTTCCAGGGCCTGAGTGTCGCCGAAACCGCCATCGCCGGGACGGCGCAAGCCATAAAGCTGCACGCTCAGGCCCCACGCGCGCGGGATCGGGCTGTCCACCGCGTCACCCACGCTGAAGCAGCGTTCCGGTGCCACGGCCAGGGTGAATTGTTGATCGGCGATATGCACTTGCTGGTAGCCGACCGGAATTTCGCCGGGCAGCACGGCCTCGGCATCCAGTTTGAGGCTCAGGCGCGAGCCGTCTTCAAGGTGAATCTCGCAAGGGGTTTCGGGTTCGAAATAACGGGCCAGGTCCACGCCCACGCCAACATCGGCAGTGAGCAGTGGCGGCAGATGGCGATTTTCCTGTACCTGTTGCAGTTCAAGCAGGCTGGCGTCGATTTCCTGGGCCGTTCCGGCCGGGTGGCCGAGGCCGGTCAGCACATTGCGCAGCACCGCCGGGGCGACTTTTTGCGCTCGCCCGTTGGCGTCGATCCAGTCGACGGCAAGGCCGGCTCGGCTGGCGAGAATTTCCAGTTGCGCATCGCTCATAGGCGCTCTCCATCCAAGGGTGGCAAAGGGGTTGCGGCCGTGAGGCTGACGAGCGCGCAATACGGGGGCAGTTGCCCCTCATCCGACAGGCCTGTGTCAGGTGGCTGGCGAAACAGCCACACCGAATCAGTCTGTGGAAGGTTGACCACTGGCGTATCGCTGAGGTTCAGGTCGATTCGCAGCTCGCTGCCATCGCCCAGCCGCCAGCGCGCGCTGACCGCCCCGGGCCCCAGCACCTGGGCGCCGAGTGCCTGCGTTCCGGACAGGTTGGGAATGATGTATTGATGGCGCAATTGCAGCAGTTGGCGGTACAGCGCCAACGTCTCCCGTTGCCGAGCTGTGCCGCTGCCGACCAGCCGCGGTTGTGAGGCGTGAAAGGTTTGCTCGGCGTTCGGATCGGGAATCTGCTCGCGCTTGTGCGGATCGGAGAAAGCACTGAACGCCGCAAACTCGTTACGCCGACCTTCACGTACCAGTTTCGCCAGTTCGCCATGGTGGCTGGTGAAAAACAGGAACGGCTGTTCGGCGGCGTATTCGTCGCCCATGAACATCAGCGGAATCATCGGTGACAACAACAGCAGCGCTGTCGCAGCCTCCACCGCGCGCGGGTCGGCCAATTGATGCAGGCGCTCGCCGAAGGCACGGTTGCCGATCTGGTCGTGATTCTGCAGGAACAGCACGAATGCGGTGGAGGGCAGATGCTCGCTTGGCTCGCCGCGCGGTTCACCGTGGCGGGTGATGTGACCCTGAAACACGAAACCCTGGCTCAGGCAGCGGGCCAATTGTTCGGTGGGTTGCAGTGCATAGTCCGCGTAATAGGCGTCGGTTTCACCGGTCAGCAACACGTGCAGGGCGTTATGGCCGTCGTCGTTCCACTGCGCGTCGTAGTTCTCCTCCAACAGGCTCGACTGGTTGAGTTCGTTCTCGATGGTCAGCCAAACGTAGCGGGCAGGGTCGATCTGCTGACGGATACGATGTGCCAGTTCAGGCAGAAAATCGGGGCTTTGTATGGCGTGCACCGCGTCCAGTCGCAGGCCGTCGAAGCGGTATTCCAGCAGCCACATCAAGGCGTTTTCGACGAAGAAGTCCCGCACTTCGCGACGACGAAAGTCGATGGCCGCGCCCCACGGTGTGTGTTTGTCTTCGCGGAAAAAGCCCTTGGCGTAACGATGCAGGTAATTGCCATCGGGGCCGAAGTGGTTGTAGACCACGTCCAGAATCACTGCCAGGCCATAACCGTGGGCACTGTCGATCAAATGTTTGAGTTGTTCCGGCGTGCCGTAACTGGCCTGCGGCGCGTAGTGCAGCACGCCGTCGTAGCCCCAGTTGCGATCGCCGGGAAACTGCGCGATCGGCATCAACTCGATGGCGGTGATGCCGAGCTCCGCGAGGCGTGAGAGATGCTGCTCGACTTCGGCAAATCCGCCGAGCGCGCCGACATGCAGTTCATAAATGACCGCTTCATTCCAGGGGCGCCCTTGCCACGTGGTGTTGCGCCAGGAATAACGGTGCGGATCGACCACCACGCTGTGGCGGTCGAGATCACCGTCCTGCGCCCTGGAGGCCGGGTCGGGCACCTCCAGTTCGCCATCGATATTGAAACGATAGCGGCTGCCGGCAGGGCAGCGGGTCTTGATGACAAACCAGCCCTCGCCCTGGGGCAGCATTGGCAGGGACTGGCCGTTGTCCAGCTCGACGCTGACGTAAAATGCATCCGGCGCCCACAGCGCGAATTGGGTGTGCTCGGCATCCAGCATGATCGCGCCGTGGGGCCAGCTTTCAGGTGTCCGTGACGGCATCGTTGAAAACCTCCCTGGTTATTTGTGGTGCGTTTTACCCAGCGCCTTGGCCACCAGTTGTTCGTAGAGTTCGGCGTAGGGTTCGACAGCCTTGCACCAGTTGAACGGCGCAGCCATCGCCCGGCAACGCATGGCGTGCAGCAGGTCGGGGAAAGCAAACACCTTGAACGCGCGGCTCAGGGCTTCGCGGTAGCTGTCCGCGGTCGATTCGTTGAACAGGAAACCGGTAACACCGTTTTCAATGGTGTCGGCCAGCCCGCCGGTGTTGCGTGCTACCGGCAGCGAGCCGAAGCGCTGGGCGTACATCTGGCTCAGGCCGCACGGTTCATAGCGCGATGGCATCAGCAGGAAATCGCTGCCGGCGAACATGCGGCGGGCGTCGGTTTCATTGAAGCCGATGCGCACGCCGATCTGGCCGGGGAAGCGCAGCGCCAGTTCACGCATGGCCTGTTCTTCTTCCGGTTCGCCACGGCCGATGATCGCGATCTGGCCACCGTTCTGGACGATGTATTCCGATACCGCTTCGGTCAGGTCCAGGCCTTTTTGATAGACCAGACGCGAGACCACGGCAAATAGCGGGCCTTCGGAATCTTGCAGACCGAACAGTTCGCGCACATGGGCGGCGTTCACCGCTTTGCCTTCCCAGTCGCCGATTGCAAACGGTGCAAACAGATGTGGATCGGTGGCGGCATCCCAGCTTTCATCGATGCCGTTGGGAATGCCGCTGAGCAAACCTTGCTGGGTCTTGGCGGCGAGAAAACCGTCCAGACCGCAGCCGAAATCCGGGGTAGTGATTTCCTGCGCGTAAGTGGCGCTGACCGTGGTGATGTGGCTCGAATAAGCCATGCCGGCCTTGAGGAACGACATCTTGCCGTAGAACTCCATGCCTTCCTGTTGCAGGGCATGGGCGGGAATCCCGAGTTCCGGGCAAGAGCCGAGGCTGGTCACGCCTTGATACGCGAGGTTGTGAATGGTGAACAGGGTCGGCGTGCGCTGCCCGCGCCAGTGCATGTACGCAGGTGCCAGCCCGGCCGGCCAGTCGTGGGCGTGCACCAGATCCGGGCACCAGTGGATTTGTGCGAGGTTGGCGGCGATATCGGCAGCGGCCAGACCCAGACGGGCGAAGCGGATGTGGTTGTCCGGCCAGTCGCGACCGTTGTTGGCGCCATACGGGCCGCCGTCACGGGCGTAGAGTTCAGGGCAGATCAACACATAAATCACCAGACCGTCGGGCATGTCCATGCGCCCGATCTTGCAGGGCGGCAGCGCGGCGTGCCCACCCAGTTCGCCGATGATGTGGATCGGATTCTCGCTGTTCATCACTTGCGGGTAACCGGGGATCAACACCCGGACGTCATGCAGGTGCGCCAAGGCGCGGGGCAGGGCGGCAGAGACGTCTCCCAGACCGCCGGTCTTCACCAGATCGGCGATTTCCGAGGTCACGAACAACACTTTCTTCTTGTTCGGGTTCTGACTGGCCACTGGCGTCAGCGTCTTGGTGCCCGGGACGCTGATCGATCGGCTGCCGGGAACGCTTACGGTGCTCGAGTCACCCATCGGCTGATGAGCCCGTTCTCCCTGAATATCCAATGCCGCACTGATCATATGAATCTCCCGTCTTTTTTGATCTGATTCTTGTCTTGAACAAGCGATGTCCATGGCCAGGTCCTGTGGCCGGGCGCAAACGCGCCACGCATCGGTGAGCAAACGCTACCCAACACGTGCAAGCAGAATGGGTGAGGGGGCCATTGCAAGACTTGAACCAGTCGCTTTGGCCCTGCCTATCAGATGACCCGCTGCGATCTGCAAAAGTTTCGACGAATTTTTGACTTTATGACCGGCCGGTTTTACCCCGCGAAAACCAGTCTAGGCCAGATCCTAGAGCGGGCCAGGGCAATCGGATGAATTGTTCGACAATCTGTTGCGGGCTCACGAAATCCGTGGCTTTGGGAAGGCGGGCGCCCCGACGAAGTGCATGTTTGGCAGGGTTGATGATGCAAAATGGTGACCGGCCGGTCACGATTTTGGGCGCGGGTAACGTGCGAGCGCACTGTTGCGGTGCGCACAATTGTGTTGGCGGGCGGACAGCGGATGCTGCTTCACGGGCAGGAATTGCCCGCGAAGGCGAGGAGGCTCAGTTGAGCAGGCGGATCGGTTCTCCAGCTGACCAGGCTTGAATGTTGTCGATCATCTGCGAAAAGAACAGCTCATAGTTCTGGCGGCTGACGTAGCCGACATGGGGCGTGGCCAGCACGTTATCGAGGGTGCGAAACGGGTGCAGGGTCGGCAACGGCTCCTGATCGAACACGTCGAGGGCCGCACCGCCGAGGCGCTGTTTCTGCAAGGCCTTGATCAGCGCCGCCTCGTCGACAATCGGTCCGCGCGCGGTGTTGACCAGCAGCGCGGTCGGCTTCATCCAGTCCAGCGCCTGGGCATCGACCAGCCCCCGGCTGCGATCACTGAGCACCAGGTGCACCGACAGCACGTCAGACTGTTCGAACAATTGCTGCTTGCTGACATAAGTGACGCCGGCCTGCTCGGCGCGCTCGGCGGTGAGGTTTTCGCTCCAGGCGATCACGCGCATGCCGAACACCTGACCGAACTGCGCCACCCGTTGACCGATGCTGCCGAGCCCGAGAATGCCGAGGGTCTTGCCGTGCAGGTCGCCACCGAGGCCTTGCTGCCACTGGCCGGCGCGCAAGGCATTGGCTTCGTTCAGCAGATTGCGGGTGGCGGCCATGATCAGCGCCCAGGTCAGTTCCGGCGCCGCGTGTTTATAGCTGTCGGTGCCGCAGACCTTGATCCCGAGGCGAGCAGCGGCCGGCATGTCCAGCGCCGCGTTGCGCATGCCACCGGTGACCAGCAGCTTCAGGTTCGGCAGGCGTTTGAGCAGGTCTTCATCGAAGCGTGTGCGTTCGCGCATCACGCAGATCACTTCGAACTGGCCCAGACGTTCGGCCAGCGTGGCGTTGTCCGCCGGGTACTCATGGACGAAGGTGACTTCGCCGAGACTGTCGAGCACCGACCAGTCAACTACGCCCCGCGCGACGTCCTGCCAGTCATCGATCACCGCAATCTGCACCGCCATCAGCGTTACCTCTTCAACGAACGGGATTGGTTTTGTCCAGCCAGCCGAGCAGTGCCTCGTGGAATTTCGCCGGCTCTTCCATCTGCGGCGCGTGGCCCATGCCGGGGAACTCCACCAGCGTGGACTGAGGAATCAGTTTTGCCACCTGCTTGCCCAGCACCTCGTAGTGGCCGATTTTGGCTTTCACTTCGGGCGGCGCAATGTCCTTGCCGATGGCGGTGGTGTCGGAAGTGCCGATCAGCAGCAGGGTCGGCATCTTCAGGTCCTTGAACTCGTAGTACACCGGCTGGGTGAAGATCATGTCGTAGATCAGCGCCGAGTTCCATGCGACCTGAGTCTTGCCCGGGCCGTTGCTCAGGCCCGCGAGCATGTCGACCCAACGGTCGAATTCGGGTTTCCAGCGGCCGTCGTAATAGGTCGTGCGTTCATAGTCGCGAATGCCCTGGGCGGTGACTTTCAATTCGCGCTGATACCACTGATCGACGCTGCGATACGGCACGCCGAGGGCTTTCCAGTCTTCCAGGCCGATCGGATTGACCAGCGCCAGTTGCTCGACCTGATCCGGGTATTGCAGCGCGTAACGGGTGGCGAGCATGCCGCCGGTGGAGTGGCCGAGCAGGGTGGCTTTCTGGATGCCCAGCGCCTTGAGCAGTTTCTGGGTGTTGGCCGCCAGTTGCTGGAAGGTGTACTGGTAGTGATCGGGTTTGCTGGAGGTGCAGAAGCCGATCTGGTCCGGGGCGACCACCCGGTAGCCGGCCTCGCTCAGGGCCTTGATCGAACTGTCCCAGGTCGCGCCGCAAAAATTCTTGCCGTGCATCAGCACCACGGTGCGTCCGTTGGCCTTGCCATCAGCGGCGACGTCCATGTAACCCATCTGCAGCGACTTGCCCTGGGACTGAAAGGCAAAGTGCTTGAGGGTGTAGGGATAATCGAAACCTTGCAGCTCCGGCCCGTATTGCGGGCCTTCGGCGTGAGCAAGCAGGGGCAGGGCGGCGGTCAACACCAGGCCGGGCAGCCAGCGGGTCAGCGACACAGACATAGGACAACTCCACAAGAAATCGGCCGATGCTGGAACGGCCGGATTAGGGCGACGTTAAACAGAGGCAATCCCCGGGCCGGATCGTTCAACCGAGCCAGCCAAGGGTGAGCATCGCCAGCACCCCGTAGCGGGCGCCTTTGGCGAGAGTGACGATCAGCAGGAATCGCCCAAGAGGTTCGCGCATGACCCCGGCGATCAACGTCAGCGGATCGCCGATCACCGGCAGCCAACTGAGCAGCAGGGACCAGTGACCATAGCGCTGATAGTGAACGCGGGCGCGCGCCATATGCTTCGGGCTGACCGGAAACCAGCGCCGGTCCTGAAACCGTTCCAGCCCGCGCCCCAGCCACCAGTTCACCAGCGAACCCAGGACGTTGCCCAGCGTGGCTACGGCCAGCAGCCCCCACAACCAATAACGGTCGCTGACCAGCAGCCCGACCAGCACGGCCTCCGATTGCAGTGGCAATAACGTCGCCGCACCGAATGCGGCCAGGAACAGCCCGAGATAACCCGCCGTCATCAATGGGCCGGGTAATCCGCCACCACCACATCGGCACCGTCTTTCTTCAGGCCGATCACCTGATACGCATCGCTCATGCCGTCCATTTCCATGCCCGGCGAGCCCATCGGCATGCCCGGTGCGGCAACGCCCAGCAGGTCGTCACGTTTGCTCAGGGCCAGCACCTGTTCCGCCGGAACATGGCCTTCGACGAATTTGCCGTTGATGATTGCGGTGTGGCAGGACGCCAGACGTGGCGGAACGCCGTGTTGCTGCTTGAAGCTGCTCATGTCGGATTCGACGTGGTCTTCGACCTTGAAGCCATTGGCTTCCAGATGGCTGATCCATTTTTTGCAGCAGCCGCAGTTGGCGTCGCGGTGGACTTCGATCGGGATAAGGTCGGCGGCTTGCGCCAGGGAGGAGATGAACAGGGCGCTCAGGGCGGCCAGACGCAGGTGGTTTCGCATGGAGGGCTCTCGGATCAAAGGAGGAACGGTCAAAAAAGGAAGGCATTTTGACCTGTTTTTCCTGCCGGGCATCAACGGAGTGTTTCCAAGTGATACGGGGCAGGCCTGCCAACATGATCGTAGATCAAAGCTGACAGGCCACTGAGCGCAAGATGACAAAACCGTCAGCGAACCTTGAAGCGCCCCATGATCGCGCTCACCCGGCTGTTGGCTTCCAGCAGCTGACGGGTGTTGAGTTCGCTGGCCTGGCCGCTTTCCACCAGCTCGTCAACCATGTGGCGGATCTGCACCATGCTGCGGTTGATCTCTTCGGTGACCGCGCTTTGCTGCTCGGCGGCGGTGGCGATCTGGGTGCTGAGGCTGTTGATGTGGCTGACCGAACCGGCCATCTCGTCGAGGCCACTGTTGACTCGCGCAGTGGCGTCCGCGGCTGACTGACAACTGGCCTGGGTGTTTTCCATGGCGCTGACCGACGAGCTGACGCCCTGGGTCAGGCGGCTCAACATTTCGTTGATTTCCGAGGTGCTGGCCTGGGTACGGGCGGCGAGGGCACGCACTTCGTCTGCCACCACCGCAAAACCACGGCCCTGTTCTCCGGCACGCGCTGCTTCAATTGCCGCGTTGAGCGCCAGCAGGTTGGTCTGGCCGGCGATGGCGCCGATCACGCCGAGGATTTCGGTGATGCGCTGGGCGTCCTGCTGCATGCTTTCTACCTTGTGGGTGGCGCTGGCCACTTCGTCGATCAACGCCACCACGCTGCTTGACGCTTCGCCAACCACCACGCGCGAGCGGTCGGCGTTTTCGTTGGCGCGCTGGGTGAAGGCTGCGGTTTCAGCGGCATTCTGGGCGACGCTTTCAGCGGTCGAACTCATCTCGTTGATGGCGGTGACGGTCTGGTCGGTTTCCGAAGCGTGGCGCAGCAGAATCTGACTGGTGTGCGCCGAGGTACGCTGCAGGTTGTCGAGGCTCGAAGCCATTGCACCAGTGGCCTGGGTGACTTCGCCGATCATGTTCTGCAGATAGGCGATAAAGGTGTTGACCGAATGCCCGATGGCGCCGAGCTCATCTTCAGCGCGGATGGTGATGCGCCGGGTCAGGTCGGCATCACCGCTGGACAGCGAATCGATGTTGGCTTTCAGCGCTTTCATGCGCGAAACCAGTTGGCGAATCGCGTAGACCTGCAACAGCACCAGCAGGATCACCAGCGGAATCTGCAGCAGGCTCAGGCTGCTGAGCACGTCGTCACGCTGGGCGGTGAGCATTTTGGTCGGCAGTGCGGTGGCGAGGAACCACGGGGTGCCTTCGATCGGACGCATGAAGAACGTGCTGGCTTCACCGTTGTTGTCGAATTCGACGCGCTGCGCCTGCTCGCGGTTTTGCAGCCCGGCCTTGACCTGGCTGGCGAAGGTCGAGCCGCCGGCCAGTTCGCTGATGTTCTTCAGCACGATCGGCCCGCTGATGCGCGAGCTGTTGCTGATGATCTTGCCGTCGGCTTCGACGATCAGCATTTCGGCGTTGAGGTCTTTTTCCTTGCGCGCCACCAGATCGTTGAAGAAGCCCAATGTCACGTCGATGGTCGAGACGCCCCAGGCGCTGCCGTTTTTCTGGATGGCCATGGCGCAGTTGGTGCGCGGTTCGGCGCTGGCGTCATCTTTATAGGCAGCGGCCCAGGCGCATTGGCCGCGCGGGGTCTGCATGCCGCCCTTGTACCAGCTCTGGTCGTAATAGTTGGGGGCCGCGTCGCTGTTCCAGAAGGTGTTCACCGCCAGTTTGCCGGAGGCATCGCGGTGCCAGAACGTACTGAACTTGTTGCGTCCGGCCTCACGCTGACCGGGCAGCGGCCAGATGCCGCCGCCGAAGACTTTCAGTTCGCCGTATTGATCCACCAGCCCCGGCAACACGGTGTCGATGGCCGCGCTGTCGAGCAGCGGGATGGTCTGGGTGATGCTGCGCTGTTGCGCCTGGACCTTGTTCAGTTCGCCCTGGATTTGCTCGGCCACTTCAGCAATGCGGTTGAGCACCACTTGCTCTTCGGTGTGGCGCAACTTGGGCGCGACCAATTGGCTGATGCCAACCACGGTGAGCACCGACAACAACAGAATGAACAGAACCAGAAACAGCGTGTAACGAGCCTGAATGGTGCGGAATGCGGGCATGGAAACCGGTCCTTGAGCAGGGATTCTTATTGTGGGCAGGGGAAACAAACAGCGCGGGTTTCCTAACGTATCGTCGGGTCTTCGGGAAGCTTTAGGTACTTTCGTCCTAAAAGAGGCGATCCCGACCAAAGGAACGTATCGGGTCTGATACACGATAACTAACCGTCCCGAACATTAGAGCAATAAACCCACTTTCATCACATTGTCATGAACGCTCTAGTCCCATGTTTATGGGCTGTTGACGGTTTGTATCGTGAATGTACAAAAATTGTAAAAAAGTGCAGAAAGGAGTTGGTGCCATTAGTTTGCCGGCCGATACTCCGGGCAACTCAAAAGTCGTTCAACAAGGAATTTTTCATGTTTTCCTCGCAAGGAGCTTGCTCATGACTATCGGATATACCGGTGCCTGGCAACCCAAGGCGGGTTTGCTGGTTCGAGATACAGGAAGCTCGAGCAAACCGGTTTCTCAAAGTGTGAAGGTCAAGCAGATGCTGGCCCTGGTCGGCAACGACCCCACCGCGATCAGTACCGCAGAGATGGACAAGCAGGGTCTGCACAAGAACATCAAGGGTTTCGATCCCACCAATGTTTCAGCCAAGCAATTGGGCAGCCTCAGTGCAATGTTGCGTAGCCGGGGCCTGATTTCCGAGATCACGTCCATGACCTTGCTCAATGCCGGCGACAAGTTCGATCGCTTCGGCATCCAGAAGGATCCGGATGCCAAGTTCAATGCGCTGGAATATTTCGCGACACAACTGGATACCATCCAGAACAACAATCTCAAGGGCAACAAGTACGCGAATACGTTGATCCCCGAGTACAAGAAAGCCATTTACGTACTGCAGAACCTGCAGACTTACGGTCAGGGCGGGGAGCGCAAGCCTCCTACCGATCAAGGTGTCAAAGCCAAGGCATGATAGACAGGGCCCGCCCCGGTAACGGGGTGGGCCCTTTCGTTTATGGGCGATTGCCGCAAGCGTGGAGTTTTGGGAGCAAGGCGACCTGCCGCTGCATCCCGTCATGCAACCGCTGCATCTGCGGGCAATGCAGCGTCAAGGATTTTGGCTGGAAACCGCGATGAAAAAGCGCCAGCCATCCTGCACTTCTGTCATCGGGCGCCAGCCCGCTGAACACGAACCCCATCGTCGATAACCGGCGCCAGGCATTGTCAAACCCTTGTGCCAGCCTGAGCCTGATCGAAATCAGCCAATGTCCGGGCAGTTGTTGCAGCTGCTTGATCAAACTGTCGTCCACTTCACTGAAAATCCCGTCATATCGCCCCCATCGCTGTTCCAGCTGCGCCGGTGCGCCGACCCAGGGCGACACGTTCGACCGCGTTCCGAACACGTCGCACATCTGCTGCATGAACTCACGGCATTCGTCCGGCCAGGTCAAGGCCGGCAGCGGGCGCTGATAACCATCGACCGGGGCGTAACCCATTACCAGCGATTCCGTCACCGCGCCGCCAAAGGGCGACGGTGCATGGTCGGGCAACAAGCCGGTGTTGTGAAAACCAAGGCCGGCAGCCATTTTCTGGGTGTAGGGATGATGGGTCATTTGCTTGATCGTGACCCCCTGATATCCCAGCGCCTGCGCATGGATCAGCAACTGTCGACTCAGTTGCGTGGCGACGTTTTGCCCACGGATCTGCGGATCCACCACGCTCAGTGCCAGTTCGGCGAGGGACGATTCTTTGTCGAGAATCAATGTGGAATGCCCAGCCACTTGACCGTTCGCCACCGCCACCAACGAGTGCCAGCGGCCGTCGGCATGGTTCTGGCTGATCATCCGGGGCAGATACACATGCGGCTGGGCGTAATGGTCGCCGTAGATCTTTCTGAACAGGCGACTGACCGCCGGAGCGTCACTGGTGCGGTAGCCTCGCAGGGTGATCGCTTCCATCAGCAAGGCTCCTGGCCAGTGCCGTTGTAGACGCGCCGATCGAGCACACGTTGACGCTTGCCGGAGCGTGGATGGCGTGCCAGTTCCTGAACCTTGCAGCAGCGAATCCGCAATACCAGCAGGTGATCGGCGCTCAGTTGCTTGATCAACGGATAGTCTTCGATCAAGGCACTGTGCAGCGTCTGGTCGGCCTCAGCGTTCACAGGTGTCAGGGCGTCCGGCGCCCAGTGCAGGCTCAGGATATCCATGGCGCCGTCCTGCTCGATCACCAGTTGCCAATCATCGCTGCCGGTGACGCGCCATACGGTGTCGCCGATCGATTGCGGCAGCAGGTTCAGAATGCCCACCCGCACGCGCTGGCTGTCGGCGCAGCGGCCCATCAACGCGAACTTGCGCCGGGGCGTTCCCGACGGCTCTCGCCAGCAAGCACGATCGCCCACCGGGTAGCGGATCAGCGGCATCAAACGGCGCGTGAGATTGGTCATCACCAGGCGCCCGACCCGGTCGCATTCATCAATCACTTCACCGGTGTGCTCGTCGAGAATTTCCAGCACACCGTGACTTTCGGGGATCCGATGCTCGCCCAGGGCACAGTCACGATGGCTGGCGCCAATGAATCCGGCATCGACACTGGCGTAGCCGATGGAGGCCACCCGGGCCTGGGGAAACACTCGCGCCAGCAGCTGCAACTGAGCATCAAACAGGCTTTCACCGGCGTAGAGCAGGGTGGTGACTTCCTTCAGAACCCGGCCGTGTTGTTCGAGCCATGCTGCGAAGGTCAACAGGTGGGCAGGCACGCCGGCCAGGACATTGATCCGGTGCCGGGCAATCGCATCGGCCAGGACACTTGGGTCGATATGGCCGGTGAAGGGAAACTCGATAACCTCCGTTTGTACATGCGCCAGCGCATCGTGGGTAAAGATGAAACTGGCATACAGGTCGCCGACGAAAAACAGGTTGGCGACGCGGTCGCCGGGGCTCAACTGCGAGCTGAGACTGCGACCGAAGTCCGCCACCAGCGTCTGCCATTCCTCGCGCCGGAACAGTGAAAACTTGCCGGCACTGGTAGTTCCTCCCGTTTTGAGGATCAGCGCGTCATTCAAAGGCGCCGTCATGACAGGCCAGTGGTCTAGGTCATGACTGCCTTTCCAGTAAGCAACGGGGTCAATCACCGGCAATTGTTCCAGCGATGTGACGGGCAGGGAAACGTCGGCGAAGTGGTTCGCATAAAAGCCCGAATGCTCTCGTGCAAACGTGACCAGTTCTTGCAGTTCAAATTCTGTGTTCATGAGCGGCTCCTTGCCTGTTTGCGCGGGGACCGACACCCCGATTGTCGATCAGCAGCGGTGTCTTGCCGCTGTGTTTGTTACGGGTAAATCCGTCGCTGCAGCAGACCTCCACGTCCACGGTCAGAAGACCCGTCTGGATGAGCGTGGCCAGCGTCGGATACTCCAGCAGGCGACGCTGAACATCATCGGGTTGCCGTGGACTGCGAAAGCGCATGCGCTCGAGTCCGTCGGGGGCATGTTCGAGGATCAGCTGGAACTCGGTCTGCAGGTGCTCCGCCAGTAGCGCCAGGCAGATGAAGTCCGTGCCGATGCGCATCAACCTGCCGTGACGTTGCAGCAGTTCGAAACGCGGCGTGGGCAGCCCGCAGTCACACAGACCCGGAATCCAGCGACCGCTGTCTCCGACGTCGTAGCGCTGCACGTCCTGCCCTTCACGTTCGATGGAGGTGAATACCAGACGCCCGGTTTCACCGCCGATCACCGGCTGATCGGCCTCGAATTCGACGATTTCCAGGTGCTGGATATCGCTCATCAGATGAAACACGCCATCGCCGGTGGCCGGGCAGGCATGGCCGAGCGGCCCGGCGTCGACACTGCCGTAAACGGCCGATCGGATCAGCCCGACGCCACAGTCGCGCATCAGCGCAAGGCTTTGTTCACCGGGGTGTTCGCCGCCGAGGAAGACCTTTTCGATCCCGCCATATTCGCGCAGCCGTGCTTGCTCATTGAGGAACAGACGGTTCAGGGTGCTGGGCATGCCGACCAGCACGGTGACGCGTTGGTCGATGATTATCTGCGCGATCTCGCGGTAATCGTCATCGGCCGGCGCGCCCATCGGCAGGTGCGTGGTCCCCAACATTTCCAGCACTTTGGAAAAACTGAAGAAACCGCCATACAGCCCGCCACTGAAGAACAGGTTCATCACCCGGTCGCGGCTCGGGTCGAGACCCGCCGCGAACAAACCGTCGGCGGTGGCGCGCATCTGTCGATCAAAATCGCGGTAGCTGTAGCCGGCCAACGCCGGGGTGCCGCTGCTGCCGCCGGAGCGGAAGTACAAGCGGGCCGCCGGATGGATCGGGCGGGTGACAAAGGTGTCCTTGCTCATGATCGGCAGATCGGCCAGGCAGGGTGGTGTCGGCAGCAGATCAAGCGTGGCGCGGGTTATCAGCGCCGTGGCCGGCAGGCTGACCGACACGCGCCGGCTCAAGCGTTGCAAGGCATACACACCGTCGTGGGGTTCTCCTTCGTAGCCGTCGTGAATCAATTGCACCGGGGTAACCCGTGTAACGCCCGCAGCGATCAGCGTTTGAGCCAGTTCGGCCATTTCGTGTTCGGCACACATCAGCGCGGCGCTTTGCAGCACGTTTCGCCAAGGCAAGAGCACCTCGCAGGCTTGCGCGCGCGGCAGGGGTTTAAGCAACAGGCTGCGAAACAGCGGCGAGGGGCCGAGTGTCTGGTCGTGGCTCCAGATGACGCGCCAGTCCGGTGTTTGCCAGACCTGACCGCTGACACCGGCAAAGCAGTGAGCCAGTCGCGCCATCGCCGTGCGGGTGGTGATTTCCGAGGCCTCCTGAATCGACGGCAACAGGGCTGGCCAGTGTCGGGCGCGGCGTTCGAACGCCTCGGCAAGGCCCTCGCCGATTGAACGCAAAACGTTTTCATCGTCACTGTCCACCAGCAGCCATTGCGGGCTGGAGCAGGCCTGCTGATCGAGGCGGCAGACTTCATCGGCCACGGCGTCCAGGGCTTGCGGCGTGACCGCTGCCGGTGTCAGGTAGATGAAGCTGATGCGGTGGCCCCAGTCGATCCAGCGACAGCCGGGCGCCAGTTGCTGGCGGATGGCTTGCAGTGCTGATTCACCGCCCCACGCTGAAACGCCGTTGGCCTGTTGGCACAGTTGACCGATCTGGGCCGTGCTGGCCGGAACGACGGCGACATGCGCGGCGATCTGGCCGGTCGCATCGCACTGCGCCAATTCATGAAGTAATTGCGCCGTCACACCCTGATCGCTGCTGCTGGGGCGCAACCAGTTGACGTTGCCGGCCAGCAGGCCTTCGATCACCGCACAGAAAGCCAGCAGCGGCGCATTGCCGGGGGTGATGTGGACCACCAGGCCCAGCGGGCTCCAGCGTTCAAAGCGTGACTGGCGATAGTCGAGGCGACGCAGGCTGCCCGGTTGCTCGCCGAGCTCGCGCTCAAGCTTGCACCGAAGGCCAGCGGGTTGGCAGAACTCGATCAGTGACTGACGTTGCTCGGCATCGATGGGCAATGCCCTGTGCGGGTCTTGCAGACGTTCGGCAAAAGTGGCTGCTGCGCCAAGCACAGTCGACGTGTCGAGCGCCGTGGCCAACCGTTGTGGCAAATCCGGATAAAGTTGTTCCAGTGCGAATTCCAGAGTGCAGTCGTTGTGAAGCATTCCGTTGATCAGGTACATATCAATGCTTCCCCAGCAGTTCAGAGGCGGCCAGGGCGCAGCTTCGACCGGCCGTGGTGGCGGCGCGGCCATGCAGTTCGAACCAGTCGCCGGTCAGCCCGCAGCCGCAACTGGCGCCTGGATGCAGGGTGGCAAGATCGCTCATGACCACCGCGTGCGCGGGGCTCGATGAGATGTAAGGCGAAACAAAGCTCAGCAAGCCCTGACGACCGTAAGGCTGAACCGTAAAGTCAGCGGGATGGCGCACGAAAACCTTCGAATAGACCGGTACATGGAAACGGTGCTGAGCACACTCTAGATAAGGCACCGCATGCTCGACGGCGCCGTAGCCGTCACGGCAGCGGGACATCTCGATGCCCAATTGGCGGTGAATGCGCTCGTACAGTTGCTGGCGGGGAATCTCTTGCGCCGCGTGGGTTTTCCAGCCGCCGCCAAACAGCGTCAACGAGCCTTGCGCCAGTTGCAGATCAGCCATCCCGGTCGCCTGCATGCGTTGCAGGGTCTGCCAGAGAAACGCCGGGAAGCCGAAGATCCGCACCGGCAAACCTTCTTCGGCGAAGGACTGCAAGGCAGCGATCACGCCAAAGCCGTCGAATTCATGACCACCGCCCGTACGGCGCAGTGCGTAGGCCACACGATTGATGGGGGCGAAGCGGCATAGAAACTGATCGGTGAATGACGTTCCCAGGCTGATGCTGCCCTCGGGTTCATAGCTCAGCAGCAGGTAGTTGCACGGAGTGTGCGGGGTGTCCCAGTCATAGTGCTGGAAAATCCGCTCGACCATGTTCTGGGCCGCCCCCAGGCTGCGTTCGTCGTAACGCATGCGGCTTTTCTCGCCACTGGTGCCGGAGGAGGTGAGTTCCAGCGCATCCATCCCGGTGGGGCTGAGCAGGACCTGGCGCTTGAAATAACTGGCGAAGATCGGCGGAAGGCGTGACCAGTCATCTAGATGGTCCAGGTCACCTGCGTTCAGGCCGTTGGCATTCAACCAGTGTTCGTATCCCGGAGTGTGCTGGCTGTGAAACCGGCTGATTTCGGCCATGGCCTGGTTAAACAGTCCGTCCGGCACGGAATCCGGGCAATAGGGTTGCGTCAACGCGCAGAGCGCGTCGCTGTGGGGGAAGTGAATCATCAGGCGTCCTTGTCGTTATGTTGAAGAGGCGGAATCTGCCGGGACGTGTGGCAGAAACCGGTACAGCAGGGGCAGGCTGAGCAGACCGCCCAGTGCCGCCCAGAGGGCGAAGGATTCGAGACGGGTGCCACCTCCGATGGCGGCAATAAGCGAACCACCTATCCCCATCACGGCAATCGAAATCATGCCGATCGCGGCAGACACCAGGCCTTTACTGTCATCGCTGGAAAACAGTGCCAGCCGGTACAGCGCGGCGTTGCTCATACCCAGCCCCACGGCATACAGCGCAAGACCGGTCATCAATCCGGCAAGCGAAAGGCTGGTCACCGCGGTGGCGATCAGGGTCAGCAAACCCAGGCAGAACGGCCAGAGCGCCAGACGAATCAGTTGCGGCAGATCCCGCAAGGCCAGCAGTCGATCAAGGATCAGATTGCCGACAATGACTGCCGAGAACACCGGAATCTGCCACAGCGCATATTCGCGCGTGGTCAGTCCCAGTAACTGGACGAGCAGCAGCGGCGCCAGTCCGATCCAGGCAATCAGCGGCAGGCTCATCAAACCCAGCGCCAGGCAGATGCCGACAAACCGGTGATTGCGCAGCAGTGCAAGGTAGCGACTGCTGATCTGGCGAAATGAGAAAGGAATCGGTGCTTGTTGACTACCATCGTGGCGCAAAACGCCGATCGTCTCTGGCATGCAGACATGCAGTCCGATCCAGGTCAGTGCCGCGATCAGGCCCAGACCGAGAAACAACTCGCGCCAGCTCAGCCACTCCAGCAGCAGACTGCCGAGCAGCGGGCCGAGCAGGGGCGAAAGCAGGGCGACATTGCCCAGCAGCGCCATCAGGCGCACCGCATCGGCCTCGCAGAAGACTTCCTGAAGCGCGGGGTAGCTGACCGCTACGACAAACCCCAGTCCCATGCCTTGCAACAGTCGCAGGGCGTTGAACACTTCGATGCCGGGTGTGGCGACAGCCGCCGCACAGGTCACGCCGAACAGCGCACAACCGCCCAGCAGCAGCGGGCGCCGGCCGAACCGGTCGGACAGCGGCCCGATCAGCCATTGCAGGCAGACACCGCCGATCAGGTAAAGATTGAACGCGTTGGGGATGTGAGCGGCATCGGCTTCGAGATCCCGGGTGACGGTCAGCATGGCCGGCATGACCATGTCACTGGCCATGTAGGTCAGCCATTCGAACAGCGTGATGGCCAGACAGAACCCGAGCGCCCGGCGCGGCGGGAGGTTGATGAGAGTTCTTTGCATGCGCTTCCAGGATCTTTGAGAGGGAGCGCAAAGGGTAGGGAGGGGAAGTCATTGTTCCTACGTCGTTGGTGTGACGGTCTGTGACTTCGTTATGCGTGATGTTGCAGAGGGACACTTTCTTGCTTGCACAGGTGAAGCGCCCTACAGCCTTGATCGCCGATCGATAAAAAAAGCCCACATTCCTGTGGGCATTTTTCCTGACGCTAAAATCCGTTGTTGCATTTGAATGGACGGACGCTGGCATCCTTTCCGTGAGATGACTTAACGATGGTAGTAATAGCCCGGGCCAGGCCCATAGTGGCGATGATCGCCATGCCAGCCGCCGTGGGGAAAGATGATGCAGCCGCTCAGGGTGAGCAGTGCAAGGACAGGAATCAGCCAGGTGATTCGACGCAGCATTTCAAGGATCCTCATGGTTGACGCCGTTTGAAGCCAAAGCTCTTCATCGGCTGTAACATGAGACCCCGTTTACCGCGGCGCATCCCCGTCAAACGGTATGCGCATGGCATCAACGCCGATACAAACCCGATACATTCCAACGGTTCAGGAACCTGTAATGACCCATAAGCAACGCTTGATATATTCGATTCTGATCGCCGTCGCCGTACTGCTGATCATGCTCGGCCTGTCCTGGCTGCAAAACGTCGGCAAGCTCAGCGAGCAAACGTTCCAGTACATCGCCATCGGTGTGGCTGTGGTGGTCGTGGTGATCAACGGCGTGATGCGCCGCAAGGTCAAGCCCTGACGGCGTCTGCCGGGTGCTTCAATCGTTGTTGAGCACCGCGGCAGCCTGGGGATGGAGGCTATAGCTCTTGTCGTCGTTGAACGTGATCACGCCTTCGGCACACAGACGCTTGAGCACTTCACGCACGCTGAGGAAGGACAACGGAATGTCCAGATCCAGCAGCTGGCTATGCACCCCGCGTACACCCAGGCGACGGTCGTCCTCGGCGGCGACCAGCAGGGTGTCGATGACTTTGAGGCGAATCAGACTGGTGCGCAGGCCGAAGCTTTTGAGCAGCAAACGGATGCGCTCATTGCCGTGACGCTCGACCCGTTGCCCGAATACGTCGACGTGCGAACCCATGGGCGCTCCTTGTGGGGTCTGGCTACCTTCCGATGGTAGGGGTGGGTTGTACATGCGATTACTCCTTTCAGAGCCTGATCAGGAAAGGTTTTTTGTGCTCTCTCTAAACAAGACGTTTCAGCTCGACAAATCATGAAGCGAAAAATGTAGAAAATTTGTCGTCGTTTCGTCTTTTCCCCGTGATTACGGTTCGAGACGGATGTGTGGCCGACTAAATTTTTTTTCCGCGGCTTCGTTTTCTGGACAGGCTCATTGCGCGTGACGCGTGGGTGATTTCAGAGCGAGCCGGGCCCGACGTGTTCACGGTGGCGGGCGGTTCGCTCTTCGGCATTTCGATCAGGAGCGAGCGTGACTATTTCCAGGCAATTCACCGGACTGACCCTTGCCGGCCTGTTTCTCGGGCTGAGTCTGTCGGCGCAGGCATTCAGCCCTTCCCGCCAGACCGGCGCCGATATCCGTCGCACAGGTTTTGGCGTACCGCACATCCGCGCGGAAAACGAACGTGGTCTCGGGTTCGGCATCGGTTATGCCTATGCGCAGGACAACCTGTGCCTGCTGGCCAACGAGATCGTGACGGTCAATGGCGAGCGGTCGCGGTATTTCGGGCCGGAGCAGCTGACCGTCGAAGAGCGCGAGAACCGCGTCAGCGACGTGTTCTTCCAGTGGCTCAATACGCCGCAGGCCGTGAATGCCTTCTGGCAGGCGCAACCGGTGGAAGTGCGTGATCTGGTGGAAGGTTATGCCGCCGGCTACAACCGTTATCTGGCCGAGCGCCGTCAGCAGGGACTGCCCCAGCAGTGCCAGGGCGAATGGGTGCGCGACATCGCTGCCGAAGACCTGGTGAAGCTGACCCGTCGCCTGCTGGTCGAGGGCGGTGTCGGCCAGTTCGCCGAAGCTTTGGCGGGCGCTACACCGCCACAGGCCGCTGCGCAGATTGAAAACGATGCGCGTGCTTACCAATTGGCGGACACGCGTCTGCAACGCTTCGCGCTCGACCGTGGCAGCAATGCGGTGGCGGTCGGCAGCGAGCGTTCGTTCAATGGCCGCGGGATGCTGCTGGCCAACCCGCATTTTCCGTGGGTCGGCGGCATGCGCTTCTATCAGATGCACCTGACCATTCCTGGCAAACTGGATGTGATGGGCGCGGCGCTGCCGGGCCTGCCGATGATCAATATCGGCTTCAATCAGCACCTGGCCTGGACCCACACCGTCGACTCGTCCAAGCATTTCACCCTGTATCGTCTGCAACTCGATCCGAAGGATCCGACCCGTTATCTGCTCGACGGCCAGTCCCTGCCGATGAACAAGCAGACGGTCACGGTGCAGGTCAAACAGGCGGACGGGCAGGTGGTGCCGGTCCAGCGGGATGTCTACAGTTCGCAGTTCGGCCCGATCGTGCAGTGGCCTGGCAAGCTCGACTGGAACAATCAGTACGCCTATAGCCTGCGCGATGCCAACCTCGACAACGACCGGGTGCTGAAACAGTGGTACGCCATGAACCGCGCCGGCAATCTCAAGGATCTGCAGGATTCGGTGCATACCATCCAGGGCATCCCGTGGGTCAACACCCTGGCTGTGGATGACAAGGGCCAGACGCTGTACATGAACCTGTCGGTGGTGCCGAATGTCAGTGCCGACAAACTGGCCAGGTGCAGCGACCCGCGTATGGGCCTGCAAATGATCGTGCTCGACGGCTCCAGCAGCGCCTGCGCCTGGGACATCGACCCGCAAGCCGCACAGAAGGGCATTTACGCGTCCAGCCAACTGCCGCAACTGTTGCGCAAGGACTTCGTCCAGCACTCCAACGACTCGGCGTGGCTGGCCAACCCGGCGCAACCGCTGACCGGCTTCTCGCCGCTGATCAGTCAGGACGGCCAGCCTCTGGGCCTGCGCTCGCGCTTTGCGCTGGATCGTCTGGCGACCCTGAGCAAGAAAGGCCCGGTGTCGGTGCAGGACCTGCAACACATGGTGATGGACGATCAGGTGTTCCTGGCGACTCAGGTGGTGCCGGATCTGTTGAAGTTCTGTGCTTCCCAGCCTGAGGCAGCGCTGAAATCGGTGTGCAGCAGTCTGAAAGCGTGGGATGGCCGGGCGAGTCTGGAGTCGGGCATCGGGCTGGTGCATTTCCAGACCATCATGCAAGCGATGCAGGAATCGCCGCAGGCCTGGCGTGTGGCGTTCGATCCGAAGGATGCGCAACACACCCCGCGCGGACTGGCCATTGAAAAGCCCGAAGTGGCCAAGGCACTGCGCGAGGCCATGCTGGCGTCGGCCGAGTCCGCCACCAAAATGGGCCTGACCGAGAAAACCCGTTGGGGCGATGTGCAGGTGGTCAGCAGTGGAGGACAGCAAACGCCGATTCACGGTGGCCCGGGCACGCTGGGCATCTACAACGCGATCCAGAGCGTGCCCCGTGAAGACGGCAAGCTGGAGGTGGTCAGTGGCACCAGTTACCTGCAAGTCGTGACGTTCGACGACAAGGGGCCGCATGCCCAGGGTTTGCTGGCGTTCTCGCTGTCCAGTGATCCGGCGTCGAAGTATTCCCGCGACCAGACCGAGGCGTTCTCGAAGAAACAGTGGAGCGTGTTGCCATTCACCGAGCAGCAGATCAAGGCAGATCCGCAGTATCAGGTGCAGACCGTGCGTGATGATCTGGAAAAGGCGGGGAAAGTCGCGGCGCAGTAATCAGCTGTTCAACCCGTCGATAACCGCAAAAGCAGAAGGCCGCTCCCTCACGGGACCGGCCTTCAATTTTTTGGCGGTTGCTGCGGCATCGGGTTGATCACCGGGTTGCCGTCCTTGTTGCGAGTCAGGAACACCGGCAGCACCTTGGGCATCGAGCCGGCGAAGCTGTTCAGCTCCTTGATGTTGTAAATGCCGCCGACCCGGATCGATCCGGTCGCGCTATCGGCAAGCATCAGAGGTTTGTCCAGGTAACGGTTGATCAACGGCAGCGCGTCGTTCAGCGCCAGGTTGTCGAGTACCAGTTTGCCGTTGCGCCAGGCCAGCGAGTTGTCGCTGGCATAGGTCTGGCTTATTTGCGGCATGAAGTCGCCGTGTCGGTAGCGAGCCTGCATCGAAGGGCCGAGGCGCAGGCCATCGCCTGGCAGCTGAGCGTTGCTGGTGACCAGTACCGAACCTTCGATCAGGTTGACCTTCACCTGATCCTCATACATCCAGACGTTGAAACGGGTGCCAGTGACGCGAATCCTGCCTTCTGCAGCCCTGACGACGAAAGGGTGGCTCAGGTCATGGCTGACTTCAAAGAAGGCCTCACCCTTTTTCAGGGTGACGCGACGCTCGTCCTTGAAATTGCTGTAGGTCAGTTCGGTGTTGAGGTTCAGCTCGACCTGACTGCCGTCGCCCAAAGTGACGTGGCGCACATTGTCGGTGGCGGCGAAGTGCTGATAGCTGTTGGGCAGCCACCCCAGATTCCACCCGGTCCAGGCCGCCAGCGGGAGCGCCAGCGCGCAAACGGAGGCGGCCACCGCGTATTGGCGCCACGTCCGGGCCGGCGGAGTGATCGGTATGACTACCGCAGGTTCCGGGCGTGGCAAATGTTCGGCGACATCCCAGATCTCCAGCATCGCCTCATATTCGAACGCGTGAAGCGGGTGCGCATCGCGCCACTGGTCGAACGCCTGCCGCTCTTCAGCGGTGCAATCGACGGCGTGCAGACGCATGCACCAATGCGCGGCGGCATCGGTGATCGCATCGTATTCGGCTTCCGAGAGGGTGTTCTGGGTCATTGACTCATCCTGATTTCCCGCATTCTAACCTCGGGGGGAGGTGCCGAGAACAACCGTCATGGCAATTACCCATCAAACGTGGAACTTTTTTTCGCTCAGACGCCCCAAAAACCAGGACGTCCCGCGAACATTAACCATAAATGGAGTGAAAAAATGATCAAAAGAACCTTGGCCGCTTTCGTCGCAACCGCCAGTCTTCTGAGTGCAGGCGCGGCACTGGCTGACCGTCCTGGCGCAGGATGGATCACCATCGAGAAGGCCATCGAGATCGTCAAGACCAAGGCCGGTTATGTCGAGGTCTACGAGATCGAGGCCGACAATGACGGCTATTGGAAAGGGGAAGGGCGCAAGGCTGACGGTGTGGTGTACGAATTCCGCATCGACGGCGCTTCGGGCAACGTCCTGCGTGACCAGAAGGACTGAGTCTCACGGTTGTCGAGCAATGCGCAGGTGTCGAACCTGCGCATTTTTTTTTGGGTCAGACGGTCGGGACAGGATCCAGCTGGCGGCCGACTTCGCAGATCAGCAGGGCGATCGAGTCGGCGTTGTGCAGGATGACACCCACCCGGGCATCCGATGACTGCTGATCCATGAACGCATTGCGCGCCTCGTTCATTGTCGTACTGTTCGTTTGCTTGAAAATTTCCGCAGCCGTGGTCTCTTTTTCGGGAATTCTGTCAAAGTCGATCCAGATCGCGCGATCCGGATTCCATTCCGCAAACAGTTGTGCCCGGGGTGTGGCCAGTGACAGCGCCATTCTCCGTTCGTCCTGCAACGACCGGAGCAACTTCGCACCGTCGGGTGTCACCGCCGATATCAGGTCACAGAAAGGCTCACGCCCGCGTACGGTTGCGATATCCCAGGCGTTGCTCAGTTGATGGGCGAGTTCGTGGATCAGGGTTTCGGCTTGCGCATGGCCGTCAATATCAAACCCTTGAGCAACGACCGGGACGTAGTCACCCAGGTCCTGGTCAAAAAAGTGCTGGGTGAAATGGACCTTGTTCTGCAGATCGCCATCGAGGACAAACGCAATCACGTCGTGGAACCAGTTGGTCGAACCGACGATGAACCGGTCGGTGTTGAGCAAATCATCAGCGGGATCTACCAGGGCGTTACAGATCGGCAAGATCGCGGTTTTTATCCTGGCCAGGATCTGCGTTGTGAGACGCGGGACATCAAAAAACTCCATGAGAAACCGGTTGACCCGTCCACCGGGCACAGCGCTTATGTCCAGAATCGCCAGGTTGTGCAGGCAGTTGAACGCATAATCCCGGGCCAGCCCCACTGCGTGCCCGAGTACCCGCGCTTTTTCAGGGTAGCGTCGAGTGATTTCTTCCATGCCGTGCGCTTCGATGTTGAGCATCGTGCGGCGCAGGCGCGTGTATTTGTTGTGCTCCAGCATTCTGGAGAAGGCTTTGCCGAAATGAACGGTCTGGCCGTGCGCGATCTGTACCATCCGCGAACCGCTTTTCAACAGCAACGGGCCGCGTTCCTCAGCTTTGGCCAATTGCCAGGCCGAACCCTGCTTGACGACCCGGTAGACCTTGCCATCAACGGCCGCATAGCTGCGGTTGTTCGCGGCGTTCTGATAGACGCCCTGAGCCGCGCTGTACGTGAGGTTCTTGAGCGCGACATCCGTCGCCTCGAAAGGCTGCAGGCGTGTGCGTTGTGGCGAGGTGGTTTCGATCTCGGCCAAGGTCGGTGCAATCGGGTTTTCGACTTTTCCAGTGCCGGTTGCGAGCGTCTGTTCGCCGACCTCGGCGCTCGTGCGTTCAGCCGACATTTCCGGCAAAAGGCCGACAAGCACCATCTGCTCCGCGCCGTCGATAAAAGATTTCAGTGCTCTTTTCCAATGATGATTCTGCAGGGCTTCGGCCGAGTCCTTGAATTCGTCGTAGGCTTGCCAGAGAAAGCGCCCATAGGCGAGTTTGCCTTGCAACATGTCCGTGACCTGTTTGATCTCGTCACTGAACAGGACTTTGGCGTTGTCCCAGTCGGATTGCCCGTCGCTGTCTTTCTGCGACCCGAGCATTTGTTTCAACAAATCGAGGTTGTCCTGAAACAGCCGCTCCAGCAGGTTGCCCCTGATCGGGCGGTAATCGAGCGTTATTTCACTGGTCTGGCCGAGGGTGTCGGCGAACAGGCTGCGAAATGTTGCGCGTTGTGTATGTGGCAGACGACGGAACAACAGGTTCTGCAGCAGCCCCGGAATATTCAGGGCGGCGATCAGACCCTGTTCATCGGGGAATTCGTGAAAGGCCTGCTCCGCATACGGGGTATAAAGCACTAACGGGCCTTTGTGCCCGGTACCGGGAGCCAGCACATACAGTCCACATGCTTCGACGGCGTTGGCCTTTTCCGTCTTGATCAATGACAGCGGACACACGATCGCGTGTGTCCCGGCGACGGCGGCGCGGGCGATGGCATCCGGCATGTCCAGTACCTGGCGGATGTAACTGAAGGCTTTCTCGGACAAATGCTGCTGAAGTTTCAGTGCATGAGCGTGTTGCAGCAATTGCCAGGGCACCTGGCGGAAAAAAACCTGCTGCCGGGCCATACCCGCCACTGATGTCGTCGATAGCGCCTCACGGACCTTGTCGCTGTAGGTGGTCGGTATCGCCAGGGACAGCAGCAGTTGTGTCACGGCGCTTTGGTTCAGCCCGTCCGGAAGGACCTGGGTGGTTCTCGAGGTGACCTTGAAACCGGTGCCTTGGGCGATGTTGATGTGATTGAGGGCAAACTCGACCAGGTTTCTGGCGGGCCCGGCCAGCGCCAGATTGGGCGTTATCTGAATGTGCCGGGGATTGAGCCCGCTCTTGGGGAATCGACTGTCGAGCAGTGATTTCAAGGTCTGCTCGACATGGCTGACCAGCGTCGGCACGCCTGTCAGGTAGTCCTTGTCGTCGACGACACTCTGGCGCCACTGCTCCATGAGTTCTACGTGCAGTTTCTGTTCCGCGTTCGCTGCCATGCCCAGCCACGCCGGGTAGGTCTGTTGTGTGGCAATGGCCCGGGCATGGGCCGTCGCCAGTTTGAGGTTGGTGTGAAAAGCCTGATTGCGCAGTTTCGTCAGAGCATTGTTGCGCCTGACGGGATCTTTCACGCGGGTGCGCACCTGCTCGCAGCGCCCGAGAAAATGCTCGATGGCCGATTGCACGCGATTGTGCAGCACGTTGTGTTCGATGATTTGAAATGCCCCAAGGGTGTAGCGCTGGTGGGGCTGAAACTGCGCGGGCAGCAGGTTTTCCAGTAACGACAGACGTTGCACGCTGTGCAGCAGCCGCTGATCGAGCATGCGCCGTGCAGCGGCGACAGTGTCGAACACTTCAATGCCCAGCGCGGGCGTCCAGATCACTGCCCGCCCTGAGTGACTGGCGTCCAGGCCGCCGCGCTCGGTCATCAGCAGGCAGTGGGCGAGCGGCAGTAGATCCTGCTGACCGGAAGACTCAAGGCTGAGTGTATAGGCATCGGGGCGAAAGCCCTCGAGGGAGTGCCGCAACGCACGGGTCGGCTGATCAGCGTTGATCACGGTGTTGACAATTGCCTGTACGGAGGCCGACAGGCTGTCGCCCAGCACCCGCAACCGGGCTTCGCCGGTGACACCGATAAACCATGCATGAGCAAGCATTGACTTCAGGCTTTCGAGAAACGGCCGTTGGGCCTCCTGATGCGCCATGGGTTGTGTTTCGAGCATCGCGACAAGCGGGCCCTCGACGCTGCTGAATGTCTTGATCGCCGCGCGCGCCTTGTCTGCCAGTACCTGAGAGGGTTGCTGGTTGCCTGCCAGCACCGGATGCGTGCTCCATCGACCTGCACTGTCCAGCACCAGCAAACGCTCATGAATCATCGAACGGATGTCCAGGCTCTTGTCGAAAAGGGCGTGCAGATTCACCGCGCCATCGCTGTGGCGAAACACTTGCAAGGCGTATTCGATGTTTTGCCGCTGCTTGGTGATGATCAATTCGAAGAGGATCTTGAAGATTTCTCCGATGATTCGGTCTCCCGACACCTGCGGCTGGTCGAAACCCAGAAACCGGTTGCGCTCGTCAAGGCTGAGCAGGCCGTAGAGTTCGTCTTCGTGGCCCTTGGCAATGAACTTGCTCTGCAACGTCTGTTTCAAGTCTTTGTAGTCGGTGAGAACTTGCAGGCCCTGCACCGGCGTGTAAAGAAATGCCTGGCTTGCGCTGATCATCAGCGACCCCGCCAGTTCGACGTAGTTGGCTTCGTGCTCCCAGAGCCGCACGGTTTCGGTGAGAGGGCGTTGCGGGCCTTGCGCGTCGTGCGTTATCAGCTGATGCAGTGCGTTGAACTGTGTTGCATCGAGAATGCCGCTTTCGCGTTTGATCATCCATTCGCTGCGTGCCTGGTCTTGCAGCACGTCGGCGAAGAACGTGCGGCGCGGCGCGCCGTCTGCAGATGCCGCATTCCAATAGTGTTCCAGTTGCCGGAAAAGCAGCGCTGGCAACATGCCGGACGCGCTTTTGACAGCCTCTTCCCATTGCGCTTGATCGCCTTTGGTGACCGATCTGCCTGGGTTGCTGAACTCCCGCAGTGCGGCGGTCGGCCACTGTTGATGCCGGTAATGCAACAGCACCGCATCGCTCAGGCTCATGGAGTCGAGCCAGTGTCTGGTCGGCGTCGCGGCATCGGCGCCGGTGGCATCGTCCAGGGTGTAGAAACCGACACGAGTACGGTTTTGCTGCAGGCTGCCGAAATGCGACTTGAGCAATTCATCCAGAATGCTTTCCAGCAGGTGATTGAGCGTCGGCAACTGCTCCAGCTCCGCACGCATGGCCTGCGCATTCAGAACTTGCCCCTGTTGGATGGCCGCGGTGTTTTCATCGAATACATCACCTTCGATGAGGCTGAACGACACCGTTATGTTTTCGGCATCGAACAGCCGCTTGCGTTGCGGCAACGACAGGAACGCAAACAGATTGGCCTGGTCGTCAGGATTGTTCAGTCGCCGCTCCAACTGTTGTTTCAAGTCGGCGCGGTCAGGGTACTTCTTGAGGCCGTCATACACGGTGTACAGGATCTGGGCTTTATTGACGGGCGTCTCGCCGAGAACGAACGCACCCGGCAACGGCAGCGGCATTTCCTTGCCAACATTGAGCAGGATGTGCTCGGCGCGCATGGCCGGGGTCTGCTGGCTGCGCAAGGCATGGGTGGACAGCTTTGCATGGGCGAGCCATCTGAATTCGTGTTCGGACAGACCGTGGGCCTTGCCCAGCTCGGTCCAGAGTCCGGGGGAATCAAAGACTTCGGGGAACAACAAGGGTTTGATGGGGGCTGACATGATCGAGTCTCGATGAGGGGCGCATGCTGGCAGGCGCCGATGGGTCGAGACGCAAGGCTAGGGCGGGTGACGGAGGCGAGGGTGGTAGATAAATATTGCGGGGTTGACAGGTAACCGACCGGCCATGGTTAATCCTCAGGCGGGTTGTTCGTTCGCTGTTGTTCCCTCCAATAATTACTCTGGAGCTTCAGATGTCTGCGCCACACGATCATGCGGTCTCGTCCACGGTATCTCTGGACGAGCTGACTCAATTGCTGGAAAGGATTTTCACCCGTCACGGCACCTCCGCCGAAGTCGCCAGAACGCTGGCCGCCAATTGCGCGAATGCCGAGCGGGACGGTGCGCACAGTCACGGCGTATTCCGGATCCCCGGTTATGTCTCGACGCTCAACAGCGGCTGGGTCAACGGCAAGGCCGTGCCGAAAGTCGAGGATGTGGCTTCAGGATTCGTCAGCGTCGATGCCGGCAACGGTTTTGCCCAACCTGCGCTGGCGGCGGCACGTCCACTGTTGGTGGAAAAGGCTCGCAGCGCCGGGATTGCCGTGCTGGCGATCCGCAATTCCCATCACTTTGCCGCGCTGTGGCCGGACGTCGAGCCTTTCGCCGATGAAGGCCTGGTAGCGTTGAGCGTCGTCAACAGCATGACCTGCGTGGTGCCCCACGGTGCCGACCGGCCATTGTTCGGCACCAACCCGATTGCCTTTGCCGCGCCACGGGCTGACGGTGCGCCGATCGTGTTCGACCTGGCCACCAGCGCCATCGCCCATGGCGACGTGCAGATCGCCGCGCGCAAGGGCGAGAAGCTGCCGGCAGGCATGGGTGTCGACAGCCTCGGCCAGCCGACCTGCGACCCGAAAGCGATTCTGGAAGGCGGCGCATTGCTGCCGTTTGGCGGGCACAAAGGCTCGGCGCTGTCGATGATGGTCGAGCTGCTGGCCGCCGCGCTGACCGGCGGCAATTTCTCGTTCGAGTTCGACTGGAAGAACCATCCGGGGGCCAAGACCCCGTGGACCGGTCAGTTGCTGATCGTGATCGACCCAAGCAAGACTGCCGGGCAAAGCTTTGCCGAACGCAGTCAGGAACTTGTGCGGCAGATGCACGGGGTCGGGCTCAAGCGTTTGCCGGGGGATCGGCGGCATTTGCAGCGGGCCAAGTCACTGGCCAAAGGAATCGAACTGGATCAACAGACCCTGTCGCAGTTGCGTGAACTGGCCGGCGAATGAGTGTGTGCCGGGCATGAAAAAGGCGAGCCCGAGGGCTCGCCTTTTTTGTTCGCGCTCAGCGGCGACCGAGCAGCAATCCGACCACCAGACCGAACCCGGCGGAAATCGCCACGGTCTGCCACGGGTGGCCGCCGATGTAGCTCTCGGTAGCGTCGACCGCCGGTTTGGTGCGGTCGCGCACGCTGGATACCGAATCCAGTGCCTGCTGCAATTTCAGGGCGATTTGTCCGCGCAGGGTTTCCGCTTCCTCGCCGACCAGTGAAGCACTGCTCTTGAGCAGTTTGTCCGACTCTTCGATCAGAGCCTGAAGTTCGCTGAACGCTTGATCCTTGATTTGGTCTTCAGCGGCTTGAACGGCGCTTTTGCGGGCCATTGGGTGACTCCTTGCAGGTGAATGGACAGTGAACAATGGAGTGTGGCGCGACTTGAAAAGTTGCAGCGATTTTCCATCCGGAGCAAAAACCAGCGTCAGAGGTTTCCGTCCAGAGTGTAAGATGTCGCCATTTCATGCAGCAGGTAATTCCCGATGAGTTTCAATCTGGCCGACAAATCCCTCGCAGAGCGCGCCGCGCTGGAAGATGAAAAATCCCGACTGTTCGAACTCTGGCAGAACAATCTGGGCAAAGCCAAGGGCGAAGCCGCGCGGTTGTTCGGCGAGCGCTCCAAACGCAAGGGCAAATGGGCCGAGTTCGTTCGCGCTGAACTGGACGGCATGTCGCCTCCGGAATTCGCCAACATGGTGCGCAGTGAAGTCAATCGCCTGATGGCGGCCAACAAGTAATCACTCGGCCCTGAAACTGGAGCCAATCGCTTCGCGCACCGTCAGCACCACCGGATCGATCTGGGTGCTGGTGCGCCAGCCCAGTTCGATCGGGTAACGCGGCAGCGCCAGCGGGCAGGGCAGCAGCGCCAGCCCGCTCATTACGGCAATGGCCTGCGCGGCGTGGGCCGGAATGGTCGCCACCGCATCGCTGCCCTTGAGCAGGTGCGGTAATGCCGCGAAATGCGTGGTCGAGGCGCAGACCCGGCGGCTGCGGCCCAGCGCCGCCAGCCCTTCATCGGTGATCCCGATAAAACCGCCCGACGACACCAGAAGGTGCTCGCGGGTGACGAACTCCTCCAGATCGATCTGCTGCTGACCCGGCGCCAGGCTCGCCGGATCCACCAGACACGCGTAACCCCCTTCACCCAACACCTGACGGCTGAGCAGCCGCTCGGCGAACCCGCCGGCGGTAATTGCCAAGTCGATGCTGCGTTCCATCAGTGCCCGGGCGACGATCTGACTGTGGGTCTGGCGAAAAATCAGCCGCAGTTTTGGTGCACGACGGGCGATTTCCTCGATCAGTCGCCGGCCGTAAGCGATCTCGAAATCGTCCGAGAGGCCCACGGTGACCGAGCGTCCTTCGTAGTAATTGGCCGTCGGGTCGACCATGGCCAGGCTTTGCCGACACTTGTTCAGCGCATCGCTGACCACCGGTTTCAACTGATTGGCCTTGAGCGTCGGCGCCAGTCCCCGGCCGGTGCGCACGAACAATTGATCGCCATACACCTCGCGCAACCGCCGTAAGGCCGCGCTGACCGCTGACTGGGTCACGCCCAGGCGCAACGCCGCGCGGCTGGCGCTGGACTCTTCATGCAGGGCTTCAAAGACTTTCAGCAGGTTGAGGTCGACGGTCGCGATATTCATCTGGCTCATATCATTCAGCAGTGGATCGGTCTTTATTCATGATCCCGTGGCGCCGGAGAATGAGCAACACCTGAACTTCACGGAGTGACCGCCATGCCCAAATCAATCGTTGCCGCCCTGCAGATCGGCGCCTTGCCCGGTGGCAAGGCTGAGACCCTGGAACAGATCCTGAGCTGGGAAACCGCGATCATCGAGTCCGGCGCCGCGCTGGTGGTGATGCCCGAAGCGTTGCTCGGCGGTTACCCGAAGGGCGAGGGCTTCGGCACGCAATTGGGTTACCGCTTGCCCGAAGGCCGCGAGGCCTACGCCCGTTACTTCGCCAACGCCATCGACGTGCCGGGGGCGGAAACCGAAGCGCTGGCCGGGCTGTCGGCGCGCACTGGCGCCAATCTGGTGATCGGCGTGATCGAACGGGCCGGCAGCACCTTGCATTGCACCGCGCTGTATTTCGACCCGCAAGCAGGCCTGGTGGCCAAGCACCGCAAGTTGATGCCCACCGGCACCGAACGGCTGATCTGGGGCAAGGGCGACGGTTCGACACTGCCGGTGCTCGACACTCAGGTCGGCAAACTCGGCGCCGTGATCTGCTGGGAAAACATGATGCCGCTGCTGCGCACGGCGATGTACGCAAAAGGCATCGAGGTCTGGTGTGCCCCGACCGTGGACGAGCGCGAGATGTGGCAGGTGAGCATGCGCCACATCGCCCACGAAGGGCGCTGTTTTGTGGTCAGCGCCTGTCAGGTACAGGCCTCGCCGAATGAGCTGGGCGTGGAAGTTGCCAACTGGCCGGGGGATCGACCGCTGATCGCCGGCGGCAGCGTGATCGTCGGGCCGATGGGCGACGTGCTGGCCGGGCCGTTGCGCGGCGAGGCCGGGCTGCTCACCGCCGAAATCGATACCGCAGAACTGGTGCGCGCCCGCTACGACTACGACGTGGTCGGCCACTATGCGCGGCCGGATGTGTTCGAGTTAAGCGTCGACGAGCGGGCTAAACCGGGCGTGCGTTTCACGGTTTGACGGATTGTCGGCGCCGCCATTCTTCGCGGGTGATTTCCCAGATCTCCCGTGGGAAGCGGCCGCCGACGAAGTCGTCCTCATCGGTGCGAATCAAGCGCATGCCAGCGCGTTCCGAGAGCTTTCGCGAACCAAGGTTCGGTGCGGCTTTCGGCACGCGCATCAACGGTTGATCGAGGGTTTCGAACCAGTACCGGGTCACGGCTTCGCTGGCTTCGGTCATGAAGCCCTGACCCTGCCAGGCCGGGGCGAGCCAGAACCCACGGTGGTTGTCCGGCTCGTCCATCAGGCTGATGTTGCCGATCAATTGCTCTGGCGCCGATTTTAGGCGAATCGTCCAGTGCCACTCTTTGTCTGCCGCAATGGCAGGCAGCGCAATGTCACGCAGGTAGGTGAGGGCGCCGTCGTCCGGATAAGGCCAGGGCACGAAGATGTTCAGATAACGCACCACTTCCCAGTGGGGGAATTGCTGCTGGATGGCCTCGGCGTCCGCCAATTCAAGCGGACGCAAGATCAGTCGTTCGGTGTACAGCGTGGGGATGTCTTCCATAAACCTGCGGCTTCCATGTTTCTGATAGTAAACGCTGCAGGCTACCGTATCTTTACCAGGTTGCGGCACTGGCTCTCGGCAGACTCAGCTTGCCGGTGTCGACAAAACGCATCGTGCCAAACAACCCGCCCGCAAGTTTGCCGCGCAGCACATAGGGCAGGTTGTCGAGGGTTTGCGTCTGGCTCAGGCCCAAGGTCTGGCGCAGCACCGAGAACGCGGAAATGCTCACCGGGACGCTGACGATGGTTTCGGAGAACCGTGGAATCGAGCCAGTCTGATCGCTCACACCCGACGCAAGCGAGTGGCCGTTGACCTCCAGATCCAGCGCGATGCCGTTGTAGTCGATGGGCGTTTCGTTGGGGTTCTGCACCCGCAGCTTGATCGCGAAGCGCACTTCCAGATCCTGGCTCGGCAGCGGTTCGAGGCCGACCACGTTGATGTTCACCGGGTCGCGGTTGGGAAACAGCGCACAGGCGCTGAGGGAGAGCAGAAGCAGGGACAGGATGACGGCTTGGAGGCGGCGCATTGATGCTCTCTCATTGAAAAGGGGCTGAACCGTCGCCGGTATCAGCCCTTTTTTCATCGAGCGGACAGGATCAACGGTTCAACTGTGCGACAGCGGCGTTTGTTGCGGGTTCAGCTTTGGCCGGCAGGTCGGGGTTTTCCATGACCTGAAGGATAGAGGCTTCCGGGTCGAAGTCATCTTCTTCCAGTTCGATGAATTCTTCCGGCAGGAAGATATTCAGCACGATGGCACACAGTGCACCGACGGTAATCGGCGATTCGAAGATGTTGCGCAGCGCCTGCGGCAGTTCGCGCAGCACTTCCGGCACGGCGGCGATGCCCAGGCCCATGCCGACTGAAATCGCCACGATCAGCATGTTGCGCCGATGCAGGCCGGCCTCGGCGAGGATCTTGATCCCGGCCACGGCTACGGTGCCGAACATCACCAGCTCTGCGCCGCCGAGCACCGGTTTCGGCATCAGTTGCAGCACCGCACCGATCATCGGGAATAGCCCCAGCAACACCAGCAGGCCGGCGATGAAGAACGCCACGTAACGGCTGGCCACGCCAGTCAGCTGGATCACCCCGTTGTTCTGGGCGAAAGTCACCATCGGCATGCTGTTGAAAACCGCCGCCATGGCCGAGTTGAGGCCATCGGCGAGCAGCCCGGACTTGATTCGGCGGATGTACAGCGGGCCCTTGACCGGTTGCCGGGAAATCATCGAGTTGGCAGTCAGGTCACCGGCCGCTTCCAGCGGCGACACCAGGAAAATCACCGCCACCGGCACGAACGCCACCCAGTCGAAGTTGAAACCGTATTTGAACGGCACCGGCACGCTGACCACCGGCACTTGCGGCAGATTGGCGAAATCCACGGTGCCCATCAGCCACGCCACCACGTAGCCGAGGGTCAGGCCGATGACGATCGCGCCCAGCCGCAGGAACGGCACGTCAACCCGGTTCAACACCACGATGGTGCCCAGCACCAGCGCCGCCAGAAACACATGGCTGGCCGCGCCCAGATCCGCCGCGCCGAAGCCGCCGGCAATGTCGGTCATCGCCACTTTGATCAGCGACAGGCCCATCAGGGTGATGATGGTGCCGGTGACCACCGGGGTGATCAGCATGCGCAACTTGCCGATAAACTGGCTCAGCACCACTTCGATGAAGGCGGCGAAGAAGCACACGCCGAAGATCGTCGAGAGGATTTCATCGGTGCCGCCGCCCCGGGCCTTGACCATGAAACCGGCGCTGAGAATCACGCTGATAAAGGAAAAACTGGTGCCTTGCAGGCACAGCAGCCCCGAACCGACCGGGCCGAAGCGCTTGGCCTGAACGAAGGTGCCGAGGCCCGAGACGAACAGCGCCATGCTGATCAGGTACGGAATTTCGCTCTGCAGACCGAGGGCGCCGCCCATGATCAGGGTCGGGGTGATGATGCCGACGAAGCTGGCCAGCACGTGTTGCAGGGCGGCAAACACCGTTGCGGTGAAGTGCGGACGGTCATTGAGGCCGTAGATCAGATCGTTGTTGCGCGGGGCTTTTTCAGAGACGGTCATGGTGGTTTGCGTGCCGCAATGCGGGGCCGGGTCGGAAAATGGGTGCGCAGGATGCCGTAAGCGGGAGGCGAGGGCAACGCATGATCGTTCCCACGCTCTGCGTGGGAATGCAGCCGGGGACGCTCCGCGTTCCAAAAAATGATCAGGTTCGACCAAAGGCTGACAGCAGATCTTCTTCAAAAGCCTTCTGTGCATCGCCGGGCACCTGCGCCCGATGGCGGGCCAAGTGGAACGCCACGTCAAAGCTCAACTCGCCTTCGCGCACCGGGCGCAACAGGCCCTTGTCCTGCCATTGGCGGGCGTAATGGTTGGGCAGATAACCGACGTGCTTGCCGGACAGAATGAAGGCGAGGGTGCCTTCGACCTGTTCCGAGCGGGCCGAGCAGACCTTGCCCTGGAACGGCTCGTCACTGCGCAGAAACCTGTACGGGTGATCGACCCGGTCGCAGGCCTGCAACGCCGCATCATCGGGCGCATCGTCGGTAAACAGCGGGTGGCCGGGCGCGCAGTACAGATGTTGGGTTTCGCTGAACAGTTCGCGGTAATCGAACGCGCTCTGCACCTGGGAGAAGTAACCGATGGCCAGGTCCAGCCGCTGTTGCAGCAGCAGGCGTTCCATTTCGCCGGGCATGGCGCTGATCAGCTCGATGCGCACCGATTCGTCCCGCTCGCGAAACCGCCGGATCGCATCCGCCACTCGTTGCAGCACCGACTGATCGACCGCTTCCGACAGACCCAGCCGCACTTCACCGATCAATCGTCCGGCGACGCCGTTGGATTGATGGCGGAAGGTTTCGATCGAATCGAACAGCGCCCGGGCGGCAATCAACAGCTGTTCGCCCTTGGGCGTCAGGCTGAAACCGGCCTTGCCACGGTTGCACACCCGATAGCCGAGACGGGTTTCAAGCTTGGCCATTTGCTGGCTGATGCTCGACTGGCTCAGGCCCAGTTCACCTTGAGCAGCACTGAAACCATTGGATTCGACCACGCCGAGAAACAGCCGCAGAAGCTGAAGATCGACATCGTGGAGCTGACCGAGCATCACATTACTCCGGGATAAAGTCAGGTTAACAAACTTGATATTTCTCGAATGTATCCGACGGCGCATCCTGCCACCACTTCCTTCGGTCAGGTGTTCGTCATGGCTCCCGTCTTCAAGCTGTGTTTGCCCGCTTTGTTGCTTACCGTCTCCATCGCCGCCCAGGCCGAAGAGAAAACCCTCAATCTCTACAGCTGGGCCGATTACGTGGCGCCTGAAACCTTGCAGCGCTTCGAAAAGGAAACCGGCATCCACGTGCGCTACGACACTTTTGATACCTCCGAGGTGCTGGAAACCAAGCTGCTTACGGGCGGCAGTGGCTATGACGTGGTGGTGCCATCGTCCAGCGTGTTGGCCCGTGGTTTGGCCGCCGGCGCGCTGAAGGAAATCCCTCACGAAGGGCTCAAGGGCTACGCCAATCTCGATCCGGATCTGCTGGGAAAACTGACGGCGGTCGATCCCGGCAACCGCTACGGCGTGCCTTACACCTGGGGCACCCTCGGCCTGGGCATGAACGTCGAGGCAGTCCAAAAGCGGCTGCCGGACGTGCCGCTCAACAGCCTCGATCTGCTGTTCAAGCCGGAATATGCCAGCAAACTCAAGGATTGCGGGATTGCGATTCTCGACTCGCCTCAGGAAGTGATCGGCCTGGCGCTGCACTATCTCGGTAAAGATCCCTACAGCACCGACAAGACCGATCTGGCCGCCGCCGAAGCCTTGTTGCAGAAGTTGCAGCCCTCGGTGCTGTACGTCGCCACCGGCCGGCAGATCAGCGATCTGGCCAACGGCAGCGTCTGCCTGGCGCTGACCTATAACGGTGACGCGAGCATGGCTGCCGATCAGGCGCGCAAGGCCAACAAGCCGTTTGAGGTCGCTTACCGGATTCCCAAGGAAGGCACGCTGGTGTGGCAGGACAACCTCGCCATCCCCAAAGACGCGCCGCACCCCGAAGCCGCACGCACCTTCATCGAATTCATGTTGCGCCCCGAATCCGTGGCGGCGCTGACCAATACGCTGTTCTTCGCCACCGCCAATCAGGCCGCCACGCCGCTGGTGGATGAGGCGGTGCGCAACGATCCGGACATTTTCCCGAAACCCGAAGTGCGCGAGCGGCTGTACGCCGACCACAGCATGAGCCTCAAGGACATGCGCCAGCGCACACGCCTGTGGACCACCTTCCGTAGCCGCCAATAGCCCTTCATAACTACAGGAACACACCGATGGACGTGCCCATGCAAAACGATCAGGCCCTGACCCGTGACAGCCTTTACGGCACTGCTGCCGAAAGCACCTACGCCGGGATCACCAGTTTCATGCGCCGGCGCTACAGCCGTGACTTGCGCGGCGTGGACGTGGCGGTCAGCGGTGTGCCGTTCGACACCGCCACCAGCAACCGTCCCGGCGCGCGTTTCGGGCCGCGCGGAATTCGTGCGGCGTCCACCGGGATTGCCTGGGAACGGCACTGGCCGTGGGCGTTCGACCCGTTCGATCATCTGGCGGTGATCGACTACGGCGATTGCGACTTCGATTACGGCTCGCCACACACCATTCCGGAAAGCATCGAGGCCCACGCCGAGCACATCCTCAGCTCCGGCAGCGCCATGCTCACCTTTGGTGGCGACCACTTCATCAGTTACCCGCTGCTCAAGGCCCATGCGCGCAAGCACGGCACGCTGTCGCTGATCCACTTCGATGCACACAGCGACACCTGGCCGGACGAGGGTGGCAAGCGGGTCGATCACGGCACCATGTTCTGGCACGCCGCGCGGGAAGGGCTGGTGGATCCGGCGCGTTCGGTGCAGATCGGTTTGCGCACCACCAACGACGATCATCAGGGTTTTCAGGTGCTGGACGCGCGGCAGGTGCATCGCCGTGGTTGTGAGGCGATCGTCGAGGCCATTCGTGCGCGAGTCGGGGATAACCCGGTGTACCTGACGTTCGACATCGATTGCCTCGATCCGGCCTTTGCACCGGGCACCGGTACGCCGGTTTGCGGCGGCCTGAGCACGGTGCAGGCGCTGGAGATCCTTGGCGGCCTGCGCGGGATCAATCTGGTCGGCATGGACGTGGTGGAAGTGGCCCCGGCCTATGACCACGCGGACGTGACGTCGCTGGCGGCGGCAACCCTGGCCATGGAGATGCTTTGCCTGTATGCGGCCCGGCACAAAGTCGACGCGTGATCCCCTCCGAGTCTGGTGAAAGCTCCTGACAATTTCTGACACCAGGCTCTGCTAAGCTCCGGCAAACTTTTGTCCGGAGCCTTTCACCGTGTCGCGAACCACTCGCCTGTTGACCCTGCTGCAAGTGCTGCGTGGCAAGAAACGCCCGGTGACTGCGGCGACGCTGGCGTCCGAGCTGGAGATCTCCGAGCGCACGCTCTATCGCGACATCGCCGAATTGACCGCACTCGGCGCGCCGATCCATGGCGAGGCGGGCATCGGTTACGTATTGCGCAGCGGTCTGTTTCTGCCGCCGCTGATGCTCAACGCCGACGAGACCGAAGCCATCGTGCTGGGCCTGCGTTATGTCGATCAGCGCGGTGACGAGGTGCTGAGCAAAGCCGCCGCCGACGCGCTGGCGAAAATCGCTGCCGTGCTGGACCCGCAGGCCCAGGAAGCGCTGCGCAACCCGACCGTCATGCCCGGGCCGCCGGGTTACGGTTTTCCGCAAAACGCGGTGCCGTTGAACGTTTTCCGTCACGCGATCCGCGATCAGTCCAAGCTGCACATCGATTACGCCGATGCGCAGCAGGTGCAGAGCCAGCGCTTGATCTGGCCACTGGCGCTGGGTTTTCTCAATGAGGTGCGGATCATCGTGGCGTGGTGTGAATTGCGCGGCGCCTATCGCACCTTTCGCACCGACCGGATTGCCGCGGCGAGCCTGCAGGGCGAGCGCTATCCGGGGCGGCGCAGCGACCTGTTGCGCACCTGGCAGCGGCAGATGCAACTGGACGAAAATGGCCGTTTCACTCCTGACAGGAATTGACGCAGGGCTGTTCTAGGATGGCGACAGAACCCGAAAAAAGGAGCTGTAATCATGTTCCACCCCACCTCGATCCTCGCCCCGGCCATCGTTGAATACATCAACGCCGCCAATGCTCGCGATACGTCCCGGGTCGGCAGTTTTTTTGCCGAGGATGCCCATGTGTTCGATGAAGGCCATCATCAGGTCGGCCCGCAGGCCATCGCCGACTGGATGCAAGACACCGCCCAGCGCTATCAGCCACGGGTCGAAGTACTCGGCGTCCAGCAGCGCACCGGCAAGGTGCTGGTGCAAGGGCTGATCTCCGGAACGTTCCCCGGCAGTCCGCTGGAGCTGCGCTACACGTTCCGGCTCAACGAACAGGGCAAAATCGCTCGGCTGGATATTTCCCTGTAGCCATCGTGGCATACTGCCGCGCATGACTTTCGACTCCCCCCTGAGCGCCTGGCAATACGCCGTCGACCACAAGGGCTTCATCCAGGATGAAGCCCAGGAACACGCGGTCTGGGCCTTGCAAAAATGCCATGAAGCCCTGCACGCCGGTGCCCGTTCGGTCACCGGCGTTTACCTGTGGGGCCCGGTCGGGCGCGGCAAGACCTGGCTGATGGATCAATTCCACCAAAGCCTGCGGGTGCCGGCGCGGCGGCAACACTTTCATCACTTCATGGGCTGGGTGCATCAGCGCTCCTTTCAGTTGACCGGGATCGCCGATCCATTGCGGGCCCTGGCTCGCGAGTTGGCGGCCGAGGTGCGGGTGCTGTGTTTCGATGAACTGTTCGTCAATGACATCGGTGACGCGATCATTCTCGGACGACTGTTTCAGGTGATGTTCGATGAAGGTGTGGTGGTGGTCTGCACTTCCAACCTGCCACCGGATCAACTGTATGCCGACGGCTTCAACCGCGACCGTTTCCTGCCGGCAATCACCGCGATCAAACAGCACATGCAAGTGGTCGCGGTAAACGGCGCCGAAGATCATCGATTGCATCCCGGTGCCATCGAGCAACGTTACTGGGTCACTCAGCCGGAGCAGGCTAGCGCGCTAAGCCAGGTGTTCGACGCCTTGGCGGCCGGGCAAACCGTCAGTGGCGAACCGGTGCCGGTCGGTTACCGTGCTTTGAACGTGGTACAGGCCAACGATTCGGTGCTGTGGTGCCGCTATGCCGATCTGTGCGAGCAACCGTTCGCCGCCATGGACTTCATCGCGCTGTGCGACACCTACCGGGCTATCCTGTTGAGCGAGGTGCCGAACCTCAGCGCGAAAAAACGCGAAGGGCGGATCGCCCGTGGCACTGAGGACGGCGCGGAGCGGGTGGTGGCCGGCGATCGCGAATTGCCGCAGTTGTCGGTGCACGACGACGGCGTGCGCCGGTTCATCGCGCTGGTCGACGAGTGCTACGACCGCAAGGTGCCGCTGTACATTGAGGCCGAAGTGCCGATGGACGCGCTGTACACCGAGGGCTACCTGGAATTCCCGTTCCGCCGGACCCTCAGCCGCTTGCAGGAGATGCAGCTGCAACGCTTCGCCGAGACCTGAAACACGGAGGGCGCGACATGACTCAGCCACTGTCCCATCATTTGCTGACCATGGCTTATCAGAACGCTTGGGCCAACCATCGACTGGCCAAGGCCTGGAGCCAGCTCGATGATGCGCAGCTGGCAGCGCCACGGGTGAGTTTCTTCCCGAGCATCCGCCTGACCCTCAATCACATCCTGACCTGCGACTGGTTCTACGTCGATGCGCTGGAGCGCGAGTTGCGCGGTGACGAACCGCATCCCGATTGCTACGTGTTCTTCAACGCTGACGAACCCTTCACCGATGCGCAGGCCTTGCGGCATGAGCAGGCGCATGTCAACCGCCGACTGATCGCCTACTGCGAGCAACTGCGCGATGCCGATCTCGGGCGTATCGTCACCATCGCCCGCGACACGCCGCAGCACGACAGTCGGCTGCGGATGATTTCCCACCTTTTCGAGCATCAGATCCATCATCGCGGCCAGGTTCACGCGATGCTCAGCGGCACCTCGGTGAAACCGCCGCAGCTGGACGAGTTTTTCTGTGCCGGCGAGTCCGGTCTGCGAGCCGAGGATTTCGCCGAGCTGGGCTGGACTGAAGAACTCATCTGGGGCCACTGAATACGTCGGGTTGTGGCCGGGGCCTGCCTCGCGCTAAGGTCGCCGAGCCTATCAGTGCGTATCAAACGCGCCGGGGCCCCGTGCGATCGAGGAAGGAAATGGATTCCGCAGAAATTCTTGTGCTTCAAGCCAGTTACACCAACCCGGTGCATGCCGAGGCCATCGGTGTGGTGCTCAATCATTACGCCGAAGACCCGATGGGCGGTGGCCATCCCATTGCCCCCGAACTGTTGCAGCAACTGCCCGCCGAACTGGCCAAGCGGCCCCACGCGTTCAGCGTCCTGGCGTTCGTCGGTGGCGAGCCGGCGGGGCTGGTGAACTGCTTTGAAGGGTTTTCCACGTTTGCCTGTAAACCATTGGTCAACGTGCACGATGTGTCGGTGGTGACCAAGTTTCGCGGTCTGGGGTTGAGCCAGAAAATGCTGCGCAAGGTCGAGGAAATAGCCCGTCAGCGCGGTTGCTGCAAGATCACTCTGGAAGTACTTGAAGGCAATGCCGTGGCGCAAAACTCCTACGCCAAGTTCGGCTTCGCGCCGGGCATGTTCGACCCCAGGCACGGGCGCATGCTGTTCTGGATCAAGGATCTGCAGGCATAAAAAAAGGCGCCCGAACAGGGCGCCCAACTGTCATCTGCGGGGCCAGAGCGGAGCCATCGCAGGTCCATCGGTAAAGCGTTCGCTCAAGGGCGATAGGACTCGGTGACCTGGGCGGTCTGGTCGTCCGGAACCTTGAGTTCATTGGTCTTCGCCTCAGCGTGCTGGCTCTGTGCGGAATGAACCGGGAAATTGGCCCAGTAATGTCTCATGCGCTCGGCGCCGCCTTCGGCGAATGCGCTGGCGGATGCGAGGGTAAGCAGGCCTGCAAGAATTGCAGTCGTGGTTTTCATGGTGCCTCCTACGAAAAATGTCGGAGCCGTTCGTCCATGAATCAGGGCCTCGGGGCGCAGTGTCCGTCGAGGGCATTAACAAGAGGTTAACGCTGTTCAGTGTAGGTTTTACAGGGTGTTTCCACGGCGTATCGGACGAACGCTGCACGCGTGAATGACGCGTGCTGGTCGTAAGGAAGGAGGGGGCAGTGCGGCTGTAAATGTCGAAAAGGGCCGTTTCCGGCCCTTTTTGTTACTGTTGCAGAACCACTTCCGTGGTCGCAGTGGCGGGTTTCTTCGGCTTCATCAGGCTGAAGTCGATCAGAGCCCGCTGTTCGCGTTCGTAAGGGTTGCCGATCAACAGCGGACGCGGCTTGAAGCTGTCGCTGACCACGCTCTTGGTGCGATCCAGTTCATCGAAACTCAAACCGGCCAGGTCCGCCCAGGTGTGGATCAGGTGCGAGCTGCTGTAAGGGCGGCTCAGATCCCCGGCGAAACTCCAGTCGTGGTTTTCACGCCACTTCGGCGACGCCCAGGCCATGAACGGAATGGTGTACATCGGTGCGGTCGGCTTGTTTTCGTTGCGACCCAAGGTGCTGTGGCCCACCGAGTCGAACACGTCTTCACCGTGGTCGGAGAGGTACAGCAAAAAGCCGTTCGGATCGGATTTGGCGTAGTCCTTGATCAGGCTCGAGACCACAAAATCGTTGTACAGCACCGCGTTGTCGTAGCTGTTGTAGGTCGGAACCTGATCGTCACGCACACCGGCCGGAACGCCGTTGCGGTCCTGGAACTTGTCGAAGCTCGGCGGATAACGGTACTGGTAGCTCATGTGCGTACCGAGCAGGTGCACGACGATCAACTTGCGCGGCGCCGCGTCGGCCAGGGCCTTGTTGAACGGTTCGATCACGTCGCCGTCGTACTGGGCGGCGTTCTGGTTGCGGTTGTTGTTCAGGTACACCTGCTCGTCGGCCTGTTCGGAGAAGGTCGTGAGCATGGTGTTGCGTTTGGTCATGGTCTGCTGGTTGGTGATCCAGAACGTCTTGTAGCCGGCCTGTTTCATCATGCTGACCAGCGACGGCGTGGACAGGTACAGGTCCGGGTTTTCTTCGTCGGCGAAGGTCAGCACCTGTTGCAGCGCTTCAATCGTGTAAGGGCGCGGGGTGATGACGTTGTCGAAGATCGACAGCTGATCCTTGAGCTTGTCCAGCTCCGGCGTGGTTTTACGCGGGTAGCCGTAGAGGCTCATGCGCTGGCGGTTGGTGGATTCGCCGATCACCAGCACCAGGGTTGCCGGCTGGTTGGCGCCCGAGTCCTTGAGGTTTTTCAGCGGCGGGATCTTGCTCGCGCTGTGCAGCATGCCCTGCATGTCGGCCAGGGTGTCCTGATAGCGGTGGTACGCCACGGCCATCTGCCACGGCACGGCCGGCTCGATGCGGGTCTCGAATTTCTCGAAACCGCCAGCAAGGCTGCCCGTGCGCATTGTCTGCTTGACCAGCGGGTAGCCGATCACGGCCACCAGAATCGCCATGGCGGCGACGAGTGCCCGGCCACGGGGCAAGTACACCGGACGCAGGCGGGTCCACAGGAAGTACGCGAACGCAGTGTGTGCGAGGAACGCCGGAACCATCCACCAGGCAAAGTACTGGGTCATGTACTCGCCGGCTTCGGACACGTTCGATTCGAACATGATGAAGATGACGCTCTGGGAGAATTCCTGCTGATAGATGAAGAAATACCCCAGGCTGGCCATCGAGCAGGCCCACAGCACCACACCGATCAGCGCGGCGAGCAAACGGGTGCGTTTGGGGAACAACAACATCGGCGCGAGCCACACGGCGCTCATCACGAAGGCCTGGCGAAAGCCCGTGAACCCTGAAGTGCCCGTCAACTGGATCAGCAGTTGGGTGATACCGGAGAAGTACCAGAAAAACACGAACAGCCAGATAAAACCGGCCCAGTCGAAACCTGTCGCAGTCGTATTGCTGCGTTTGAACACCGCCATTCAGCACTCCAGCTCAGTCGTCACATCCACCGCCGGGCGCTTCATGTAACCGCGTATGAACCCGACGAACGGAGGCCATGCGCAGACACGCACGGCCAGAATGCGCCGGAGTATCAACAAGCCAATGTGAAAACTTTGTTAGTTGCCGAAACAGGCAGGAGGTGCAGCATGTCGGGAACGGCAATGGCCGCTCCCGAAGCGGGCGGGGAGATCAGGCGTGGGGCGAGCGCTGTACGCGCGGCAAGGGCTGTGGCTCGGCGCCTTGGGTCAGCAGGCGCAATTGCGCGAGTTCCTGCTTGAGCTGATCGCGTTCATCTTTCAACTGTCGCAATTCATCGCGACGGATGGTGACGTACAGGGTTTGTGGCGGCATTGCTGTGTGTACTGTGCCCATTGCTCACCTCGCAAATGGCGTGTCTCAACTGCAGATCAGCCCCGGTTTCGGGCCTTGACCTGCTATCGGCGCCGATTTTGATTTCTTTTGCTCGTGAATGGAACTTTTTTATTTTTCATGGTCGTTGTGTCTTCCGCACGTTTCCCGACGTTATCAGTCTGGATCGGGCACAATGCACGGAAACTTCAACCCAACGCTCTGGACTAACCTCCATTAGTCGCGTTGGGCTATACCTTTGACACACTTTTATTTGTAGTAAGGAGCATCAGCACATGCAACTCGGGATTATTGGACTGGGCCGCATGGGCGGCAATATTGCGCGACGTCTGATGCTCAACGGTCACACCACCGTTGTTTACGACCGCAATACCGCCTTTGTCGACACCCTGGCCGCCGAGGGCTCTACCGGCGTCGCCGATCTGCCTGCACTGGTCGCAGGCCTGGCCAAGCCGCGTGCGGTGTGGGTCATGCTGCCGGCCGGCGCACCGACTGAAGACACCATCGAAGCCCTGAGCAATCTGCTCGAGGCGGGCGACACCATCATCGATGGCGGCAACACCAACTACAAGGATGACATCCGCCGCGCCAAGACCCTGGCCGAGAAAGGCCTGCACTACATCGACGTCGGCACCTCCGGCGGCGTCTGGGGCCTGGAGCGCGGCTACTGCATGATGATCGGTGGCGATGCCGAGACCGTTAAGCGTCTTGACCCGCTGTTCGCCGCGCTGGCGCCGGGCATGGGTGACATCCCGCGCACCAAGGACCGCAAGTCCGATGACCACCGTGCCGAGCACGGCTACATCCACGCAGGTCCCGCCGGTGCCGGTCACTTCGTCAAGATGATCCACAACGGGATCGAGTACGGGATGATGGCGGCGTTCGCCGAAGGCTTCGACATCCTCAAGACCAAGTCCAGCGAGCTTCTGCCGCAAGACCAGCGTTTCGACCTGAACGTGGCTGACATTGCCGAAGTCTGGCGTCGTGGCAGCGTGGTGTCGTCCTGGCTGCTCGACCTGACCGCCGACGCCCTGGCGGTCGACCCGAAACTCGACGGTTTCTCCGGCTCCGTAGCCGACAGCGGCGAAGGTCAATGGACCATCGAAGCGGCCATGGAACAAAAGGTGCCGGTACCGGTGCTGTCCAACTCGCTGTTCTCGCGCTACCGCTCGCGCGGCCAGGGCACTTTCGGCGACAAGATTCTTTCGGCCCAGCGCTTCGGCTTCGGCGGCCATGTGGAGACACCGAAGAAATGACCCATACGATCCGCAGGAAATCCAAGGCAGAACCCGCGCCACCGACCACGCTGTTTTTGTTCGGCGCCCACGGTGATCTGGTCAAGCGCCTGCTGATGCCGGCGCTGTACAACCTGAGTCGCGACGGCCTGCTGGATGAGGGTCTGCGGATCGTCGGCGTTGATCACAACGCCATCACCGATGAAGCCTTCGCGCAAAAGCTCGAAGACTTCATCCGCACCGAAGTGGCAGCGAAGGTCGGCAAGGGCGATCAGATGCTTGATCCGGCCTTGTGGGCCAAGCTCGCCAAAGGCATCAGCTACGTCCAGGGCGATTTCCTGGACGACAGCACCTATTCAGCCCTGGCGGCGAAAATCGCCGACAGCGGTACTGGCAATGCGGTGTTCTACCTGGCCACCGCGCCACGTTTCTTCAGCGAAGTGGTGCGCCGTCTCGGCAGCGCCGGATTGCTCGAAGAAACCCCGGAAGCCTTCAGAAGGGTGGTGATCGAAAAACCGTTCGGCTCCGACCTGCAAACCGCCGAGGCGTTGAACGCCTGCCTGCTCAAGGTCATGTCGGAAAAGCAGATCTACCGGATCGATCACTATCTGGGCAAGGAAACCGTGCAGAACATTCTGGTCAGCCGGTTCTCCAACAGCCTGTTCGAAGCGTTCTGGAACAACCATTACATCGACCACGTGCAGATCACCGCCGCCGAAACCGTCGGCGTCGAAACCCGTGGCAGTTTTTACGAACACACCGGCGCCCTGCGGGACATGGTGCCCAATCACCTGTTCCAGTTGCTGGCCATGGTCGCCATGGAACCGCCGGCGGCGTTCGGCGCCGATGCGGTGCGCGGCGAGAAGGCCAAGGTCGTCGGTGCGATCCGCCCTTGGACCACCGAGGAAGCACGGGAAAACTCGGTGCGCGGTCAATACAGCGCCGGTGAAGTCGCTGGCAAACCGGTATCCGGTTACCGCGACGAGAACAACGTCTCGCCCGACAGCACCACGGAAACCTACGTGGCGCTCAAAGTGATGATCGACAACTGGCGCTGGGTCGGCGTGCCGTTCTACCTGCGCACCGGCAAACGCATGAGCGTGCGCGACACCGAGATCGTCATCTGCTTCAAACCCGCGCCGTATGCGCAGTTCCGCGATACCGAGGTCGACGAATTGCAGCCGACCTACCTGCGTATCCAGATCCAGCCCAACGAAGGCATGTGGTTCGACCTGCTGGCCAAGCGGCCGGGGCCGGCGCTGAACATGGCCAATATCGAGCTGGGTTTCGCCTACAAGGACTTCTTCGAAATGCAGCCGTCCACCGGCTACGAAACCCTGATCTACGACTGCCTGACCGGTGACCAGACGCTGTTCCAGCGCGCTGACAACATCGAGAACGGCTGGCGCGCGGTGCAGCCGTTCCTCGACGCCTGGCAACAGGACGCGAGCGTGCAGAGCTACGCCGCTGGCGAAGACGGGCCGAAAGCCGCCGATGATCTGCTGACTCGCGATGGTCGCGTCTGGCATGGTCTCGGATGAGTGAGCCGATCCGTTTTCTGTTGAGTGACATGGACGGCACGCTGTTGCTGCCCGATCACAGTCTGAGCCAGCGCACCATCGATGCCGTTCGTGCGCTGCGCGAGGCGGGCCTGCTGTTCAGCCTGGCCACCGGGCGTCCGCCCAAAGCCATGTTGCAGCAGATCGAAGCGCTGGGCGTCGACCTGCCGACCGCGGCGTTCAATGGCGGCACGATCGTCAATCCGGATGGCAGCATTCTGGTTGCGCATTACCTGCCGGCCACAGCAGCGTTGACTGCACTGGCGTTGTTCGCCGATCAGCCGGATGTCGAAATCTGGGTGTTCAGCGGTGGCGACTGGCTGCTCAAGGATCCGCACGGGCCGATGGTGCCGCGCGAGCAGCACGGGCTCGGTTATCCGCCGGTGGTGGTGGAGAGCTTCGAGCCGTATCTGGAACGTATCGACAAGATTGTGGCGACCAGCAACAACACTGAACTGCTGATCGAACTGGAGGCGCAGTTGCTGCCGAAGGTCGAAGGGTTGGCACAGGTGTCGCGCTCGCAACCGGTGTACCTTGACGTGACGGCGCTGGACGCCAACAAGGGCGCTGCGCTGGCAACCTTGGCCGCGCATTTGGGCGTGCCGCTGGCGCAGACCGCTGCAATTGGCGATGGCGGCAATGATCCGGCGATGTTCCATGTTGCCGGGTTGTCGATTGCCATGGGGCAGGCCGAGGACGCGGTGAAGCGTCAGGCCGACGTGGTGACGGGGTCGAACACAGAGGATGGCGTAGCGCAGGCCATCGAAAAGTACCTCTTGCCGCGCTGATCGAAGCATAAAAAAACGGGAGCCCCAGGGCTCCCGTTGTTGTTTCTACAGCCAGTAACTCACGGCGTACCAGCCGAGCAATCCCATCACCACGGTGTAGGGCAACGCCATCCACACCATCCGCCCGTAGGACAAGCGCACCAGCGGTGCAATCGCCGACGTCAGCAGAAACAGAAATGCTGCCTGACCATTGGGCGTCGCCACGCTCGGCAGGTTGGTGCCGGTGTTGATCGCAATCGCCAGCGTCTCGAAGTGTTCGCGGCTCATGTGGCCGGACAGGAACGCCTGTTTCACTTCAGTGATGTAGATTGTTGCAACGAACACGTTGTCACTGATCGCCGACAGCAGACCGTTGGCGATGAACAGCATCCCCGGCTGCTGATCGGCCGGAAGTGCCAACACCCACTGGATCAGCGGCGCAAACAGTTGCTGGTCGTGAATCACCGCCACCACGGCGAAGAACACCACCAAGAGCGCGGTGAACGGCATGGCGTCCTTGAAGGCGCTGCCCAGTCGGTGCTCGTCGGTGATGCCGGTGAAAGCCGTGATCAGCACGATCACCATCAGGCCGATCAAGCCGACTTCAGCGATATGGAACGCCAGCCCGGCAATCAGGATCAGCGCAGCGCAGCCTTGCACCAGCAGGGCGGCGCGTTGGCGCGGGGTGCGCTCGGCGTTGTCTTCAGCGGCGTAGTTAGCCAGCACGACGCGTACGTTGTCCGGCAGCAGCGTGCCGTAGCCGAACCAGCGCAGTTTCTCCAGCAGCAGGCAGGTCACCAGTCCCGCGACCAGCACTGGTAGCGACACCGGCGCGACTTTTTGGAAGAATTCGGCGAAGTGCCAACCCATCTCATGGCCGATCAGCAGGTTCTGCGGTTCGCCCACCAGGGTGCAGACCCCGCCCAATGCAGTACCGACGGCGCCGTGCATCAACAGGCTGCGCAGGAAGGCGCGAAACTGTTCCAGATCCTCATGATGCAGCTGGGGCAGATGCTGGTCATCGCTGAATTCGCTGTCCTGGCGCGGATCGTTGCCGGAGGCCACCCGGTGATAAACCGAATAGAAGCCCACGGCGGCGCTGATGATCACTGCGGTCACGGTCAGCGCATCGAGAAATGCCGACAGAAACGCCGACAAAAAGCAGAACATCAGGGCCAGCAGCGCCTTCGAACGCACGCCCAGCAACAGACGCGAGAACAGGAACAGCAGCAGGTCTTTCATGAAGTAGATGCCGGCGACCATGAACATCAGCAGCAGAATCACCGGGAAATTGTGCTGCAGCTCTTCGTACAGCGCCTGCGGCGTGGTCATTTTCAGCAGCAGTGCTTCGATCAGCAGCAAGCCGCCAGGCATCAGCGGGTAGCACTTGAGCGCCATGGCCAGGGTGAAAATGAACTCGATCACCAGCAACCATCCGGCGGCGACGGGACCTGCGGCCCACAGCACAAGCGCATTGAGTAGCAGAAACCCGACGATGCACGCCTTGTACCAGCGGGGTGAATGCCCGAGAAAGTTGTGCGCGAACGCCTGGGCCATCGAACCGGACATTGGTTGCTCCTTGTATTAAGAAGCGCGCAAGTTGCCGTAAGCGATGGGCAAGATCAAGTGTGGGAAGGTTCGCATCAGTGATTCAGATAACGTGCGACCACTGCACGGTGGTTGCCATCCAGCGTATAACCGCCCACCAGAATTTCGCCATTCGTTTGAATCGCCATTGAAGTAGCGGTATCGAGGCTGCGCCCCAGCCGCGTACGCAACCAGCCATTACCGGAACCGAAGCTTCGATCAAGGCTGCCGTTGGCCAGATAGCGGGCGACGATAAAGTCAGCTTCAACCCCGCCGATCGTCGCGCCGACCGCGATGATGCGCTCGTCCGGCATCACTTGTGCCGCGCTCCACTGACATCCGCTTGGGCCGACTTCCAGCAGGTGTGGCTGACCACCGTTGCAGTGCAGGTCGGGGCGACCGTTGCCGTGAACAGACTGCGCCATGCATCGGATCGGATCGCGACTGCTGCCAAAACAATGCAGATGCTCTGCCGATTCGATGACCTGATTGACCAGCGCACTGCGCCCGTGGACTTTGAAGGCCAGAAAACCGTCTACTGCGAAGCGTTCGTCGAGTTGCCCGTCCGGCAGATAGCGGGCGAGCAGGCCTTCCTGTGGGAAATCGATGGAGCCGGCCACCACGATTCTTCCGTCTTCTTGCAACAGCAGGCCGCCGAGCCAGGTATTGAGCAGCAAGTGGCGAACCATGACGAATCCGCGACCGTTGAAGGAGGGATCCAGGCGGCCGTCGGGTTTGAGGCGAATCAGTATGCCGACGTGATCGGCCAGTTCGAAGTGATGGTTGGCGATCAGCAGGATATGCCCGTTGGGCTGCACCGCGAAATCACAGGCTTCGGCGCCCGGAACGCCCGGCGGGAGCCAGGCATCTCGGGTGCCCATGGACAGGTCGCCGGGTAGGCGGACAATTTTCCGGCCGTTGTCACCAAAATCCGGGTCAGGGCGGCCCTGGGCATCGAACAGAGCCAAGGCGGGCAGGGAGCGATGTTCCGATTCGTAGTGCAGACCCGCCAGCAGAATCCGCCCGTCTGGCAAGACCTGCACCTTGCTGCCGGTGGCTTCGAAACCGGCAGCGAACCGGCCGATCACGCTGCCTTGAAAACCGAACTCCAGATCCGCCGAGCCGTCTTCGAGCAGGCGGGCCAGACCGAAACGGCTGCCTTGAGCGGTGCCCACCTTGGCGGCGACCAGAATCCGACCTTGCCCATCGAGCGCCACGCTCTGAGTCAGGCTGGACGTACTGCCGGAGAAGTAGACCTGCGCCACACCGTTGCTGGAAAAGGCCTTGTCGAGTTGTCCGGCGTTATTCGCAAGCGTCGGCAGCGCTATGGCGATCTGGGATGACATGCATGCTTCTCCTTGCGAGTCGACCGATTTCCGGGAGGCGGAACGGGTAACTGCATGAGCGGAACATTCAATCCCTGAATACGCGCAAGTACAACTGACAGAACTAACAGGTGGAGGGTCGCACTGTGCCAGAACAGTGTCTTTTTGAACCAGTCGCAAGCCTGCCAAGCATTCAGGCGCGAAAGTATTGAGGAAAGTTGTACAAAGAGACTGAAGTTGGAAAAAGATTCGCAACTTACAGAAGAGGGCGGATGACTTGATCGTCATCCGCATTGCCCGCAAATATCAGTGTGGCATCGACCACGATTGCAGCGCGTAACCTTCTTCGCTCAGTTCGGCGCGGGCTTGTTGCAGCAGGTATTCAAGTTGCGCCGGATCGGAGTAGGCGCTGCTTGGAATCTGAGTACGACCGATGTGAGAGTTGGTGCGGTCGATGACGGTCAGGCTCAGTTCGCCATTGCCGTCTTGTGGTGCCCAGGCGACGCATTGAAAAGGTTTAAATGCGCGGTTGGCAATCAAAAGAGCTTCGTTGATACGGAGCGGGGCGGTCATGGGGTCTTCTCTCTATTAGTGCCCAATCAAGTGATGTGCCGTCGGTTGGGCTTACCGTTCGGCGAGTTACTTGTACTGATGCACGCAACCCGCTGGCGGGTCACACAGAATCTGAAGAAATTTCGACTTTCTTTCATACACTCAATATTCAGACAGGTTTTGAAAGCCTGGCGAAAGAATCAAGTCGATAGCTAACTAATAAACCGGTTTCTTATAACTGCTTCACTTGTACATCTATAAGCAATCGATACAAGACGCCGTCAAATTCTTGCTAATGTAACAGTCAGGTTTGCCAAATGACTGTTTTTACGATCATTTCCTAAAATTTGGCGCCAAGGAACAGTCATGAGCGAAGCGCCTGCATTAAGACGTTTATTGGTCGTCGACCCGTGCGACGACTGTCACCGATTGCTCCCTGGTTTACGTGCCGTGGGTTGGGACGTCGACAGTTGTAGCCTGGAAAATGCCGCCGATCGAAGCTGCGATGTCGGCCTGTTGCGGTTACAGCCTTTTCACCTGGAACGCCCCGAAGCCGTCAAAGAGCTGATCAGCCGCAGCGGCACCGAATGGATCGCCGTGCTGAATCAGGAAGTGCTGCGCTTGCAGAACGTCGGCGATTTCGTCTGCGAATGGTTTTTCGATTTCCATACCTTGCCGTTCGACGTGTCACGGGTGCAGGTCACCCTTGGCCGCGCGTTCGGCATGGCGCGCCTGCGCGGTCAGGGCACGATTCACGTGGATCAGCCGGAACATGAGCTGCTCGGCGACAGCAAACCGATCCGTGAGCTACGCAAGTTGCTGAGCAAACTGGCGCCCACCGAGTCACCAGTGCTTATTCGTGGCGAAAGCGGGACGGGTAAAGAATTGGTCGCCCGCACCCTGCACCGACAGTCGCAACGCCACAGCAAACCGTTTGTGGCGATCAACTGCGGAGCGATTCCCGAACACTTGATCCAGTCCGAGCTGTTCGGCCACGAGAAAGGCGCGTTCACCGGTGCGCATCAACGCAAGGTCGGGCGTATTGAAGCAGCCAATGGCGGCACCTTGTTTCTCGATGAAATCGGCGATCTGCCGCTGGAACTGCAAGCCAATCTGTTGCGCTTTCTGCAGGAAAAACACATTGAACGGGTGGGCGGCAGTCAGCCGATACCGGTGGATGTGCGGGTGCTGGCGGCGACTCACGTCGATCTCGAAGCTGCCATCGAGAAGAAACGCTTTCGTGAAGACTTGTACTACCGGCTCAATGTGCTGCAAGTAGTCACCGCGCCGTTACGCGAACGCCACGGCGACCTGTCGATGCTGGCCAACCATTTTTCCCATTTCTACAGTCACGAAACCGGCCGTCGTCCGCGCAGCTTCAGTGAAGATGCGCTGATTGCCATGGGCAAGCACGACTGGCCGGGCAATGTCCGCGAGCTGGCCAACCGCGTACGCCGCGGTCTGGTACTGGCCGAAGGACGGCAGATCGAGGCCCGAGACCTGGGGCTGATCAGCCAACAGTCGATCGCTGCACCGATGGGCACGCTTGAAGACTACAAGACCCGCGCCGAACGCCAGGCGTTGTGCGACGTATTGAACCGGCACAGTGACAATCTCAGTGTGGCGGCCAAAGTGCTGGGGGTTTCCCGGCCGACCTTCTACCGTTTGCTGCACAAGCACCAGATCCGCTAGGGCGCGGTGCTTCCTGAAGACAGGAAGCTGAAAAGGCCCGCTGCGATGCAAGTCGCAGGGGGCCTTTTCATGATGTTGCTGTTTAAAAGTAGTACGGGAATTTCAGGCTGAAGGAGAAGTCCGGGGCATCGTCCGTCATGCCGATGGACAGGTTGGGCACGATGGTCAGGTTGTCGGTGGCCGCAATGGTCATGCCGACGTTGAAGTAACCGGCGTTGGCGTCGCTGGACACCACCGATTCCCAATCCCCGCCATCCTGTTTCAGCTTGCTCTTGCGTTGCACCAGGTCAGAGACGGAGAACGACATACTCATCTTCTCGTTCAGAGCGAAGGCAACACCCGCGCCAATCTGGAAGCTGTCGCCGATGCGTACCTTGCCCGGGTTTTTCTGGTTGACGGTCGAGCTGATGTCGTCGAACGATTCCTCGAAGTTATGGGTGTAGGACAGGCTGCCAAACAGCACGGCCGGGTCAAACGTCTTGACCAGCGAGATGCCCGGGGTGATCGACCAGACGCCGTTGCCGGTGGGCAGGGTGTCAGGCACGAACAGGTTCGAGTTGGCATCGGTCTGGCGCAGCTTGATCCCGAACGGGTCCTTGCCCGTAGGCGCCTTGACCCGCAAGGAAACCACGGCGTCCGGGGTATTGACCGACTCGTCCAGGAACTTGTACGCAATGCCGAAGTTGACGTCGCCGATAGTCGGATCGCGGCTTACGTCCTGTTCGGTGGTGACGTTTGAGGCGCCGCCGTTGCCGCCGCCGGACTGATAGGTCGATTCACGGTAGACCACCGGCACGTTCAGGTCGAACTGCCAGCGGTTGTCAAAGTTGTAGCGTCCCGTCAGGTCGAGGGTCCAGGTGTCGGCCTTGATCCGGTCGAGGTTGATGTTGCCGAGGAAAATCGAGTCCAGGGCGAGGAAACCGTTGAGAATCAGCTGGCGGGTGTCGTAGCGTGAATAGGTCACGCCGGTTTCAAAGCTGAACTTGCCGCCGCCAAAAAAGCCGCTGGCTTCGTCGTACAGGTTGGACACACTCTGTGCCGGTTGCGAATCGTCGGCCAGCGACTGGCCATAGGACGCGCCACTGCCCCCGGCGGCGCCCCGCGACGCTGCTGCAGCCCCGGTCCCTGCGGCCACCCGGTTGCCTTTCATGTCCGAAGGCGATTTGGCCAGGCGTTTAGGAGGTGGGGAGGCGGGTTGTTCTTCGACCTGGCGGACCCGTTGTTCGAGTACCGCCAGGGCTTTTTGTTGTACTTCGTATCGTTGTTTCAGCTCCAGAAGTTCCTGTTTCAGGGCTTCTACATCTGCGTCGGGTGCCGCTTGCAACATCGCCGCGGGTAGAAGAGTACTCAAACATACAGCGGCACGCAGTGATACTGATCGATACATGAATAAGCCGTCCCTTTAAGCCCAATGATCGAGACTCAGCGTAGTTCAATATCCGATGTTGCGTAGTGCCCTGAGTTGAGTCAGGTTGCAGTCCAGTGCGCCGGCACTCATGCCGTTATTGTTAAGGACAACGTTGAGTTGTGTCAGGTTGTTGACTACGTTCGCGTTACCCAGCAAACGGGTGTTTTGCAGCAGTCCGCCCTGGGCGACCTGTTGCAAGGCTGTACCCTGATTGCCGGAGGCCTGAATGGCCATTTGCACTCCGCCATTTGTGGCTGAAACCGCGACGCTGCCAGCGCCGTTGCTGCCGGAAATGGTCTGGCCGGCCATCAAGGCCTGGCCCTGGGCAGGCATCAGTGCAGGTGCCTGACTGGCTTCTTTGACGTTGATCGCAACGTTGTTGTAGGCGGCGTTGCCGTCGCCAGCGGCGCGCACACTCTGCGTCACGCCCTGGCTGGAGTTGAGTCCCGCGCCACCCACGACCGAGCCAGTCCCCAGTTCCGGGGTACTGCCATTGCCGTGTTCCTTGATGGTCGAGACGTAGAATTCGGGTTTTACCGAAGCTGCCTGCAATTGCATCGTGGCCGAGGCCCCGATCAGATCTCCACTGGCGTTGCGCCAGGTACTGCTCATGACGACACCGAAGCTGATGATTCGGCCCGGCATGACATAGCGACCGCGTAGCTCAGCGAGCTCCTGGTCCTTGATTTCGATGGGTTTGAATCCTGCATTGGCATAGCCTGACGCGCTCGCTGCCAGGCAGGCGGCGGCCAGCCAGTATGAGGTTTTCATCTGCTGCTCCCGGGACATCCAGCCCCACTCTTGTAATCGGCGATTAAAAGAAGTCGCTCTGTATGAACCCGAAGTCCATCAATTCAGCATCTTTGACCGGGTTGAAGGCATCCAGCTTGTTTTTGGCCGTCACCGGTACCGGAGGGCTGCGCAAGGCATTGGCCTTGTCATATCCGGGGCCGACGATGGCAAAGACAATGCCGTTCCAACCTTTGACAAAGTCATCATGGGAGTAGCGTTTGTGTCCTAAAACCGGGTCTCCGATGTAAACCCAATCCTTGTCCGCCCGCTGCATCACCACGAAATGCTTGTAGCCGCGAATTTCCATCAGTACCACCACCGGGATCGTGACTGCGTCGAGTTTTTCCGGCGGAATCTTGTAGCCCCTGGCGCGCATGCCGATGCTTTCTATGTAGCGTTTCATGTCCAGCATGGAAAAACCCTGAGTACGAACAAGGTCCTGGTCAGCGTTGACCAGCATGCCTTTGATGATGTGCTCCTCATCGACGTCGAGCCAATAAGCCTGGCGCAATACCGTGGCCAGTGCGGCGGCGCCGCAGCTGAAGTCGGTTTTCTGTTCGACGATGTCGGCAAACTTGCGCTCACGAATGCTTTGCACGTTCTTGTAGACGAGTGTGCCGCCAGGCAGGGCGGCAACGGGCATCTGGGCAGCCTGGGTCAGGCCGCAGAAGCAAAGCAGAGCGAGGAGGGCAGTCTTACGCATGATCGATACGCCTTTGGGACTGAGGAAAAGCCCCGTTTCCGGGGCTTTCGTTTCGATCGCGATTACATGCAGGCTTTGCAACCTGCGGCGATGGACAGCGAGTTGCTTTGTTGGTTGCCAACACCAGCGGCGTTGTTGTAACCAGCGTTACCCGAGAAGTTGTTACCAACATTGGAGATGGAAGCGTTGTTGGTCACAGGGTTTTTCCAGCCATCAGGGGTCATCACTTGTTGAGTGGTCACACCTGCCAGGCCAAAGACGCCCACTGCTTCGAATTTGGCTTTTTGATCTTTGTCGCCGCCATGGCCTCTATCGTTATTGCCATATCCGCCATGACCGTGATCGTCGTCTTCGATTTTTGCAGTGCCCTTCGCGTAGAACGCGCCAGCCCCGGCGAAAGTGCCGGTGAGGGTATCTTTTTTGTAGGTTTGAGTGCCATTGTTGGCCACAGTCAGGCCAGTGGAGCTTTGGTTCGCAGCAGCAGCGGCGTTAGCTACACGACCACCCGATACAGCAATTGCCAGGTTGTTTTTCTGTTGGTTGAAGTTGCCGGCACTGTTGTTCACGCCAATGTTGCCGGAACCGCCGTTACCCACGTTGTTGAGGTTGGCGTTGTTGGTGGTGGAGTAGTTGGCAACAGCGTTGTTGTTGTTGACCTGAGTTGCGCTGGAAACAGACACCGCAGAGCCGAAGATGAAACTTTCGTCGGCAGTGGCCAGAGCGGCGGCGTTGTCTTGCTGGTTGCCATCGCCGGCGGTGTTGTTCATGCCAACGTTGCCGTTGGTGCCATTGGCCGAGTTGTTGACGTTGGCATCATTCTTGGTGCCTTGGTTGCCAACCAGGTTGCCATCGCTGTTTTGAGTGTCGAGCACTGCCGCCCCGGCGCCAGCGCCGATTTGCAGCAGTTGTTCCAGGGTTGGGCCTTTTGGTTCATGGTTGCCATGCCCGTTACCATGCCCGTGATTATCATCACGACCGCCTGCCTGTGCTGCGATTGCCATCACTGCTGCGAGTGCGAAAACCAGTGGTTTGAGGGCCATTGTAGGTTTCATGGTGTTTCTCCGTCGTGCTTATTAGTTGGTTAAGTGTTGGTACTTTCTAATTGCACTGCTTCTTGTTTGGGTCAGTCAGCGACCCGGATGCTCAGGGTGTTAGCCATTCGGTTCCCCACCCCGGCACTCTGGTTCACCTGGATTACCCCGCGACTGCCGGTGAAGGCCTGATCACTTGTCGTGACCTGGCGACTGCCGGGGGTACCAGTTGCTCCTGAGCTCGGTAACAACGCCACGTTCTGTTGAGAAAGGGCGCTATCGTCAACGCTCTGCGGGGCAGCACTGATGCTGACGCGCGTCACGTTGGCCATCTGGTTATTGGCCCCGGCGCCCTGGTTCACGCCCAGGATCCCGTTGCCATTGCTAAAAGAGTTGCCGCCAATGTTGGCGCTGGCATTGCCAGTGCGGTCGGCGGGCGTATTGATGTGCTGAATGACACTCGTGGTAGCGCTGGCACTGGTGCCGATGGCGATCGCTTTGGTGTTGGTTTGTTGCATCTGGTCGCCGGCCGCCTGGTTGACGTTGTAGTTCCCGCGGTACTGGATGCCGGTTTCCTGAATGTTCGCGTTGTTCACGGAACTCGGGTCAGCCATTGCGCTGGTGCAGCCGAGGAGGGCGAGCAGGAGCAGGGAGCGATTCATTTATTGGCCTCCAGCCATGCGAGTCAGAGGGGCAAGACCGGAGCTCATGGCACGGTTGACGGTATTGGAGATCGAGCCGCCGGCACCGCCGCCGTGACCGCCTCCCATACCAGGCAAGCCATTCGGATTGGTCACAGTGTTCATGCCGGGGATGTTCGAAGTCGGGGTGGTGATACTTCCGCGAATCGAGGATCCGCTGGCTACACTGGCAAATTCACCGTCGTTGAGTTCGGTGCTGGTCATTGCTTGACCAATGCGGCCCGAAGGATTGGCATTGACGGTGGTGGGGTACGGGTCTTTGCCGCCGCTGCGGCCGATCGGGATCGGCTGGACGTCACGATTGAGCACGATCACGCCATTGCCTTCGGCCTGAACGTTGAAACTGAGAAACGGGCTGGCGGCTGATCCGATCAGCAGAAGGCAGGTAAAGGCTTTTTTGATATTCCCCACGGCGGCAATTCCTTCTTCAGTGGGCTGGGCCTGGTCAGCGTTGTGAAGGAGAGAGCGAAAGCTGTGCCGCTTTTGAAATGTCTTTGAATTTCAATATGTTGGGTTTGACGAGCGCAGGTCTGGTACAAAAGCTGTTTCATCGTTGAAACAAGTCATTGCCTTCGCAACCTCACAAAGTCATTGCAAAGCTCTGGAACAAGGGTTTGCAGGGCTGTGTTTCAACCGCGTAACAAGTCGCATGACAAAGGGATGAAGGGTGCTGAGACGGGCACTTTGAACCCGAAGGAGTGTTTCAGGAACGGACACTTTGGCCCCAAAGCAGGGGGATACCACGGGGCAAACGCCCCGAAAACCGGGTCAGTCCGCGAGCAGGGCGCGAACCGCGTCGAAGGCTTGCTGCTGGCGTTCGAGCCAGTTGCCCTGAATGATCTGCAAGGGTTGGTGATGGATTTCCAGCCAGGTCCGGGTGGCCTGATAGAACGCGAGCCGTTCACTGAAATCGGGCTGGCAGCGCTGACCATCGTCCGTCCACTCGATCTGCTCGGGGGAGAGCAGCAGGTGCAAGTCGTAATGACGGGCCAGCAATTCGGTTTCCAGCCAGGGCGGGCAGTCGCCGAACAGGGTCTGGCTCCACAGAATGTTGCTCAACAGATGGGTATCGAGAATCAGCAATTGCGGCTGCTGCGTGCGTGCCGCGTCTTCCCATTGCAACTGGCCGCGCGCGATCTCGGGGATATCGGCCAGGCAAGTATCCCGCTGGTTCTGCTCGATGAACCAGCGCACATACTCGTCCACCCGCAAACCGCCGAACTGCTGTTGGATTCCAGCCGCCAGCCAGCTCTTGCCCGTGGATTCGGGGCCGGTCAGAACGATTACTTTCATCGTTGCAACGCCGGATCGGCACGCCATTCGCGCCAGCCTTGCACCGCGATCAGGGTGAACAGGGCATACAGCGCCGCCGTGAGGTACAGCCCTTTATAGAGGAACAGCCCGACGAAGATCACATCCAGCACGAACCACAGCGCCCAGCATTGCAGGCGCTTGTGGGCCATCCAGAATTGCGCGACCAGGCTGAAACCGGTCAGCGCCGCGTCGAGCCACGGTTGCGCAGCGTCAGTCCAGTGGGCCATGGCCGCGCCCAGCAACAGACTGCCCACTGCCCCGATCACCAGCCCCTGCACAATCGAGCGATTGTCGAGCCGGCTGACTTCGCGCCCGTCATGCATCGTTCCGGCCCGCGTCCACTGCCACCAGCCATAAATTTGCAGCCCGGCATAAACCACCTGAAGCAGCATGTCCGAATACAGCTTCACCTCGAAGAACACCCAAGTGTAGAGCGACACCATGACCAGCCCGATCGGCCAGCACCACGGGTTCTGTTTGACCGTGAGCCACACGGCGATCACGCCGAGAGCGGCGGCAAACAGTTCAAGCCCGGACATGCAGAATCCTTGGGGGGAATAAAAGAGGGAGCGGATTGTACCGAAAAACAGGTGGGAAACGAGTTCCCACCTGCAAGGGCTATCAGACGCGGAACTGGCGCAGCAGCCCGTTCAGTTGTTCGCTGAGCTGGCCGAGTTTCACACTCGCCACGCTCGACTGCTCGGCCGCCAGCGCGGTGCTGTGGGACAAGCCCGCTGCCTGGGTAACGTTCTGATTGATGTCTTCGACCACGTGCGCCTGTTGCAGCGTTGCGCTGGCAATCGAGGCGTTCAGGCCATTGAGGTTGCGCAGGGCCTGGCCGATGGCATTCAGGCTCGCACTGGCCAGGCCGGCCTGTTCTATAGTCAGTTGCGAAGCCTTGCTGCTGTCGCCGATCACCTTCACGGCGGCTTCGGAGTGGTTTTGCAGGCGTTCGATCATCGTCTGGATTTCCGCCGTGGACTTCTGCGTGCGTTGCGCCAGCAAACGCACTTCGTCGGCCACCACCGCAAAACCGCGACCCTGTTCGCCGGCGCGAGCCGCTTCAATCGCGGCGTTGAGGGCCAGCAGGTTGGTCTGCTCGGCGATCGAGCGGATCACCTCCAGCACGCTGCCGATCTGCGTGCTTTCAGTCGCCAGCGTGCGAATGACTTCGACGGCCTGATCGATGGTGCCGGAGAGCTTGTCGATCTGCTGCAGGCTGCCATCGATGTTGATCTGGCCTTGCTGGGCCTGCGCCTCGGCATCACGCATTTCGCTGGCGGCGTGTTCGGCATTCTTCGCCACGTCCTGTACGCCGTAGGTCACTTCGTTGACGGCAGTAGCCACCAGTTCCATCTGCTGCGACTGCTGTTGGCTGCGTTGCTGGGCCTGCGCTGCATCATTGCCCAATTCGCTGGACGACTGGCCTAATGCGCTGGCGGACACCTGCAAGTCACCGATCACCCGGCGCAACTTGGCGGTGAAGGCATTGAAGTGATGGGCCAGTTGAGTGACTTCGTCCTGGCCGTGGGTGTCGAGGCTGCGAGTCAGATCGCTTTCGCCGCTGGCAATGTTGGCCATGGCGTTCACGGTTTCCTGCAACGGGCGGACGATGCTGCGCGCGATCAGGATCACCAGCAGCGCCATGATCACCGCGATGACCAGCCCGACCACCGACGCCTTGATCACCTGCCCCTGAAACTCGGCCTGCACGTCGTCGACGTACACGCCCGAACCGATGACCCAGCCCCACGGCTCGAACAGTTTCACGTAGGAGGTCTTGGCCACCGGTTCACTGGCGCCGGGTTTAGGCCAGCGATAATCGACCATGCCGGCGCCCTTGGCCTTGGCGATGGCGACCATTTCGTTGAACACCGCAAAACCGTCCGGATCCCGTATCGCCGAGAGGTTCTGGCCTTCAAGCTTTGGGTTGGTCGGGTGCATGACCATCACGGGCGTGAGGTCGTTGATCCAGAAGTAGTCGTTCTGGTCATAACGCAGGCCGCGGATCGCGGTCAGCGCCTGTTTCTGCGCCACGTCGCGGGTCAGGGTGCCTGCCGCTTCGAGGCCTTGGTAGTAGGTCAGCAAACCGCTGGCGGTCTGCACCACATGCTGGGTTTTCTGGGCCTTGGCGTGATACAGGTCATCGTGGATCTGCTTGAGCATCAACACGCCCAACGTCAGGAGCATGACCACCGCCACAATCAAGATGAGCCACAAGCGTCGGCTGATCGACACACTGCGCAAGCTGTTCATAACGCTGTCACTCCGGATTCTTTTTCTTGTAATAAACCACCGCCAGCATCCAACCACGTTTCGGTGACCGGGCATACGCGACCCAAGTCGTAGAACGCGGCAGCGCGATTACGACTTGTCTGTTAGGATTTCGGCCCCGCGCGTGAAAACCTGAATCCAAATTGATTTTTCACGGAATTTTGACTGTTTCGTGTGGATCCTGCGCGTGCGGAATCGGTACAGCTACAACCAGCTACGCTGAACGAAGTGAACGTAAAAAATACTATCGGAGCATGCCGCTGCGCATCGCTCTCTGGGGGATTGATGGATCTTTGGACGGCCTTGCAGGCACTAATTCTTGGAGTTGTAGAGGGGCTGACGGAGTTTTTGCCCATTTCCAGTACCGGACACCAGATCATTGTTGCCGACTTGCTCGATTTCGGAGGCGAGCGGGCCATGGCGTTCAACATCATCATTCAGCTCGGCGCGATTCTCGCGGTGGTCTGGGAGTTTCGACGCAAGATTCTCGACGTGGTCATCGGCTTGCCGACCCAGCCGAGTGCGCGGCGCTTCACGGTCAACCTGCTGATCGCTTTCATGCCCGCCGTGGTGTTGGGGGTGATCTTCGCCGACTTGATTCATCACTACCTGTTCAACCCGATCACCGTTGCCGCCGCGCTGGTGGTGGGCGGGATCGTGATGCTGTGGGCCGAACAGCGTCAGCATGAAGTCCATGCCGAAACGGTCGACGAGATTCGCTGGACGGATGCACTGAAGATTGGCTTCGCCCAGTGCCTGGCAATGATCCCCGGCACCTCGCGCTCTGGCTCGACCATCATCGGCGGCCTGCTGTTCGGCCTGTCGCGCAAGACCGCCACCGAGTTTTCGTTCTTCCTGGCGATGCCCACCATGGTCGGTGCGGCGGTGTACTCGGGCTACAAGTATCGCGACCTGTTCGTACCGGCAGATTTTCCGGTGTTCGCCATCGGTTTTGTCACGGCCTTCATCTTCGCCATGATCGCCGTGCGCGGTTTGCTCAAGTTTATTGGCAGCCACAGCTACGCGGCGTTCGCCTGGTATCGGATCGTCTTCGGTCTGGTGATTCTGGCGACCTGGCAGTTCGGCTGGGTCGACTGGACGGCCGCCCAGCCATGAGTGATTCCCGCGCACGTCGCCCGGAACGCGGACCTTCCGGTGGCAATGTTCAGCATCTGAAATTGAAGCTGGTGGTGCTGCTGATCGTCTGCGCCTTGCCGTTGTCCGGCTCGCTGTCGATGTGGCTGCGCGGGATTTCCCTGGTACCGCTGACGGCTTACGGGCTGGTCAGCGTGCTGGCGTTTTTCCTGTACTGGGCGGACAAGCGCAAGGCCCGCGCCGACGCCTGGCGTACGCCGGAGAACATCCTGCACGCCGTGGAACTGGCCGGCGGCTGGCCTGGCGCGTTGATCGCCCAGCAGGTCTTCCGGCACAAGACGCGCAAGGTGTCGTTTCAGGTGCTGTTCTGGATGATCGTGGCGTTGCACCAGATGTTCTGGATCGATCAGTTGTTCCTCGGTTCCAACCTGCTGGCGCTGTTCTAGAGCAACAGCCCGACCTGCACGCGCTTGGGCAGCTTGCTCACCACCAGTTGATGAGAACGCTGCAGCAACCCTTGCAGTTCCTCGGCGCCCAGCGGGTAGGGCGGGTGCATGATGATCCATTGCGCCCGGGCCAGATACGGCGCCGGGTGAATGCCCGGCCGGTCGCAATGACCGAGAAACAGGTCCTTGTCGACCTTGAATGCCAGCGAATCACCGCGCAATCCCTGCAAGGCGAACATCTTGTTGCCGGCAATCGAAAACACCCGCACGCCACCCCATTTGTAGTCTTCCCGGGCGCCGGGCAGGGCCATGCAGAACTCTGCGACGTCCTTCTCGCTCATCTTTCCTTGTTTCATAACAGCCGTTCTCCACAGGCATTGAACGATTCGACCAGATGATCGATCCACGCGCGCACCGCCGGCATCACCCCGCGCCGATGCGGATACACCGCTTGCAGCCAGCCGCCAGGCAGTGACCAGTCCGGCAACAATTGCACCAGCGTGCCGTTATTCAACTCGGCTTCGCAATACATCATCGGCAACAGGGTGAAACCCTGGCCGGCCAGCACACACGCCTTGCGCACGATGAAATCGTCGATCCCCAGCCGGGCTTCCAGCGCCAGATCGCAACTCTTGCCGTGCTGATCGAGCAGGCGCACATGCACCATGCGGTCGGCCTCCAAAGCGCCTAACACCGGCAAGTTCTTCAAGTCTTGCGGATGATTGATTTCCACGCCTTGTATAAAGGAAGGGCTAGCCACCACCACCATTTGCGCTTGCCGCAGGCGGCGGGTCACCAGCATCGGTTCTTCATCGCCGTGTTCGCGCACGCGCAGGGCCACGTCGATGCCTTCGGTAATCAGGTCGACCCGGCGATTGATCAGGGTGACTTCCAGCTGCACCTGAGGGTATTTGCCAAGGAAATTGCTGATCACCACTGGCAGCATTTCATGGGCCAGCCCGGTAGGGCTTGAAACGCGCAGGCGTCCGCGAGGCTCGCTGGACATGCTGGCGACCGTCTCGTCGGCCATTTCCGCTTCCAGCAGCATTGCTTGACAGTGACGCAGATAGCGTTCGCCGACCGCCGTCAGCTTCAATTGGCGAGTGGTGCGTTGCAGCAAGCGTGCGCCGAGGCGTTCTTCCAGCTCGGCGATGCGCCGTGAAAGGCGTGACTTGGGAATGCCCAGTAAGCGGCCGGCGGCGGCGAATCCGCCAGCCTCGACCACTTTGGCGAAATAGTAGAGATCGTTGAGGTCTTGCATGGGGAAATCCGACTGTTCTATCAGTGGGACAAACTATCGCATTGTTGCCGTCTAATCAGCTATTGGTTTCGTCGGTAGGATTGTCTCCATTCCGTCGCCACCGGCGATTCATTCCAGGAGATTCCACATGAAACTGCTGCACATCGATTCGAGCATTCTGGGCGACAACTCCGCTTCCCGTCAGCTGAGCAGTCAAGTGACTCAAGCCTGGCAAGCCGCCGAGCCAAGCGCTGTCGTGACCTACCGCGACCTGGCCGCCGACGCCATCAGCCACTTCTCGTCGACCACTCTGGTTGCCGCCGGCACCACCGCTGAACTGCGCAACGCCGCACAACAGCACGAAGCCGAACTGAGCGCCACCACCCTGGCCGAATTCATCGCCGCCGACGCCATCGTCGTCGCTGCACCGATGTACAACTTCACCGTGCCGACCCAGCTCAAAGCCTGGATCGACCGCATTGCCGTTGCCGGCCAGACCTTCCGCTACACCGAAGCCGGCCCTGAAGGCCTGTGCGGTGGCAAGAAAGTGGTGATCGTGTCCACCGCTGGCGGCATCCACGCAGGTCAGGCTTCGGGCGTGGCGCACGAAGACTACCTGAAGCTGGTGTTCGGCTTCCTCGGCATCACCGACATCGAAGTCGTGCGTGCTGAAGGCCTGGCCTATGGCGAAGAAGTGCGCAACAGCGCCATGAGCGCTGCTCAGGCGAAAATCAGCGAGCAACTGTTCGCCGCCGCGTAAGGCTTGCGTAAAGAACAGCTCCTGTTCAGGCAAACCCAAAAAAACTCTGTATTCTGGATCCGCAAGGGCCAGATACGGAGTTTTTTGTTTCTGACTGTTACATAATCTGGCCCGGGTTATGCAGTCTGATGATCAACGTCTGAGTGCAACGCCGCGCCGGATCACCGAACCTCGGAATTTCGGGCGTCGAACACAACGGATCTTTCGATTGAGTAACAACAGGGTGGGGCATCCCATGATGCGTCTTTGTGCAGCGTTACTGATTTGCCTGCTCGGCAGCCTGAATTCAGTGCACGCTGCGCCCGGGCAGCACCCACGCTGGAGCGTCGGCTATCACGAGATGACGTTCCTCGACCCGCTCGACCTGCAACCGATGCGTGCCATCGCGTTCTATCCCTCCAGCGATCGCGAACACATGAGCCTGCTCGAAGGCTATTCGGTCGAGGCCGGCGAAGACACTAAAGTCGCCATCGGCCGCTTCCCGATGCTGATGCTGTCCCACGGCAACACCGGCACGCCCTTGGCGCTGCACGACCTGGCCACGTCACTGGCACGCAAGGGCTTTGTGGTGGTGGCGGTGATTCACCCCGGCGACAACTCCAAGGATCACAGCCGCCTCGGTACGCTGAGCAACCTTTACGGCCGGCCGATCCAGATTTCCGAAGCCATTACCGCCACGTTGGGCGACCGCATGCTCGCGCCGTACGTGAATGCTGATCAGGTTGGCGTCATTGGTTATTCGGCAGGCGGCGAGACCGCGTTGATTCTGTCCGGCGCACAGCCTGATCTGGATCGTCTGCGCCGTTACTGCCAGGAACGCCCGGACGACCGCGACGCCTGCAACACCCAGGGTGAGTTGATTGTCGATCGCGACGATCTGCAACCGGTGGCCGATCCACGCGTGCATGCATTGCTGCTGATGGCGCCGCTGAGCCTCAAGTTTGGTCGTCACACCCTCGCCGATGTGCACGTGCCGGTGCTGCTCTACAGCGGTGACGGCGACAAACTGGTGGCCTTCGACAAAAACGCCGCCGCCCTGGCGCGCAAGCTGCCGACCGCGCCCGACTTCAAATTGCTGGCCGGGGCAGGGCACTTTGTGTTCATGGCGCCGTGCACCGAAGAGCAGATCCTCGCCATGCCGGCGCTGTGCACCGATGCCGATGGCGTGGATCGCGAAGACATCCATCGCAACCTGATTTCCGAGGCCGGGCGGTTCTTCTCCCACGCTCTGGGCAGGCCGACCCGCGCGGGGATGCAGACGGCGGATCAGTAAAGGCTCAGGCCATTGCCCGACGCTTGAGCCATAACGTCAGCGCCAGTCCGGTGACGGACAGCAGTGCAGCGATCAGGAAAATCCACGAATACCCCAGATTCAACGCCACCGCGCCCATCAACGGGCCGGCAATCGCCAGTGCGAGATCGAAAAACACCGCATAGGCACTCAGCCCGGCACCACGGCTGGAGTTGGGTACCTGCTTGATCGCTTCAACGCCCAGCGCTGGATACACCAGCGACAGACCGAATCCGGCCAGGCCTGCGCCGATCAAGGCGTACGCGGTCGAGGGTGCGAGCCACAGCAGCAACAGTCCGACGGTCTCGATGGCCATGCAGGCGATGGCGGACGCAAAACCGCCAAAACGTGCGATGGCTGAAATGAACAGCAGTCGCGACAGGATGAAGCACACACCGAATACCGTCAGGCAGTACGCCGCGCCGGTCCAGCCGCGATTGAGGTAATACAGGGTGATGAAGGTGGTCAGGGTGCCGTAACCGATCGAAGCCAGGCTCAGACTGGCGCCGAACGGTGCAATGCGTCCGAATACATTCCAGAACGGCAGGCGTTCGCCGCGCACCACCGGCACCGAAGGCTTGTTGCGGATCAGCAACAGGGCGCCAGCGGCCAATACCGAGAGCGCGATCCCGAGGCTGGTAAAGCCGTAGTCGGCCACCATCAGCACACCCAACGGCGCGCCGATGGCGATGGCGCCATAAGAGGCGATGCCGTTCCAGCCGATGGAACGGGCGGTATGTTCCGCCCCTACCTGACCCATGCACCAACTGATGGTGCCGACGCCGATCAATCCTTGCGCGATACCGAGCAGCAAGCGCCCGGCGATCAGGATGATCAGGCTCGTCAGCGGGAAGTCCTGCAGCAACGTAGAGACAAGCGTCAACAAGCCGCTGAGTACGATCCCCGACAAGCCGTAAACAATCGCCCGTTTGGTCCCGACGGTATCCGACATGCGCCCGGCCATGGGCCGACTGAGCAGAGTGGCCAGGTATTGCGAACCGATCACCAGCCCCGCGATCACGGCACTGAAACCCAGTTGTTCGTGCACGTAACCGGGCAGCACCGCAATCGGCAGGCCGATGCAGAGGAAGGCAATAAAGGTATAGAAAACGATGGAGACGATCTGCAGGGTGATCGCCATGGAGCTTTGCGGTGGCTGTTGCTGCGCAGACATGAGAACTCGTTCGCGGGCGGCGGTGGGAGAGTCCGCATCATGGCGTGGCGCTGAAATAAAAGAAAGCAGGCTAACGATCGATTCCACGCACCACGCACCCACGGCCTCATGTTGATCGTTCCCACGCTCCGCGTGGGAATGCAGCCCGGGACGCTCTGCGTCCCATTCGAGAGCTGGAACACGGAGCCTCCCTTGAGGCATTCCCACGCAGAGCGTGGGAACGATCAGCAATGAGCAAAAAAAAGCCCTGTCACAAGGACAGGGCTTTCTGTTTACCGCTCGATTCGACTCAGAACACTACGCCTTGGCTGCGCAGGTAATCGTCGTAGGTGCCGCTGAAGTCGGTCACGCCGTTCGGGCTCAGCTCGATGATGCGGGTGGCCAGGGACGATACGAACTCACGGTCGTGGCTGACGAAGATCAGCGTGCCCGGGTAGTTTTCCAGCGCCAGGTTCAGCGCCTCGATCGATTCCATGTCCAGGTGGTTGGTCGGTTCGTCCATTACCAGTACGTTCGGCTTTTGCAGGATCAGCTTGCCGAACAGCATGCGACCTTGCTCACCACCGGAAATCACCTTCACCGACTTGAGGATCTCGTCGTTGGAGAACAGCATGCGACCGAGGGTGCCACGGATCACTTGCTCGCCCTGAGTCCACTGACCCATCCAGTCGAACAGGCTGACGTCGTCTTCGAAGTCGTGGGCGTGGTCCTGAGCGTAGTAGCCCAGCTCCGCGCTTTCAGTCCACTTCACCGTGCCTGCGTCCGGGGTCAGTTCGCCCATCAGCGTGCGCAGCAGGGTGGTCTTGCCGATGCCGTTCGGGCCGATGATCGCCACGCGCTCGCCGGCTTCAACGGTGAAGCTGAAGTTCTTGAACAGGGTCTTGCCGTCGAAGCCCTTGGACATCTGCTCGATGGTCACGGCCTGGCGGTGCAGCTTCTTGGTCTGTTCGAAACGGATGAACGGGCTCACGCGGCTCGATGGCTTGACTTCGGCCAGCTGGATCTTGTCGATCTGCTTGGCACGGGAAGTGGCCTGCTTGGCTTTCGAGGCGTTGGCCGAGAAGCGGCTGACGAACGTTTGCAGTTCGGCGATCTGGGCTTTCTTCTTGGCGTTGTCCGACAGCAGTTGCTCGCGGGACTGGGTCGCCGCGGTCATGTACTCGTCGTAGTTGCCCGGGAACAGACGCAGCTCGCCGTAGTCCAGGTCGGCCATGTGGGTGCAGACGCTGTTCAGGAAGTGACGGTCGTGGGAAATGATGATCATGGTGCTGTTACGCGCCGTCAAAATCGTTTCCAGCCAGCGGATGGTGTTGATGTCCAGGTGGTTGGTCGGTTCGTCGAGCAGCAGCACTTCCGGATCGGAGAACAGTGCCTGGGCCAACAGAACACGCAGCTTCCAGCCCGGAGCCACTTCGGTCATCGGGCCGAAATGCTGTTCCAGCGGAATACCCAGACCCAGCAGCAGTTCACCGGCGCGGGATTCGGCGGTGTAGCCGTCCATCTCGGCGAACTCGGTTTCCAGCTCGGCCACGGCCATGCCGTCTTCTTCGCTCATTTCCGGCAGCGAGTAGATGCGGTCACGCTCGGCCTTGACCTTCCACAGCTCCTCGTGACCCATGATCACGGTGTCGATCACGGTGAATTCTTCGTAGGCGAACTGATCCTGGCGCAATTTACCCAGGCGAATGTTCGGCTCCAGCATGACCTGGCCACCGGACGGCTCGAGGTCGCCGCCGAGGATTTTCATGAAGGTCGACTTGCCGCAACCGTTGGCGCCGATCAGGCCGTAGCGGTTGCCGCCGTTGAATTTGACCGAAACGTTTTCAAACAGCGGCTTGGCGCCGAACTGCATGGTGATGTTAGCTGTAGAAATCAAAGGTTTTTCCTGCGAAGCGTGCTGAGTAGCGAGGGTGCAGCCGGAGCGCTTGGCCCGAGTCGAAGTGCGCTGAGGCGGGACAATCCCGTCATCAACCAAGGGGGGCGCGTAAAGTTTGGCGGCGATTGTACTGGTCTGGCTCTTTAAACGATAGGGCGGTGACATCCCGATTGCCGTTTGGCGCGATCGCGGGACAGTTTTTCACAGACGAGTGTTCACTATTGGTTACAAACTGTGGCTAAAATGCCATCCATTCACCCAATGCCTTGTCCGGCATGGGCTCAAGGATGCGCCACCGGGACGTTTTTTTTGATTTCAGACCACTGCCACAGACCTTGGGCCACAGCCCTGAAGGCGCGCAGTTTGCTCACTTCTGACGTGTGACGATTTCCGTGAAACTCATCATTGCCGCTGTATATGTCATTTCCATTGCATACGTTCATCTGCGTGGTCGCGTGCGCCACAAGCTCGGTCGACAACTTAGCGATCACTCTTCGTTTCTGGCACCGATCAACTGCTTCCTTTATCTGTTCTCGAAAAAGCCCAACACGCCGTATCTCGATCCGAAGGATTTTCCCGACCTGACTCCGTTACAGACCCACTGGGAAGAAATCCGCGAGGAAGGCCGCAATCTGCTGCGCGCCGGCGAGATCAAGCGCTCGAATCAGTACGACGACGTCGGTTTCAACTCGTTCTTCAAGACCGGCTGGAAGCGTTTCTACCTGAAATGGTACGGCGACAGCCACCCGTCGGCACTGCAACTGTGCCCACGTACTACCGAACTGGTGCAGAGCATCGGCTCGATCAAGGCTGCGATGTTTGCAGAATTGCCGCCGGGCTCGAAACTGGTGCGTCACCGCGATCCTTACGCCGGTTCCTACCGTTATCACCTGGGTCTGGAAACGCCGAACGACGCCGGTTGCTACATCAATGTCGATGGCGAGAACTATCACTGGCGTGATGGCGAAGCGGTGATGTTCGATGAGACCTTCATTCATTACGCAGAAAACACCACCAACCAGAATCGCATCATTCTGTTTTGTGACGTCGAACGTCCGATGAAGTATCGCTGGGCAGCGGCGTTCAACGGCTGGTTCAGCCGTACCGTGATGTCGGCGGCCGGTGCACCGAACGACGCGGGTGACCGCACCGGTGGCATCAACCGATTGTTTACCAAAATCTACAAGATTCGACTGCGCGGCAAAGAGCTGAAGAAGCGCAATCGCAAGCTCTATTACATGGAAAAGTGGGCGATCTTCGGCGGACTGCTGGCGATCTTTATTCTGATCTGACGCATCGGGCGACTGTTGAAAGGCAGTCGCCCGATTTCATTTTCACGACGCTCTTTTGGTCTTCTTCGCTGGTGTTGCCTTGCTGGCTGTCTTCTTCGCCGGTTTGGCCGGGGCTTTCCCGCCGAGGCTGCGCTTGAGCAGTTCGGTCAGGTCGATAACATCGGCCGATTTGCGCTCTTCCTCACCGGAAACGGTTTCAACGTCTTCGATCTTGCCTTCATGGGCCTTTTTGTCCACCAGCGCCATGATCTTGTTTTCGAACTCGTCGTTGTAGTCCTCGGGCGTCCAGTCTGCCGTCATGTCTTCCACCAGCCGCTTGGCCATGTCCAGTTCACCCTTGGCCAACTGCGGTTTGGTCACTTCGCTGCCCAGTGCCAGTTCATCAAGGCTGCGCACTTCCTGAGGCCAGCGCAGTTTCACCAGCACCAATGCCGACTCCAGGGGCATCAACGCGGCCAGATACTGACGCGTGTGTAAAACCACACGGGCGAGGGCGACCTTTTGGGTTTTGCTCAGGGTTTCACGCAGAAGGGCGTAGACCTTGCCACCGCGCTTGTCCGGGGCCAGGTAATAGGGCGTGTCGATGTTCTGCAACGGAATTTGCTCGCTGTCGACGAAAGCGAAGATGTCGATGGTCTGGGTCGAAACCGGGTGTGCCGAACGGATCTCTTCCTCGCTGAGCACCACATAGCGGCCTTTTTCGAACTGCACGCCTTTGACGATGTGCTCCTTGGTGACTTCCTTGCCGGTGACCTTGTTGACCCGTTTATAGCCGACCGGGTCCATGCTGCGGCTGTCGAGCCAGTCGAAATCGACGCCTTGGGACGAGGTCGCCGAAACCAGCGCCACGGGGATGTGCACCAGACCGAAACTGATTGCGCCTTTCCAGATTGCCCGAGCCATGGTGCTGTTCTCCGAGTGATGTTCGGGTGACCCGTGGCCCTGCGTAAAAGTTTCCGTTGTTTGCAGGGTGCGGCGGTAAACGGCAGGTCAAGCCGTGTTACATCTTGTTTAGCGGTGACGGGTTAACAAATCCGAACCCTGGGCGTAGCGTGGACTCGAAGGCTCTAATCCACGTGCATCGAAAGAGGCCGTTCATGAACCGTTTCCTGCTTGGCATTGCATTGCTCGCCCTCACTGGTGGTCTGGTTCACGCAGAGGGCGCAATCACGCATTCACCGTTGTTGCTGGCGCAAAGTCCGACCGGCAACAGCAACAACCCCTACAACAGCCCGATCCGCCGGGCCAACCCCAACAGCATGCAGGGCACCCAGCCCAGCGCTCCGCCTGTTCGCGGGCCGAACACGGTGCCCGTACCACGCCCGCCGACCCTGGAAAACCGCGGCATCGGCAATGGCCAGCCGCTGCGCTCCGTCCCGAGCACGCCACCCACCTTCATCCCCAATCCTCCAGCCCGTGACAGCGGGAGCAACCGTTGAATGGCAGAACCGCTTCTGTCAGCCCTTCACACGAACAAAAGGAATCGTGCATGTTGCGTAAAACCCTTCTGGCCGGCCTGTGTGCCAGTGCACTGATCACTAGCCCGGCGTTCGCTGCCGCTCCCAAAGAGCTGCAAAGCGAGCAGGGCACCCTCGAGGTCACAACGATTACCCAAGGGCTCAAGCACCCATGGGCCTTGGCGTTCCTGCCGGATCGCCAGGGCATGCTGGTGACTGAGCGCCCCGGTAACCTGCGTGTGGTAGGCGCTGACGGCAAACTGTCCGCGCCGATCACCGGTGTGCCGGACGTCTGGGCCAAAGGGCAGGGCGGATTGCTCGATGTGGTGCTGTCACCGGACTTTAAACAGGATCGCCTCGTGTACCTGTCCTATGCCGAGGGCGGCGGAGCGGGTGACAAAGCCGGAACGGCGGTCGGGCGCGGGCGTCTGTCGGACGACCTGAAAACCCTGAAGGACTTCAACGTGATTTTCCGTCAGGAACCGAAACTGTCGGTCGGCAACCACTTCGGCTCGCGACTGGTGTTCGACCGCGACGGTTACCTGTTCATTACCCTGGGCGAAAACAACGACCGTCCGACCGCGCAGGACCTGGACAAGCTGCAAGGCAAGGTTGTGCGGATCTACCCCGACGGCAAGGTGCCGGATGACAACCCCTTTGTCGGCCAGTCCGGCGTGCGCACGGAGATCTGGTCTTACGGCCACCGCAATCCCCAGGGCGCCGCGCTCAATCCGTGGACCGGAACCCTGTGGGAAAACGAGCACGGCCCGCGCGGCGGCGACGAGGTGAACATCATCGAGCGCGGCAAGAATTACGGCTGGCCGCTGGCGACCCACGGCATCAACTATTCCATGCAACCGATCCCGGAAGCCAAGGGCAAAACCGCAGAAGGCACGGTAGGGCCGCACCATGTCTGGGAAAAATCCCCGGGCGTCACCGGCATGGCCTTCTACGATGCCGATCGCTTCAAACCCTGGCAGCACAACGTGTTCATCGGTGCGCTGGTGACGCAGGAGCTGATCCGTTTGCAGTTCGACGGCGACAAGGTGGTGCATGAGGAACGCTTGCTGGGCGAACTGAAGCAGCGGATCCGTGATGTGCGCCAAGGGCCGGACGGTTACCTGTATGTGCTGACCGATGAGTCCGATGGTTCGCTGTACAAAATCGGACTCAAATGAACCTTTTACGCGGGTGAGCGAGCGTAAAGCACCACCGCTGCCCGCAACTTGCCGCGACCGAAGCGGCACATCTTCTCGAACTCCCCATGGCTGACCGGCACGTGCTGGCAGTCCATGGGCTGACGATGCTGGCTGTGATCGACATCCGGGTCGTGCAGGTAGACGAAGTCTTCATCGCAGTCTGTGACGATCACCCAGTGCGGCGATTTGGACCGGGTCAGGCGATAGCTGCTGATCAGCACCAGGGGTTGACCGCCGTTGGTCAGCAATGCGGGCAAGTCCAGCATTACGCCAATGACCTGATCGACGTCTGTGTCGTTCAGTTGCGTCATGAACTCGTCATGGACCAGGCGCATGACGTCTTTTTTATGCGCGTCACGTACTCCGTCGAGAAAAAGCGGTCCGGTTATGCTCAGTTGCAAACGTACTTTGAAGCCCCGGCGCCAGGCTGCCAGTGCCAGACCTTGCGGGCTGCAACCGCCATGGCCAGCCGTCATGAACACCGTGGTTGCCTCGCGCCACAACTGCAATTCCTCGCGCCGCTCCAGCAAACGATCGGCCTGCAACGCACCCATGGCCATCAGCAGGCAGGCCGGGCCGCAGGTGAAGTCGGTGGTTTGTCGGTAAAAGGGGACCTTGATGTTGCGTGAGTCGCGGTGCTGGAGAATGCGTTTCTCCAGACGCAGTGCGTCGGTGTGATCCTCGTAGTAGTCATGGATCAGGGCAAAACGTCGGTAACCGTTGCGCTCGTACAGAGCGATGGCGGACGGATTGTCGGTGCGCACTTCCAGCCGCAGGTAGGCGCAGTCGTACTCAAGCGCGCAGGCCTCGATCCGTTGCAGCAATTGCTTGCCCAGACCACCGCCGCGCGCCTCGGGAGCAATCGCAATCGAATACAGCCGGGCCAGCGAGGTGCCGCGATGAAACAGCACCAGCGCATAACCGGCGAGTTGGCCCTCACGTTCGGCCACCCACAATTGCCCGTGGGCCCGGGTGATCATCCATTGGAAACTGCGGCGGGTGAGCCGGTCCGTGGTGAAACAGTGCATCTCCAGCGTGAGCAACGCTGGCAAATCATCAACGACCGCCAGGCGAAAAACAGCATTCATATGACCACCGTAAAAGTTGCGTAACGAAACGGGACTTTCGAAAAACTTCGTGCTTAATAGAAAAGGTCTTGTTCTCCAACGGATCAATTTCTATGTCAGCGGTACAGGGTCATTGGCGCGAAGTATCCAGTCAAAGTTTGCCACCGGCAACTTATTTAAAACCGCAGATCAGAACTTCCAGTCAAGTGTTGATCATCGTCGAACGCAAGGAAGACTGGGCCTCGTATTTCCCCAGCGAAGACATCCTGACGGCCCAGGAATACCTTGAACAACCACCCGACAGCGAGCCGGGAAAACGGGTGCAGGTGATCAACCTGTGCCGCAGCTACAAGTATCTGGGGCACGGTTATTACTGCTCGCTGCTGGCTGAAGCGCGCGGGCACAAGGTGATTCCTTCGGTGCGCACCATCAGCGAACTGACGCGAAAATCCCTTTACGGTCTGGCGCTGGATGACCTGGATAAAACCCTGGAAAAAGCCCTCAGTCATCATCTTTACAGCGATACCGAAGGTTTTACGCTGACACTTTATTTCGGCAAAACCCATATCGAGCCGTTGCAGGATCTGGCCCGGCAATTGTTTGAAGTATTTCCGTGCCCGATTCTGTTAGTTGAGTTTCGCAGAACTAACGGATGGCATATCGAAGGCATAAAGTCCGGTGCCTTGCACAAGTTGCGTGACGATCAGGAAGATCAGTTCGCCAATGCGCTGGACGGTTTCAGCCGCAAGATCTGGCGCGTACCGCGTTCGCCGCAAGTGGCGCGTTATGATCTGGCGATCCTGCACGATCCGCAGGAGGCGTTGCCGCCGTCCAACGCCCGCGCACTGGAAAACTTTGTGCGGGTCGGCAAGGGCATGGGCATCGATGTCGAGCTGATCGAACGCAAGGACTACGCAAGGCTGGCCGAGTACGACGGCCTGCTGATCCGCGAGACCACCAGCGTCGACAACCACACTTATCGCTTCGCCAAGAAGGCCGAAAGCGAAGGTCTGGTGGTGATGGACGACCCGACGTCGATCCTGCGCTGCACCAACAAGGTCTACCTGACCGACCTGCTCAACAGCCATCAACTGGGCATGCCGGCCACGGAAATTCTCTACAAGGAGCGACCCGAGGACTTCGAGCGGGTCGGCGAACGCCTCGGTTTTCCGCTGGTGCTGAAGATCCCCGACGGATGTTTCTCCCGTGGCGTGATCAAGGTTGAGAGCCAAGAGGCTTTGCTGGAGGCCACCGCCGAGCTGTTCGAACATTCGGTGCTGTTGCTGGCCCAGGAGTTTTTCTACACCGAGTACGACTGGCGCATCGGCGTGCTCAACCGCAAACCGATCTTCGCCTGCCAGTACTTCATGTCCAAGGGCCATTGGCAGATCTACAACCACAAGGCCAAGGGCCAGGACGTCAACGGCGAATGCCGCACGCTGGCGATTCACGAAGCGCCGCGCGCGGTGGTGGAACTGGCGGTGAAGACCGCCAACCTGATCGGCGACGGCTTGTACGGGGTTGACCTCAAGCAGGCCGGCGACAAGGTGGTGGTAATCGAGGTCAACGATAACCCGAACCTCGACGCAGGCATCGAAGACGCCTACCTGCAGGACGATTTGTATTCACTGGTACTGGAAGAATTCGTGCGGCGTCTCGAACTCAAACGCCGCGGGCAGGCCTGGTGACCGGCCGATGATCAACAGCTTTGCACTGAATCACGGCGGTTTGCAGCGGGTCGAGCGACTGGACGCCGAGGTGATGCTGTTCAGCGACCCCGACGCCGCCGAGCGCGACTTGCTGCACAGTCACTTCAAACTCGATGAACACGCGCTGGCCTCGGCGCTGGATCCGGACGAGGTGTCGCGGATCGAGTTTCACCCCGATCACTTGTTTCTGATCTGGAAACGCCCGGAAAACTATTCCGGCGGCGGCAGCCTGGCGTTCGAGGTGTCGTCCTGCGGTTTGCTGTTCTCACCGGGCCAGTTGCTGGTAATCGCCACGGACGACACGCCGCTGCACGGTGTCGGCACACGTCAGCCACTGAACACGCCGCTGGACGTGTTGCTGGATCTGCTGTTCAACAACATCCATCACTACCTCGGGCATCTGAAGGTGATCAAATTGGTCGCCCGGGAGTTGCAGCAGAAATTCAACGCCTCGATGCAAAACCAGCATCTGGTGCAGATGTTCAACCTCAGCGAAAGCCTGATCTATTACATCAACGCCCTGCACAGCAACGGCGCGGTGCTGACGCGGTTGCGCAATCACGCGGAAAAGCAGCATTTCGGCAGCGAAGCCATCGGCCTGATCGACGACCTGATCATCGAAAACAACCAGTGCTACAAGCAGGCGGAAATCTATTCGACGGTGTTCTCCGGGCTGATCGACGCCCGGGGCAACCTGATGAACAACAGCATGAACAACCTGCTGCGCAAACTGACGCTGATCAACGTGGTGTTCCTGCCGCTCAACCTGATTGCGAGCATCGGCGGCATGTCGGAATTCAGCATGATGACCGCCGGCACGCCGTGGTGGGTGTCGTACCCGTTGTTCCTGGCGGCGATGCTGCTGGGGGCGGGCGGGATGCTGTTCGGGCTCAGGCGTCTGGCGAAATGACCGGGGCCGGGCGTTTGCGATCCTGCAGGCCCCGAACAACCAGGTACAACAACGGCCCGACTGATACAAACACCGCCGTCAGCAACAGATACGGCACCACCGACCAGCCCGACTGCCCACGCTTGCGCGCGTCCTTGTACATCCAGACGCCCGCCAGGGTTGCCAGCAGATAGAGATCGATCACCACCTGCGCAGTGTCGGGCCGAGACATCAGGCTGATGCCGAAGTCGATCAGCGACTGCTCGGCTTGCAGCATCACGGAAACGGTATAGCCGCTGAAGGCGATCAACGCGGTGAGGGGCAGGGCGATGGACATCATTAAATCCTTCCTTGGTCAGATGAATCGGAATTTCCAGCCGCGTAGCTGTCAGCCGTTGGCAGTTGCCAACGGCCTTGAAGTGTTCAGGGCAGCAGCGGACGCAGAAAACTGCGCTCGTAGCTGACGATGAATTTCTTTTCCAGCAAGTCCGCCACCAGTGCCGTGCTTTCCGGGTCTGTCAGTGCGATGTGGCGATAGCTTTCGTAATCCGCCAGCGACGGGAAACTGAACAGGCAATACGCGATGTTGCTCGCGCCTTCAGAGGGCAGGAAGTAGCCGTGATGGGTTCCGCCCAGCCGCTCGACAATGCCTAGCCAGGTCTTGGCGTAGGCTTCGAATGCGTCCAGCTGGTAGGGATCAATCACGTATCTGACGTGGCAAGTAATCAATGCCGATGCTCCTTGGTCAGTTACTCGGGAATGGCCACGCCAACCTTGTCCGAGGCCGACCAGATGCGGAAGCGCACTTCGACGTCCTGCGGTGCGTAGATCACGATCGGCAGCTTGCTGTTGTAGCGCACCGTGAAACCGTCACCGATCACCGGCACGAATGCGCGTTTTTTCTGGGCGCCGGGCGGGCAGGCCATCAGCGTGCTCATCGGGCCGCTGACTTTTTCCAGGCGGTAGAACGGATAGCCCCAGCCTTCGAGGTTTTTCTCTTCGAGGGTGCCGCCCAGGCGTTGGCGGTTGCAGTCGACTTCGAGGGTCTTGCCAGCGAGGATTTCTACTTTGAAGTTTTCTTCCTGGGCCTGCTGCGGCAGGTGGATGACTTGGCGAGTGAAGCCCGCTTCGGCCTTCGGATAAGGCGCGGTGTCTTCAAGTTTGGCGGCGTGGGTGAGGGTGGACAGGCTGGCGAGCATCAGGCCGGCGGTCGCGTAAACAGTGAAATTTCCCATTGAAGCCTCCTGGCGGGTGTACGTTGGTTGACGGACATTCTCACTGCCAAGGGCGATGAATGCAAACCGCCAGCCGCATGCAAATTGCAGTGCCTGCACGATCGAATCTTGCATTTTGCAACTGGCCAGTGGCCTGCCTTTTCCACAAGTCATTGATTTACAAGGAGGTGGAAAAGACCCGATGAAAGGCACGTTTTATGCGTTGATTTGGTGCAGTGCACCGAGTCTGGGCGCCTACACTCCAATGGGCATTTCGCAGTACAGCCGCTTGTCACACCCAGGGATTCAGCGGGGATACACCCGTGGGAAGCCGTGGCAACGGTCAACGTGAATACTTGATTGGCAGTCTCACAGTAAGGAGAGGTTTCGCCATGTTTCTGTCTGCCTTGGAACTCCGCAACATCATTGAAAGCAGTTTTCTACCGAAACGCTGCCAATGCACGCTGTCCCCGGATCTGTCGATGACCGTCAAAGTGTATGGCGATCACCAGACCGATCAGGTTGAGCTGCAGGTGAGTGGCATCGATGCCAGTCATTTGAACAGCTGTCGCGAAATCAACGGCCTGATCGCCGGGTTGCGCTCGGATCTTGCGCAACAAACGGCAATCCATCATTCAGTGCCGCGATCCCGAGTCGTCTAACCGACTGTTTCACCCAGTTCGACCGTCACGCGCCGGGCCTGCAAGAAGCCAAGGCCCAGCGCGAACTCGACCAGCACCGCGAGCAGAATCCCGGGGCCGGCGTGGCCGTTGAGCCATTCAGCAAACCCCAGCACCGCCAGGCCAAAACAGCCGACGATAAAGCCGTTGCTCAGCGCATTGCGCGCGATCGACACCGGCGCGTTGCGTACCAGATAAAACATCACTCCTAACGCTGCAAACAGCACTGCGCTGCGCCTTGCGACGAATCCGGCTGCCTCCGAATACTCGATGCTCCAGATCGCCAGCAACATCTGTGGCGCCAGACCCCACGCCAAGGAAAGCAGAAAACACAGGGAGAAGGTGAGGGTCGAGAGCGTGCGAAACGACAACTGCATGGCGAATCCTTGCGGCAGTGAGGAGGGCCCCGAGCATACTCTTCGAGACCTGTGCTCGCCTACCGCAAAGCCGCAAATCAGAGCTTTCTGTCAGTTCTGGAAGCTGCAGGCGTCAGATAATTTCCGGTAACTGATTTCTTCCGGTTTACCGGTGTTGTCGAGGTACTTCATGTCGGCGGTGATGACCTTGCACTCCTGCGTCTGCGGCTCCGTCAGGGAAACCACTTTGGCGACATGCAGCGGCATTCCGTATTCATAGGGAACAGCCTTGGAAGTGTCATTGGCCTGGGCCAGCCCGGCAAACGCGGTGCAGGCGAGGGCGGTGGTGAGCAGGAACGGACGAATGTTCATGATGGACTCCGGTGCGACGGAAATGGAGTTCGGCATGTTGCAAGCCAAACCTGCCGCACTGGGCGTCAGCCAGGGGCTGAGGGTGTGCGGTTCAGTAGAGTTTTTGACCACGGTGTTAAGCGATGGTTAACCGGGCTGAACGCCGGCTGTCTGGGCGGGGATTGTTTCGCGGGGGAGTCTCGGCGGATTCCTACAAGGGTGGATGCCTTGTCTGCTTTCGGGGGCTGGAGCGGGGCGGTTATGGTTTGGCGTCGCTGCAAAATCAGCGGCTTAGGTTTGGTCACCTAACGTAATCACCTGTGCATGTGTGCCATTATTCGCCCCGACGAACATTCGTGTCCGTGGAGTGCATTGCTGTGGCGGCTGTGTGCAGGGTCGCCTTCGGGCGAGCCGAGTCAGGTGGTTCTCGGTTGACCAAGCCTGTACACAGTCCGCCTCCCCATCGTTTGGTCACGGTGCTGGCGGTTACTTTCAAGCTGCCTTGAGTAATTCCAATGCCAATCCTGAAATTAAGCTCCGCCCGCTATCTCCCGCTCAACAGCGGCGTCACCGACAGCGCACCGCTGGTCATCGACACCCAAGCCAACCCGAAAGACCTCTTCGAAGCCGCCGTGCAACGCATCCGCGCCGCAGCCGACCTGCTCGAAACCCTGCACTGCCTGTGCTTCAAACACGCCGACGTCCAGGACATCCCCCACATCACCCATGCGCTGTACCTGCTGACGCAGGATGGCAGTGATTTGCTTCAGGTTGCGCAGCAGAAAATGTTGAACTGGCAGGCGCCGGTTTGATTTTTAGAGCGACGGCCTAGCATTCACGGGCAGAAAACTTGAATTATCTGCCCGTGCCTATGCCGGTTCAAAGTAGCTAGCAGAGTAATTTGGACTCTCACGGGGAGTGACCTTCTGGTCGACAGAACGCGAAGCCCAACGCAGAGTCATTATTTGAGATCGATGACTTTGAAACCTTTTTTATCGGGTACCGTATTCACTCCCTTGGGTTCTTCCGGCTGGCCTTTTGGGGTGATGTAGTCGTAAACGACAAATTTTTCGGGGATTTCATAGCCATCGTTGGGAATGACCAGGCGCATCTCCCGAGCATTCAGGTACAAAGAAACCGGCAGGGCCTTTTCGGCAAAATCGATGCGTTCCAGCGTTCCGCTGTCTGGATTCTTGCGTAAAACGGCGCCCTTCAAATAGGGAGAGCCATAGTTCATGGCGTAGATCAAAACGGAGCCCGTGCATTTTGCCAATGCAATTTCACCGACGAAGTCCGAGTCGGGCATGTCAGTGAAGGCAGTTTCTGTCTGGTTATTGAGTTTTACGAAGAGTCGCTGCCCGTCCTCACTTGAAGTGGACAGCAGTGAGGCAGTGGTTCCATCTGAAAGCGGGCAATCCAGTAGCGTTTTCTTCGTTTCGGCGAAAGCAGGAAGGCACACTAGAGCGAGGACAAAAGCGAATCCGGCTTTTATCATTTCAATGTATTCCTCAGAACATCCATCGAGTTGGGATTGGCGTCCAGTTTTTTGGCACAGTCACTGATTTTGCGGTAGTAAACGCCATTCGATTTCCCTCGATACTTCTTGTAAGCCTCCTCAGTGGAACTTGAGATGTCGAGCCAATATTGCATGTACTCCGTGCCGATCTTGATGTTCTCGGCCTCGTCCCAAATAGAAGGCGATGCGTAAAAAGCAGCCCCTGCACTGAAGGCCTCGTCTGTCTGGGCTTGGTTGGGCATCCGACCGAGCTCTTTTTTCTTTCGGTATTTATAGACCTGCTTGACCGCAGGCTCCTGCATTTGCATGAGGCCTCTGGCTGAGTGCTTACCACGACCGGCTTCGGGGTCGAAATGCGATTCCATGTATATCTGGCAGATCACCGTGTTGGTGTCGATCTTGGATTGATTATTGGCTTCCACCAGTTTCCGGATTTCTTTCAGGCGTCGGCTGTCATCCACAGCAACCTTCGCTGACGCCGTATCAGCTTTTGGCGTGAGTGGTTTCTGAGCGGTAGTCAGTGGCTTGTTCTTGGCCATTTCAATCGTCCCATCCAGGGTTAATAGGCGGAATATCGTCATAGACTTCAATGACGGCCGTTTCCGCTTCCGTGCTAGAGATTTTTGCTGTTCTTCCCTCATCGTTCGTTCGACCGACAATGCTTTTGCCGGAGGAGGTCTTAATCACGTAGGGGAAGTTCTTCAGTGGTAACCCTGTCTCTTGGCTGGTTACAAGGAAGTCCAGGTCGTGTTCGGTTTTCTCTGGAACGATTTTTCGCTCTAAAAGCTGCCCAACACTTCCGATGGCGGCAGCAATGGGAATGACGGGGGCCAAGATATTGATCCCAGTACCTACCCCTGGAGCACCGCCGGTGTTGGCCTTCACCTCGGCACCGCTGATGGTCACACCACCGGCATCAACCTTGACGAAACTGCCGCCAGCCTTGGCCGTGAGTTCCATGCCACCCTCGATCACGACCTTGTCGCCGGCGTGGTAGTGAATCTCCGTGCCCGCTTCCACGAACTGACCGGTGCCGACCTTCACATGCTGTGTCACGCCCACGGTCAGGTGGTCGTTGGCGCGCATTTCGCTCTTGCGGTCTAGGTGGGTGATGCGGTGTTCCTCGACCTTGAATTCACTTAAAACATTGGCCTCGACGGTGTCATGCCGTTCGTTGCCGACGCGGATCTTCTGGTCGTGCTCGATGTTTTCGTCCCAGTCGCGCTGGGCGTGGATGTAGATCTGTTCCACGCCTTTCTTGTCTTCGATGCGGAACTCGTTGTAGCCCTTGCCGCCCGGTGAACTCAGGGTCTTGAAGGTGCTGCGGGTCTTGTTCGCCGGCAAGTCGTAAGGGACGACGTTTTCCTTGTGGTACAGGCAGCCGGTGACCAGCGGTTGGTCGGGGTCGCCTTCGAGGAATGTCACCAATACTTCCATGCCAATCCGTGGAATGGCGATGCCGCCATAGGCTGCGCCGGCCCAGCCGCTGGCGACGCGCAGCCAGCAGGTGGTCTTGTCGTCGGCCTGGCCGTCGCGGTCCCAGTGGAATTGCACCTTCACGCGGCCGTACTGGTCGCAGTGGATTTCTTCACCGCCAGGGCCGGTGACGATGGCGGTCTGGCTGCCGAGGACTTTCGGTTTCGGGTGTTCGAGGGCAGGGCGGTAGTGGGCGTCCCACGGGGTGGCCACGAAGCTGTTGCGGTAGCCCTGGTGGAAATCGCTCTTGTTGTCGGTGACGTCGCTGGTGACGTTTTCGCCCAGCACTTGCGGCTGTTTGCCTTCGTGGAAGATTTCCAGCAGCAGCCACATATCGTTCCATTCGGCGCGCGGGTGTTCGGCCAGGGTCATGAAATGGCCGGTCGTCAGGGTCGGTTCGTCACCCTTGCCTTCGGCGAGTTTGTAGTCGCTGCGGTGGCGCTCCAGCGCTCGGGTCGAGAGGAACTTGCCGCGCTCGCGCGTGGTGAAACGGCCGGGGTAGTCGTAGTCTTCCAGGTCCGGCATGAACGCGGATTTGGCCGCGCCTTCGGGCAGGATCTTTGGTTTCTCGAAATCGTAATCGCGGCGGCTGACGCGGCTGGTGCGGGTTTCCAGACGCAGGTTGAAGCGCTTGATCACCGGTTTGTCGGCGGTCATGCCGGAGTCTTGCTGGTAGTTGACCGGTTTCAGTTTGCGGAACACGGTTTGGTCGTCGCCGAACACCAGTTTGTGGCCGCTGCTGCTGTGCTGGAAGTGGAAGTGGATGCCTTCCTCTTCGCACAAGCGCTGGATGAAATGCAGGTCGGACTCGTCGTACTGCACGCAGTAGTCGCGTTCCGGGTATTCGGCGCCGAGCTGGAAGCTGTAGGCGTCGGCCAGAATGCCGCGATCTTCCAGAACCTGGGCAATGATCTTCGGCACCGTCAGTTGCTGGAAGATCTGCTGGTCATGGTTGTGCCGCAGGTAGGCCAGTTGCGGTACCAGACTGATGCTGTAACGGGTCAGGGTCTTGCCGGAATCGCCTTGCTCGATGCGATACACCAGACCATGAATCTTGCCCTCGCCGGTGGCGCCGAAGGTCAGGCAGCCGGGCTTGTGCAGGAGTTCTTCAAGTTTGAGGTCGGGGCGGGCGCTGACCAGTTCGATGTCGAAACGGAACGGCTCGTTGAGGGCTTCGCGACCGGTGAAGCTGAGGACTTGCAGGTCGGCGGAAGCGCCTTCGAGCGTGAGGGTAATGTGGGTAGCGTTGGCGTCCAGCATGCCTTGATTTCCGTCCTTTGGATTAGCGTGGGCGGATGGTGCAGGATTAAATCGCCTCGTTCAAGGCGCAAATGCCGTAGAGGCAGTGGTCAGAACCCATAGGGAAAACCCTTAGGCCCACGGTTTGGCCCAGTAAAACAGGCACTTGCGGACGAACCAATCTGTCGCGAACGCCGAATACCGCGTCCTGGAACAACCAGTCAGTTTCAGACTAAAGTCGCCTGTAGCACGTCAAAGCCATCTGCCATCATTGCCGCTCACCCCGCGTGTTCACTGCCTCCCGGTTCTTTATCGACCTGGGACGGGAGCTATTTCTGGTTGTTTGCGCCTCTGCGCAATCGTTGTTCTGTTGGAGTTTTCAATGCGTCCCCCATTTTCCCTCATCACCCCGCGCCAGTCGCTTGGCTTCGGAGCCTTTGTGCTGTGCGCCGGTTTTACCGCACAGGTCCAGGCCAGCGGTTTTTTCGAAGACACCACGGCGAAGATCGAATCGCGCACGGTGTACTTCAACCGCGATTTCCGTGACGGGCACACCTCCAGTGATCAGGGCGCGTCCAAGCGCGAAGAGTCGGCGCAGGGTTTCATTCTCAATCTGCAATCGGGCTACACCGAAGGCACCGTGGGTTTCGGGATCGATGCGCTGGGCATGGCGGGTTTCCAGCTCGATTCCAGCCCGGATCGCAGCAACAGCGGCCTGCTGCCGTCCAGCGGCGACAACCCGCGCGGTTCGAAAGGTCAGTACGCAAAAATGGGCCTGACCGCCAAGGTCAAAGTCTCGGATACGGTGCTGAAGTACGGCGCGCTGCTGCCGGATCTGCCGCTGCTCAAGTACAACGACGGCCGCCTGCTGCCGACCATGTTCAACGGTGCGATGCTGACCTCCAAAGAGGTGAAGAACCTGACCTTCATGGCCGCGCGTCTGGACAACTACACCGCCCGGGACTCGACCGATTCGCAAGAAATACGCGTGCACTGCAAGAACAAGCGTTATGCGTGCAACACCACCGCCGATCATTTCGACATGTACGGCTTCGACTACAAGATCAACGATCGCCTGACCGCGCAGTATCACTACGCCGAACTGGAAGACATCTATCGCCAGCACTTCGTGGGTCTGTTGGCCAATCAGCCGCTGGGTGACGGTGTGTTGAAAGCCGATCTGCGTTTGCTGAAAAGCGCCGACAGCGGCGATGCGAAAGCGGGCTCAATCGACAACCGCGCGTTGAGCGGCATGCTGTCTTACGGCTTCAGCGGTCATACCTTCAGTGCCGGTTGGCAACGCATGAACGGTGACAACTCGATGCCGTATCTGGATGGCAGCAACCCGTATCTGGTGAACTACGTGCAGGTCAACGACTTCGCCGCTGCCCAGGAGCGTTCCTGGCAGCTGCGTTATGACTATGACTTCAAGGCGATCGGCATCAACGGCCTGAGCTTCCTGACCCGTTATGTGAACGGCGACCATATCAAGGTTCCGGGGAGCGATCAGGAAGGCAAAGAGTGGGAACGTGACAGCGAGCTGAAGTACGTGATCCAGACCGGGACGTTCAAGGATGTCAGCCTGCGGTTGCGTAATGCGACTTACCGCACCAACTACGAGAAGTTTGCCCGGGATGTGGATGAGACCCGTTTGATTGTGAGTTATAACTTTTCGGTGTTGTAACCCATAGGCCGGCGGTGTCTGAACTGACGCCTTCGCGGGCAAGCCCGCTCCCACAGGATCTACGTCGTTCTCTAAAGTTGTGGTTACCGTAGATCCCTGTGGGAGCTGGCTTGCCAGCGAAGGCGTCCTAAAGAGCACCGAGAGTCAGAGCCAATGCCAGAACCGGCTCCAGAACCCGCGATTCAGATCATCCTTGCACGCCGCGTATTGCTGACCGTACATGTCCGAGCGGTTCTGCACCTTGCGCGCCACCGGCATCAGCCACGCCTTGCTGGCATAAGTCTTCTGGCGGAAACCGCCCCAGCCTTCGTGGTAATTGAGGTATTGGTTGTAGGCGTCGTACTTGTACACGCCGTTGATCGAGGTGGTCTTGTCCATGTACCAGCCGACGAAGTCGATGGCGTCGTCGAAGTCCTCGCGGTCGGCGCCATATCGGCCGGTGCTTTTCTGGTAGTCGGACCAGACTTCATCCTTGGCCTGCGCATAACCCGAGGCTGTCGTGACGCGACCCCATGGGATCACCCACAACAGGTATTTGCGCGGCGTCTTGGCGTCGTAGCGGTAGCCGGACTCCTGATACATGATCGCGAACGGCACCTGGATCGGTACGCCCCAGCGCTTTTGCGTGACTTGCGCCGCGTCGTACCAATCACTCTTTTCGCGGAAAATCTCGCAGAGGTTTTCCGGCGAACGCGGCGGCGATGTTCCGCAACCGCTCAACAGTGCCGCCAATACCAACAGTCCAACCGTGCGCCGCGAATTCAAAAGCCGTCATCCCGTCGTGCAAAAAAGGGCGCCAGTCTACGCGGTCAGGTCAACTGGTGGCGATAAGGCAAATCCGGACCTGTTTTACTGCATGTAAGGGCGGCGGCCTGTACGGCAAACCTGAGCATGCCGTCGATCTGCTCGCGGCTGAGGTGCTGAACGCCTTCCACCGAATCCAGCTCATGCTCGGTCAGCCAGGTGATCAGCGCGGCCTGGAAGGTATCGCCGGCGCCGACGGTATCGGCAATCTTCACCGAGGTTGCCGGTACCGACCATGAACCGTGAGCGCGACTGAACACGGTCGCGCCTTCACCGCCACGGGTCAGGAAAACGACCTGGCAGCGATGCTGCAACCAGCCTTCGATGACGCGCGCCGGATCTTGTTCGGGGTACAGCAGGCTCAAGTCTTCGTCGCTGACTTTGATCAAGTCCGCCAACGGCACCAGCGTAGCGATTCGTTCGCGCCACAGGTCGATGTTCGGCTCGGGATTGAGGCGCACGTTCGGGTCGAGGCTGATCAGGCGTTTGCCGCTTTCACGCTGCACCAGCGCAAGCAAGGTATCGGCAATCGGCTGCACCACCAGTGAGAAGGAACCGAGGTGCAAGCCGCGCACTTCAGGGTCCAGCGTCGGCAGGTGCGCCAGGCTCAACTGGCGGTCGGCGCAACCCTCGCCACGGAAGCTGTAATGCGGCGAGCCATTGGCGCCCACCGCGACCATCGCCAGGGTGGTCGGCGCGGCGAAATCCACCAGGTAATCCGGGCGTACGCATTCATCCTGCAGCACTTGCTGCAAGCGCCGGCCGAGGTAGTCGGTGGACAACCCGCCAAACAGCGCCGAATCCACGCCCAGTCGGCGCAAACCCACCGCCACGTTGAACGGTGAACCACCGGCAATCGCCTTGAAATTGACTTTCGATGCCTGCCCGCCGGCATCGTCTTCGCTGAAGAAATCGAACAGCGCTTCGCCACACACCAGGTACATAGTTGTTTGCTCTTTATAAGGTTGCGACATGCAGTCGATAGCGTTCATAGGCCTGCTGGAACGCCGCAACATTCGCGGCAACCGGCAGGGTTTCACTGTTCAGGTCGAGCTTCACGCAGCGCTGGCACAGATCGGCCAGGGTGTCTTCGTGGCCGTTCGACCACGACTTGCACCACGCCGCCTGAATCGCCGCGCCAAGGGCGGCGGCTTCGCTCTGCTCGGTGCAGATCACCGGGGTGTTCATGATGTCGGCGACGATCTGCCGCCACACCGCGCTTTTCGAACCGCCGCCGATCAGGCAAATGCTGCGGCTTTGTAAACCATTCTGGCGTAGCAGATCCAGTCCATAACGCAGGCCGAAGGTGGTGCCCTCGACGGCGGCGCGGCACAGATTGGCCTGGGTCAGGTTATCGATCGTCAGGCCGTGCAGGCTGCCGGTGGCGTGGGGCAGGGGCGGCACGCGTTCGCCGTTGAGGAACGGCAACATGCTTACGCCTTCTGCGCCGATCGGGGCCTGGTCCACCAAGGCATTGAAGGCGTCGAGATCGAGGTTGAACAGTTCGCGGATCGCGCCGGTGGCGTTGGTCAGGTTCATGGTGCAGATCAACGGCAGCCAGCCGCCGCTTGACGAACAGAAGGTCGCGACCGACGCGTCCAGGCTGACCTTCGGTGCCTCGGCGTAGGCGTACACCGTGCCGGAAGAACCGAGGCTCATGGTGATCGCCCCCGGCTGAATATTGCCGGTGCCGATGGCGCCCATCATGTTGTCGCCGCCACCGCTGGACACCAGTGCGTTGGGGTTGATGCCCAGTTGTTCGGCGACCGCCGGCAGAATTGTGCCGACCGTTTGATGGGCATCGATCAGCTCTGGCAGCGCGGATTGCAGACGACCGCTGGCGTCGATGTCGCGCAGCAGCTGCAGATCCCATTGACGGGTGCGCACGTTGAAATAGCCGGTGCCGGACGCATCGCCGTATTCGCTGCATGCACGACCGGTGAGCCAGAAATTCAGGTAGTCGTGGGGCAGCAGAACTCGCGCGATGCGCGAGAACGCGTCCGGATGTTGTTCCTTGGTCCACAGCAGTTTGGAGACGGTGTAGCCCGGCGCGATGACCACGCCAAGGCGTTCCAGCGAGCCTTGTTCACCGCCCAGGTGAGTCAGCAGGCGATCGTTTTCAGGTGTGGTTTCGGTGTCGCACCAAAGCTTGGCCGGGCGCAGGACCTGGCCTTGATCGTCGAGCAGCACCAGGCCGTGTTGCTGGCCGGAAACGCCAATGCCCTGGATCGACTGGCCGTCGACATTTGCCGCCAATAAAGCGCGGCGGGTAGCGAGGGCGAAGGCTTCCAGCCATTGCGCGGTGTCTTGCTCGCGACGGCCGTTGGCGCCGCTGATCATCGTGTGGGCGGCGGCGCCCTGGCCGAGAACCTGACCGCTGACAGCGTCGAGGATGATGGCTTTGGTGCCTTGGGTGCCGCAGTCGATGCCGAGGAATAGTTGTTGTTTGTGCATGGTGTGAACCTGTTGGTTTTTTGGCGACTTCTAAAGCCACCCCTCACCCCAACCCTCTCCCCAGAGGGGAGAGGGGGAAAGGGAGCAGATTTGTGTAGGTTTCAATTCCTGAGTTCGGCTCCGGACTTTCAGGTCGATGTAGCTCGAATAAACACCTCAGTCGGCTCCCTCTCCCTCCGGGAGAGGGCTGGGGTGAGGGGCTTTTCAGGCCAGAATACGCTCGAGAGTCCGAGTGACGCCTTCTTCACGCAAGCTATTCAGGCACCACTCAAACGCCGCAACAAACTCTGGCGAACGCGGTATCGCCGTACCGAAGATTTCTTCAACCCCCAACAACCGCTCAGTGATCAAGGCATCCTCTGCCACCAACCCCTGACAAAACGCCGCCCGAGGATCCGGAATCGAATAAGTGTCACCATTCTCATCCACACCCTTCAAGTAAAGCGCCCAGGCCGCCACCACCAACGCTGCCCGTTTGGTCTCCTGCCCATCGGCAATCAACCGATTGATCGTCGGAATAGTGAACTTGGGAAACTTCGACGACCCATCCGAACAAACCCGCTCAAGCTGATCGGCAATCGCCTGATTGGAAAACCGCGCCACCAGCGTGTCCTTGTACTCGGTCAGGTCGATCCCCGGCACCGGCGCCAGTTGCGGGGTCACGTCCAGGTCCATATAGGCGCGCATGTAGCGCACGAACAGCGGGTCGTTCATGGTCTCGTGAACGAAGCGGTAACCCTTCAAAAAGCCCAGATAAGTCAGGGCCAGGTGACTGCCGTTGAGCAGTTTGATCTTCATCTCTTCGTAGGGCGAAACATCATCGGTGAACTGCACGCCGACCTTTTCCCAGGCCGGGCGGCCGTTGACGAACTTGTCCTCCAGCACCCATTGCACGAACGGTTCGCACACAACAGGCCAGGCGTCGTCGACGGCGTGTTTGTCCGCCAGTTGCAGGCGATGCGCGGTGCTGGTCATCGGCGTGATGCGGTCGACCATGGCGTTGGGGAAGCTGACGTTGGCGTCGATCCACTCGCGCAAGTCCGGATCCAGCAGCGCGGTGAACGCCAGCAGTGCCTTGCGGGTGACGGCGCCGTTGTGCGGCAGGTTATCGCAGGACATCACGGTGAATGCCGGAATGCCCGCCGCACGCCGTCGGGCCAGTGCGGCACAGAGGAAACCGAACACGGTTTTCGGCTGTTGCGGGTAGGTCAGGTCGTGCTGAATCTGCGGCAGGTGCGCCATGAACTCGCCGTTGCTGTCGTCGATGCAGTAACCGCCCTCAGTGATGGTCAGCGAGACGATGCGGATCTGCGGATCCGCAAGCTTGTCGATCAGCACCTGGGCGCTGTCCTCGGCCAGCAGCATGTCGCGGATCGCGCCGATGACGCGGACTTCGGTGTCGTCGCTGTCGCCCAGTTCGAACAGGGTGAACAGGTAATCCTGCTCATTGAGGTCGTCGCGGGCGCGGCGGTCTTCGGCGCGCAGGCCGACGCCGCAAATGGCCCAGTCCAGCGCTTCACCGGTGTTCATCAGCGCATCGGTGTAATACGCCTGATGCGCGCGATGGAAACCACCGACGCCAATGTGTGCAATGCCCTGGCGGGTGTCGCTGAGGCTGTAGGCCGGAAGCTTCACTTCGGCGGCCAGGCGGTTGAGGTTTTGCTTGTTCAGTTTCATCGGGTCAGTCTCGAAATCAGGCGGCCGCGCGCAGCGGGCGGGTCAGCGCCACGCCGTCGGCATCGAACAGATGGCAGTGGGCAGCGTCCAGGTGCAGGTTCAGTTGTTCGCCGTAACGGCTCGCCAGATCACCGCGCACGCGCATGGTCAGGGCTTCGCCGGCGTTGGTCTTGACGTGGCAGAAAGTGTCGCTGCCCAGCCGCTCGCTGACGTCGGCGGTGACTTGCAGGGTGCAGTCGCCTGCTTGTGCCAGCTCCAGATGTTCCGGGCGAATGCCCAGGGTCACGGCGCTGCCGACGCTCAGGTTCGACGCGTTGAACGGCAGGGTGATGCGGGTGCCGGCCTCCAGCGAGACTTCGCAGCTCGCGCCATCGATCCGCACGATCTGGCCTTTGAGGAAGCCCATTTTCGGCGTGCCGAGGAAACCGGCGACGAACAGGTTGGCGGGGTTGTGATACAGCTCCAGCGGCGAGCCGACCTGCTCGATCTTGCCGCCATTGAGCACCACGACCTTGTCGGCCATGGTCATGGCTTCGACCTGATCGTGGGTCACGTAGATCATCGTGGCTTTCAAATCTTTGTGCAGGCGCAGCAGTTCCAGACGCATCTGTACCCGCAGGGCGGCGTCGAGGTTGGACAGTGGCTCGTCGAACAGGAAGATTTTCGGGTTGCGCACGATCGCCCGGCCGATGGCCACACGCTGACGCTGGCCGCCGGACAGTTGTTTCGGCTTGCGTTCGAGCATCGGGCCCAGTTCCAGAATGCGCGCAGCTTCGCCGACTTTCTTCTCGACTTCAGCCTTCGGTACGCCGGCCAGATCGAGGGCGAACGACATGTTTTTCTTCACGGTCATGTGCGGGTACAGCGCATAGGTCTGGAACACCATCGCCAGATCACGTTTGGCCGGGCTGACTTCGGTGATGTCTCGTCCGTCCAGTTCGATGGTGCCGCCGCTGACTTCTTCAAGACCGGCGATCAGTCGCAGCAGGGTGGATTTGCCGCAGCCCGACGGGCCGACGAACACCACGAATTCCTTGTCGTTCACCTCAAGGTCGATGCCCTTGATGATGGAAAAACCTTCGAAGCCTTTTTGCAGATTCTTGATTTTCAGGTTGGCCATGATGGCGCTCCTTTTGCGAATTCTTATTTGACGGCGCCGAACGACAGGCCGCGCACCAGTTGTTTCTGGCTGATCCAGCCGAAGATCAGGATCGGTGCGCAGGCCAGGGTCGAGACGGCCGACAACTTGGCCCAGAACAATCCTTCAGGGCTTGAGTAGGAGGCGATCAGCGCGGTCAGCGGCGCGGCTTTGGACGAGGTCAGGTTCAGCGACCAGAACGCCTCGTTCCAGCACAGGATCAGCGACAGCAGCACGGTCGAGGCGAGGCCGCCCTTGGCGATCGGCAGCAGCACGCGGAGCATTTCCTGGGCGAGGGTGGCACCGTCGAGGCGGGCGGCTTCGAGGATGTCCTTGGGGATGTCCTTGAAGTAGGTGTAAACCATCCAGACCACGATCGGCAGGTTGATCAGCGTGTAGATCACGATCAGCGCAATGCGCGTGTCGAGCAGGCCGAAACTCTTGGCCAGCAGGTAGATCGGCATCAGCACGCCCACCGGCGGCAGCATCTTGGTGGAAAGCATCCACAGCAGCGTGCCTTTGGTGCGCTGGGTTTCGTAGAACGCCATCGAGTAGGCCGCCGGCACCGCAATCAGCAGGCACAGAGCCGTGGCGCTGAAGGAAATCACCACCGAGTTCCAGGCGAAACTGAAGTAGTCGCTGCGCTCATTGATGTGCAGGTAATTCTCCAGCGTCGGCGTGAAGATGAACTGCGGCGGCGTGGCGAAGGCGTCGATTTCGGTCTTGAAACTGGTCAGCACCATCCAGAAGATCGGGAAGAAAATGATGATCGCGATGGCCCAGGCCAGCGTGCCGAGCAGCAGGCTTTGCAGTCGGCGGGATTGTTGAAGAGTCATGGCAGGCCTCAGGCTTTGTCAGTCAGGTTTTTGCCGATCATCCGCACCAGAATGATCGCGGCGATGTTGGCGATGACCACGGCGATCAGGCCGCCGGCCGAGGCCATTCCGACGTCGAACTGCACCAGCGCCTGGTTGTAGATCAGGTAGGCGAGGTTGGTCGACGCGTAGCCGGGGCCGCCATTGGTGGTGGTGAAGATTTCGGCGAACACTGACAGCAGAAAGATGGTTTCAATCATCACGACCACGGCAATCGGCCGTGCCAGGTGCGGCAAAGTCAGGTGCCAGAAAATCGCGATCGGGCCGGCGCCGTCGAGGCGGGCGGCTTCCTTCTGTTCCTGGTCGAGGGACTGCATGGCGGTCATCAGGATCAGGATCGCGAAGGGCAGCCATTGCCACGAGACAATGATGATGATCGACAGCAGCGGGTAGTGAGCGAGCCAGTCCACCGGTTGCGCGCCGAACAGTTTCCAGATGTAGGCGAGGATCCCGGACACCGGGTGGAAAATCAGGTTCTTCCAGATCAGCGCACCGACCGTGGGCATGATGAAGAACGGCGAAATCAGCATCACCCGCACGATGCCGCGACCGAAGAACTCGCTGGCCTCCAGCAGCGCACTGATCAATACGCCGAACACCACGCTGATCAGCAGCACGCTGCCTACCAGCAGCAAGGTATTGGTAGCGCCGGGCATGAAGCCGGAGTCGGTCAGGAAGTAGGTGAAGTTTTCCAGCCCGACAAATTCGTTGGTGCCCGGGTCGAGCAGGTTGTAGCGGATCATCGAGAAATAGACGGTCATGCCCAGCGGCACGATCATCCACAGCAGCAACAGGGCCACCGAAGGGCTGACCAGAAACCAGCCGGGATTGGCCACACGGCTTTTGCGCCGGGGCTGCGATAGGTCGATGTGGGCTTTGGCAGTTGAAGTATTCATGGCGTTTACAACCGAGTCATACAGACCTATGGAGATCCCATGTGGGAGCGACGGTGCGACGATTCGACTTGCTCGCGAAGGCGTCGTGTCAGACAACAAAATGTTTCACTGATACACCGCTTTCGCGAGCAAGCCCGCTCCCACAGGAGGCAGGAGCAAGCTTTGCGAGTTACTTCGGATAACCCGCGCGCTTCATCTCGCGTTCGGTGGTTTGCTGGGCAGCGGTCAACGCCTGGTCGACCGTGGTCTGGCCGATCAGTGCGGCGGAGAACAGCTTGCCGACTTGAGTGCCGATCCCCTGAAACTCGGGAATGGTCACCAGTTGAATGCCGATGTAAGGCACGGGTTTGAGGGTCGGTTTGCTCGGGTCGGCCGCTTTCAGCGATTCCAGCGTGACCTTGGCAAACGGCGCGGCGCTCATGTACTCGTCGCTGTAGGTCGAGGCGCGAGTGCCCGGCGGTACGTTGGCGATGCCGTCGGTCTTGGCGACCAGTTCGCCGTATTCCTTGGACGTGGCCCAGGCGCTGAAGGTCTTCGCAGCGTCTTTGGCCTTGGAGCTGGTCGGAATCGCCAGTGCCCACGAGTACAGCCACGCCGAGCCTTTGTCGGTGACCTGATGCGGCGCGTAGGTGAAGCCGACATGATCGGCGACCTTGCTTTGAGTCTTGTCGGTGACGAACGAGCCGGCGACGCTGGCGTCGACCCACATTGCGCATTTGCCGCTGTTGAACAGGGCGAGGTTTTCGTTGAAACCGTTGCTGGAGGCACCCGGCGGGCCGGATTTCTTCATGGTGTCGACGTAGAAATTCAGCGCGTTTTTCCATTCCGGACCGCTGAATTCGGGTTTCCACTGCTCATCGAACCAGCGCGCGCCGTAAGCGTTGGCCACGGTGGTGATCAGCGCCATGTTCTCGCCCCAGCCGGCCTTGCCGCGCAGGCAGATGCCGTACTGCTCCTTGTCCTTGTGGGTGAGCTTTTCGGCGAAGCCGGCGATCTGCTCCCAGGTCGGACGCTCCGGCATGGTCAGGCCGGCGTCCTTGAACAGGTCGGTGCGGTAGTAGGTGATCGAGCTTTCAGCGTAAAACGGCAGGGCGTACAGCGAACCCTTGACTGACAGGCCTTCGCGTACGGACGGGAACACGTCATCGAGGGCGTAGCTGGCCGGCAGATCCTTCATCGGCTCCAGCCAACCCTTGGCACCCCAGAGTGCGGCTTCGTACATGCCGATGGTCAACACGTCGAACTGACCGCCCTGAGTGGCGATGTCGGTGGTCAGGCGCTGACGCAGAACGTTTTCTTCCAGCACCACCCAATTGAGCTTGATGTCCGGGTGCTCGGTCTCGAAGGTTTTCGAGAGCTTTTGCATGCGGATCATGTCGCTGTTGTTGACGGTGGCGATGGTCAGGGTCTGGGCGCCAAGGCTGACGCTGCTGAGGGTCATGCAGGTGAGGGCCAGCAGAGCTTTTGCAGTGGGTTGCATCGTGCACTCCTTTTCTGCACCCGGCGGGGGCAGAAGGACAGTTATTGTTTTTGTGTTCTTCCGGCGGGGGAAGAATGTGCACTGATTACAGCCTTCTGGCGCAGGGCTGACAAATCATCCCTAGCACTCGAATCGATACTTTTTTGCACTCTGGATTGGCGCGATAAACGCAGGGAAGGGCGTTTCAGCAGGGCGAGAGGCGCGAAACCGTACAGATTTTCCTGCTCAGCCGTGGTTTTGCTCGGTCAGGCGCTGCACCACCAGCCGCCGGTAATGCGAAGGCGTCATGCCTTTGAGCTGCTGAAAGCGCCGATTGAAATTGGAAATATTATTGAAGCCCGACTCAAAGCACACTTCGGTCACCGGCTTGTCGCCATCAGCCAGCAACTCGCAGGATTTACTGATGCGCAGGCGATTGACGAATTCGATGAAGTTGCGCCCGGTCGCCTGCTTGAACACGCGGCTGAAATAGGTGGGTTTCATGCCCAGGTGCTCGGCGACCTCCTCAAGGGGTAGTTCGCGGGCGTAGTGGGCGAAGATGTAATCCACCGCGCGGTTGGTGCGGTCGATGTTGTGCTCGTCGGCCAGTTGCGGGGTGGTTGCGCCGGACAGCAGTTGGTAGTCGTCGCAGGCCGCCAGCAATTCCATCAGGATGAAAAAATGCCCGAGACGGGTGATGCCGGTTGAATCGGCGATGCGTTGCATCAGGGTCATGGCCTGACGGATTGTCTGCGGGGAGCGGAATTCGATGCCGTACTGCGCACGCTCAAGCAGTGGCGCCAGGGTCTTGAGTTCGGCGAACACCTGATGACCGCTTTCGAACAACTCATCGGTGAAGTTGACCAGCATGTCGCGTTTCTCGACCACCTCGTCTTCGGCCACCTGGCTGATCCAGTTGTGCGGCAGATTGGGCCCGGTCAGGAACAGCGTCTGCGGGTAGAAGTTGCCGATGTAATCGCCGATGAACACCTTGCCCGAACTGGCGACGATCAGGTGCAGCTCGTATTCCTTGTGAAAGTGCCAGCGCACCAGCGGGCAGGGGAAACCATGCTGGCGATAGATGATGGATAACCCGTTGTGGTCATCCATCAGTTCATAGGAAGGGTCGGTGACGCGGGCTGTTCGGGTCATGGTCGGACGCTTTTTTTGTTATCGCCCGGCGATCATGCCTCTTTGCGCGGCCGTTACGCCAGTAGGCGATCAGCAGGGCGCAGGTGCGCCTTCGTCTGATTCACTGCCCGGCAGAACGACACGATGTTGGTCTCTTCGATGAAGTCGACGTTGATCACGTTGCACTTCATTGCCCAGTCACTGTTGTTCGGGTCGAACCACTCGTTCAACTCCTTATGAATATCGACCGGCCCGCCCAGCGCCGTGTAACTGGTGGCGGACAACGACCAGGGTTTCCAGGAGCCCGGTGGGGACTTCAGGACATTGCCGATGAATTGCTTCAGTTCCGCCATTCCGGTCAGGTCGTTACCCGACCATTGATGGTTGATGTAATCGATGAACACGCTGCGATCCAGTTGCCAGTGCGAACGGGCGGCAACGAATATACGTTGCTCATTGTTGATTTGTTTAAGCTGGCCGAGGCTGGCACTCAGATTTCGACTCGGAATCAAACGGTGGCCGAGAAAGTGAATCATCATGTTATTGAAATAGACATAATCGAAGTCGTTGCCATCCAGACTATGGAAGTCAAGAACAATGAACTCATCCGGGTTTTGTTTCAGGAAACTTTCCAGGTCGGTGATCAGGTTACCCAGGGTTCGGGAGTTGCGGTGCCCGCCATGGTGAGCACGAAACTTGCCGACGCCTTCTGCCTTGGAGTCGTAGATCAGGCGAATGTCCAGCACCCTTGCGCCATGGTGTAGCTGAGCGTGGAACGAATCATGCTGGCAGGCGAGCCAGTGGCGGGGTGGGCCGAAAACTGGATAATCGGCGCGCCAGTCGCTGCCGGCGTTGTGGGTTCCTGGCAGCGTCAACTCAGAAATGGAAAGAGAATCGATGGAAGGTGTCGCCGCCATCCAGTCATGGGTGGCGAAGTTGTTGTTGTCGGTCATGTATGCATCCTGCACTAGTTGATTGATTGCACCACTTTCAAATGATGAGAGTGGTGAAGGCAGGATGTTTATAGTGTTTAATTTGTTTATTTGCCAACGATGGATTGATGCAATTTATTGGCTCTTGTGTTTATACATTTCGAGAGTGAATTACTTGTTCAGGTTTTTGGCTTCAATCCACTGCGCCATGTATTGCGTACTTTTATGTGAATGATGTCGCAGCATGCTGCCGGTGAAATTGCTCCTTCTTAGTTGGGCAAGATTTTTACGGCAGTCCAACAGTTTATTGATTAATGCCGGACCATGTATCTCTTGCTGATACACGTCCTCGAGTAGCGTTTGCCCATGGGACCGGGCCGCTTGCCAGGCAATGTCATCGCTATAAAGCTTCACTGCGGCATTGGCCAGATCCTGCGCGGTGCGGCAGATCGCCCCCGGCCATGGCTGATCGGTATGCATGCCTTCAGCCCCGATCGGCGTGGTGACACTCGGTGTGCCGCAGAGCATGGCATCAATCAATTTGCCCTTGATTCCGGCGCCAAAACGCAAGGGCGCCAGGCAGATGCGCGCATCGGACATGACCTGCAACGCATCCTCGGCCCAGTTCATGATGTGAAAACCCTGCGCGGCATTGTGCAGTGCTGCTGCCTTGGGCGGCGTGTAGGCGCCGTACAGATGCAATTGGGCTTTTGGCAGTTGCTCGCGGATCAGCGGCCAGACGGTGGATTTCATCCACAACACGGCGTCCCAGTTCGGCGCGTGACGGAAGTTGCCGATACTGAGGAAATGCGCGCGCTCCTCGAAGGGTTTCGCTGGCGTACTCGGTGGCTCGACCATCAAGGGACACCAGTGCAACAGCTCGGGCGGCAGCTTGAACTGCTGCACCAGCAACTCGATTTCCAACTGCGAGATCATCAGGTTCAGGTCGCAGCGATACAGGGCGGCGATCTCGCGTTTGGCCAGATCGGTGTCCGCCATCAGCTCGAACTCTTCAGCCAGCGCCGGGGCAAATAGCTCAGCGAAGTCGTTGGCGTCATCGCTGAGCTTCAGCCGGTCCTTCAACCGCTGATGCCGTGCATGCCGCAAGCTTTGCAGGTCCGAGGTTTCCAGTACCCGCAGGGCATCGGGGCAATGTTTCTCCACGCGCCAGCCGAATTGCTCTTCGATCATGAACTGGTCGAACAACACGATATCCGGCATCAGTTCGCTGATGAATGTGTCGAAACTGCTGTTGTTCAGTTCGATCGGGACTTCGCGGATGCCCAGCGCGGTCAGGTCGGCGCGGTGTTCGCCAGTGCCGGCCGGGCTGGCAAAAGTGATTTGCCAGCCCTGTTGCAGGAACGTCTCGAGAATCTGCATCACATGCCCGCTCGCAGCGGAGGAGCGAGGTTCCGGCCAGACGTAACCAATGACGAGGACTTTGGTTGCGGGCTGACTCATGAGAAACGGTTCCTGAAACGAAGAGACGGAAAAAAGGCGCGCGGATTAGACCATAATCCACGTGTCGGGTGATCCGTTTTTGTTGGGTATGCATCGGGCAAGACCGAGCAAGAAGACCACCGGCAGGGCGCGTGACAGCGTCATTCAGGTATTGAAGTCTCGCGTTCAGGATTGCCCGAGTACGGATTTGACCTTGTCACGCAGTTGATCAATGGAAAAAGGCTTGCCGATTACGTGCATGTCCTTCGGTACTTCAATCGTTTCTGCATAACCGCTGGCAAACAGAATCGGCAGGGCGGGGCGAATGTTGCGGGCTTCGGTGGCCAGTTTACGGCCATCCATGATCGGCAGGCCGACGTCGGTCATCATCAGGTCGATGTGCTGGTTCACGTCCTTGAGGATTTCCAGCGCCTGTTCGCTGCCGTCCGCTTCCAGGACCTTGAACTCCAATTCCTCCAGCACGTCGACGATCAGCATGCGCACGATGGCATCGTCTTCTACTACAAGGATGGTGGACACAGGGCTGGACATAATGGCGGCTCTCAAGAATGGGGGACGGGGCACCGGTCGATCAAAAATGCCGGGCTCTTGCATGAGTAAGTGGCGCATAGCCACAAGTTCCCGAATGGATACAAAAAAGAATAGGCGCAAACGGGGGGGCAAGGATAACCGTTGGCCTTGGATTAGGCGCAGGCAATTGTAGGAAAACAGTACTAAAGCTGTGAGAAAAATGGATCCATGGTGCCGTTTTGGGGCAAACTCCCTGGTTTTCACCAGTTCGACAAGGCTGCCACATGTCCTCTCCGTCTTCGGTTGATGAGCAACGGTTTCGCAAACTCTTGAGCCGCAACGTCAGTTTGCCGTTGGGCGTCGGCGTGATCAGTGCGGTGTTTTTCATCTCATTGATCACCTATTTGTTGTCCGTGATTCAGTGGGTGGAGCACACCGACCGGGTGATCAATAACGCCAACGAAGCGGTGAAACTCACCGTGGATCTGGAAACCGGCATGCGCGGGTATCTGCTCAGCGGCGACGAGCACTTCCTCGACCCGTACGAGACGGCCAAGCCCCGCATCGCCGTGGCACTGAATACCTTGCTTGAACTGACTGCCGACAATCCGGCTCAAACCGACCGCCTGCGTCGTCTTCAGGCGCTGCAAACCGAGTGGGCGACGTATGCGCAGTCGATGATCGATCTGCAACGCGCGAGCGGTGATTACAAGTCCGCGGTCAAAGCGGGGAAGGGCAAGCGCCTGACCGACGAAATACGTAAACAGTTCGAAGATGTAATTGAAACCGAACAGTTGCTGCGTGCTTCACGCAACGAAGACGTGCGCCGCACCACGATCTGGAGCATCAGCCTTTATCTGCTGTTCGTGGCCGGCATCAGCGGTCTGCTGGCCTATGTAGGCCGGCGCGATCTGCTCACCCTGTCCCAAAGTTATGGCGCGACCCTGGCCGCACAGGAAGCCAGCGCCCATCGTCTGGAGCAGCAAGCCTGGCTGCGCAACGGTCAGACCCAGCTTGCCGAGCAAGTGCTGGGGCAACTGACGCTCAACCTGCTGGGACGCAACATTCTGCAGTTCTGCGCCCAGTACCTTGGCACCGCTGTGGCCGCGCTGTATGTGCGCGAAGAACACGGCGGCCTGAAACGCGTGGCGACTTATGGTTTCTCCCGCGAGCAGGAGCAACAGGATCATTCGATCTACAGCGATGAAGGCCTTGTCGGCCAGTCTGCCCAACAAGCGCGACTGATTCGTCTCGATTCGGTGCCGTCCGACTATTTCAAGGTCAGCTCCGGTCTGGGTGAAGGTCTGCCGCACAGCGTGCTGGTGGTGCCGACCAGCGATGACGATCGGGTCAACGGCGTGATCGAACTGGGTTTCCTGCGGCCGCTTACCGACCGCGATGTTGCACTGCTGGAACTGATCGCCGGCAACATCGGCACCTCCATCGAAGCGGCGCGTTATCGCCAACGTTTGCAGGAAGTATTGGCCGAAACCCAGCAGCTCAACGAAGAGTTGCAGGTGCAGCAGGAAGAGCTGAAAACCGCCAACGAAGAACTGGAAGAGCAGTCGCGGATCCTCAAGGAATCCCAAGCGCATCTGGAAACCCAGCAAATCGAGCTGGAACAGACCAACGAGCAACTGGCCGAACAGGCCCAGACCCTGGCCGAGCAGCGCGACGCCATGGATCAGAAGAACACCGAGCTCAATCAGGCCCAGGCACAACTCGAAGAACGCGCCGAAGAGCTGCAGCGTTCGAGCAAGTACAAATCCGAATTCCTCGCCAACATGTCCCACGAGCTGCGCACGCCGCTCAACAGTTCGCTGATCCTGGCCAAGCTGCTGGCAGAAAACCCGCAGGACAACCTCAGTGCCGAGCAGGTCAAATTTGCCGAATCGATCTATTCCGCCGGCAACGATCTGCTCAACCTGATCAACGACATTCTCGATATTTCCAAGGTGGAAGCCGGCAAACTCGAAGTGATGCCGGAAAACACCAGTGTCGCGCGCCTGGCCGATGGCCTGCGCAGCGTGTTCGAACCGTTGGCGGCGGACAAGAAACTGACGTTCACCGTCGAATTGCAGCCCGATGCGCCCATCACTCTGTTCACCGACCGCCAGCGTCTGGAACAGATAATCAAGAACCTGTTGTCCAACGCCGTAAAATTCACCGAGCAGGGCACGGTCAGCCTGACCATCGCCGGTCAGGCGGACGATCGCATCGCTTTCATTGTGCGCGACTCGGGGATCGGGATTGCGCAGGATCAGCAGGAAAGCATTTTCGAAGCCTTCCGCCAGGCCGACGGCACCACCAACCGCAAATACGGTGGCACTGGCCTGGGCCTGTCGATTTCCCGGGATCTGGCGACCTTGCTGGGTGGCGCGATCAGCGTCAGCAGCGCGCCGGGGCAGGGCAGCGCCTTTACGCTGGTATTGCCGCAGCAATACAACGAACCGGGTGATACGCCGGTTGCACCGCTGACCTTCAGCCCGCCGGCCTCTGCGCCGGTCATCGCGCCTGTCGCAGCGGTTTCGCCTTTGGCGCCCGTAGACATCCCGCGCTTCAACGACGACCGCAACAAGGCACCGTTCACTACCCGCTGCATTCTGGTGGTGGAAGACGAGCCGAATTTCGCTCACATCCTCTACGACCTGGCCCATGAACTGGGCTATCAGTGCCTGGTCGCCCACGGCGCCGATGAAGGTTACGACCTGGCGAAAGAATTCGTGCCGGACGCGATCCTGCTGGACATGCGCCTGCCGGATCATTCGGGCCTGACCGTTCTGCAACGCCTGAAAGAACACGCCGAAACCCGCCACATCCCGGTGCACGTGATTTCCGTTGAAGACCGCGTCGAAGCGGCGATGCACATGGGCGCCATCGGTTATGCGGTCAAGCCGACTACCCGCGAAGAGCTCAAGGACGTGTTCGCCCGTCTCGAGGCCAAGCTGACCCAAAAGGTCAAACGCGTGCTGCTGGTGGAGGACGACGATCTGCAACGCGAAAGCATCGCCCGTCTGATCGGTGATGACGACATCGAAATCACTGCTGTCGGCCTGGCGCAAGACGCACTGGAACTGCTGCGCACAACGATCTTCGATTGCATGGTCATCGACCTGAAGCTGCCGGACATGCTCGGCAACGACCTGCTCAAGCGCATGTCGACCGAGGATATCTGCTCGTTCCCGCCGGTCATTGTCTACACAGGACGCAACCTGACCCGCGACGAAGAAGCCGAACTGCGCAAGTATTCGCGCTCGATCATCATCAAAGGCGCCCGCTCGCCGGAACGCCTGCTGGACGAGGTCACACTCTTTCTGCACAAAGTCGAATCGCAGTTGTCCCATGAACGGCAGAAGATGCTCAAGACCGCCCGCAGCCGCGACAAGGTCTTCGAGGGTCGCAAAGTGCTGCTGGTGGACGACGATGTGCGCAACATCTTCGCCCTGACCAGTGCGCTGGAAACCAAGGGTGCAGTCGTGGTGATCGGCCGTAACGGCCGTGAAGCGATTGAAAAACTGAATGAAGTCGAGGACATCGACCTGGTGCTGATGGACGTGATGATGCCGGAAATGGATGGTTTCGAAGCCACCATGGAAATCCGCAAGGATCCGCGCTGGCGCAAGCTGCCGATCATCGCGGTGACGGCCAAGGCCATGAAGGACGATCAGGAGCGCTGCCTGCAGGCGGGCGCCAATGATTACCTGGCCAAGCCCATTGACCTGGATCGCCTGTTCTCGCTGATTCGCGTGTGGTTGCCGAAGATGGAACGCATTTAGTGGAACGTAGTAATCCCGTTGAACGAAACAGTGAAATCGAACTGCGGCTGTTGATTGAGGCGATTTATCTCAAGTACAGCTATGACTTTCGCGATTACTCCGGCGCCTCGATCAAGCGCCGGGTGCAACACGCGCTGAGCCAGTTCGAGTGCGCGACCATCTCGGCCTTGCAGGAGAAAGTCCTGCACGACCCGACGGCGTTCATGCAGTTGCTGCAGTTGCTGACGATCCCGGTCAGCGAGATGTTCCGCGATCCGTCGCACTTCCTGGCGATCCGTCAGGAAGTAGTGCCGCTGCTCAAGACCTATCCGTCGATCAAGATCTGGATCGCCGGCTGCAGCACCGGCGAGGAGGTCTACTCGATGGCGATCCTGCTGCGCGAAGAAGGCCTGCTCGACCGCACGATCATCTACGCCACCGACATCAACCCGCGCTCGCTGGACAAGGCCAAGCAGGGGATCTTTTCGATGGAAAACGTGCGCGCATACACCGCCAACTATCAGCAGGCCGGCGGTCAGCGCTCGTTCGCCGACTACTACACTGCAGCCTATGGCTACGCGATTTTCGACAAGAGCCTGTGCGAGAACGTGACCTTCGCCGATCACAGCCTGGCCACCGATAGTGTATTCTCCGAAACTCAATTAATTTCGTGTCGTAACGTGTTGATTTACTTCAACAAAAAACTTCAGGATCGAGCGTTCGGGTTGTTCCATGAGTCATTGTGCCACCGTGGATTCCTGGTCTTGGGCAGCAAGGAAACTTTGGATTTTTCCGGCTACTCCAACCAGTTCGAACCGCTGGTGAAACAAGAACGGATCTACCGTAAATCATGAACAGTGCAGCGGATTTGCCTCGTGTCGGGGCGATTGTGGTCGGAGCTTCCGCCGGTGGCGTTGAGGCTTTGCTGACCTTGCTTGGTTCACTGCGTGCCGGGTTCGGACTGCCGATCATCATCGTCCTGCATTTGCCGGAAGAGCGCCGCAGCCAGCTCGCCGAGGTGTTTGCCCGGCGAGTGGCGCTGCCGGTCGCTGAGGCCATCGACAAGCAGGACATCACCCCCGGCACCGTGTATTTCGCGACGCCGGGTTATCACTTGTCGGTAGAACAGGATTTCAGCCTGTCGCTGAGCCTTGAAGACCGCCTGCATCATTCGCGGCCTTCGATCGACTTTCTGTTCGAATCCGCCGCCGATGCCTACGGGCCGGCGCTGGCCGCCGTGTTGCTGACCGGCGCCAACCACGATGGCGCACGGGGCCTGGCGCAAGTCAAACGCCTGGGCGGCCTGACCATCGTGCAGGACCCCGACGAGGCGCAGGTCGCCACCATGCCTCGCGCGGCACTGAAAACGCATCAACCGGATTACATTCTTCCCATCCACGGCATCGGCCGTCTGCTTGTCGAGCTGGAACGAATCGCATGCTGAGTAATATCCAGGCAAAACTGCTGATCGTCGACGATCTGCCCGAGAACCTGCTGGCCCTCGAAGCGCTGATCAAACGTGAGGATCGCACCGTCTACAAAGCATTGTCGGCGGACGAAGCACTGTCGCTGCTGCTGCAACACGAATTCGCCATGGCCATCCTCGACGTGCAGATGCCCGGCATGAACGGCTTCGAGCTGGCCGAGCTGATGCGTGGTACCGAGAAAACCAAAAACATCCCGATCATCTTCGTCAGCGCCGCCGGCCGTGAACTCAATTACGCGTTCAAAGGCTATGAAAGCGGTGCTGTGGACTTCCTGCACAAGCCGCTGGATATCCATGCGGTGAAGAGCAAGGTCAACGTCTTCGTCGACCTGTACCGCCAGAGCAAGGCGATGAAGCAACAGGTCGAAGCCCTGGAGCAGAGTCGTCGCGAACAGGAAGCGCTGCTGCAGCAACTGCAAAGCACCCAGGGCGAACTGGAGCAGGCGGTGCGCATGCGTGACGATTTCATGTCGATCGTCGCCCACGAAGTGCGCACGCCGCTCAACGGCCTGATCCTCGAGACCCAACTGCGCAAGATGCACCTGGCCCGGGACAACGCCGCCGCGTTCACCCTCGACAAGATGCACGCCATGGTCGACCGCGACGAGCGCCAGATCAAAAGCCTGATCCGGCTGATCGAGGACATGCTCGACGTGTCGCGGATCCGCACCGGCAAGCTGTCGATCCGACCGAGTCGCTTCGATCTCGCGCAACTGGTGGGCACTCTGCTGGAGAATTTCGCCCAGCAGATCGAAGCTGCCGAGACCGAAGTCAGCTTCACCGCGACCGAGCCGGTGGAAGGGCAGTGGGATGAATTCCGTATCGAGCAGGTGGTGTCGAACCTGTTGACCAACGCGTTGCGTTATGGCGGCAAAAGTCCGATCCAGGTTCGGGTTTATCGCGAAGGCAATGAGGCTCGGGTCGAAGTTCAGGATCAGGGCATCGGCATCAGCGAGGAGAACCAGAAACGCATTTTTCAACAGTTCGAACGGGTCTCCGCCAAGACGGTGGTGGCCGGCCTCGGGCTGGGTCTGTTCATTTCCGAGCAGATCGTCGCCGCCCATGGCGGCTCCATCGTCGTCGAAAGCAAGATCAACGAGGGCGCCCTGTTTCGCGTTTGTCTGCCGCTCCAGGAAAACGGCAAAACAAACGCAACCTCTGAGTGACCACACGGTCGTATCAGCAGCTATTGACCGAACAAAGGCTTCCCATGAGCGTAGATGCACAAGATGTAGTACTCGTCGTCGAGGACGAACCGGTGATCCTGATGGTCCTGACCGATTATTTGTCAGGCCAGGGCTATCGCGTATTGCAGGCCGAAAACGGCGAGCAGGCGTTCGAGATTCTGGCGAGCAAGCCGCATCTGGACATGTTGATTACTGATTTCCGCCTGCCTGGCGGGATCTCCGGCGTGCAGATCGCCGAGCCTGCCGTCAAATTGCGTCCGGATCTGAAGGTGATTTTCATCAGCGGCTATCCGCAGGAAATCCGCGAGACCGGCAGCCCGATCACTCGTCGGGCACCGATCCTGGAAAAACCGTTCGATCTGGATGTGTTGCAGGAGAAGATTCAGGAACTGCTGGCCTGAGGCGTCAACCGCCTCAGCTCTTGATCATTTCCCGCACCTTCGCCGTCAACAGATCGAAGGTGAACGGCTTGGTGATCATCTGCATGCCAGAGTCGAGGAAGCCGCCGCGCACCGCCGCGTGCTCGGCATAACCGGTGATGAACAGGACCTTCAAGTCTGGCCGGTATTGCCGGCCGATTTCCGCCAGCTGCCGACCGTTCATGCCCGGCAGGCCGACGTCACTGATCAGCAGATCGATGCGTTGCTCCGAATCCAGAATCGGCATGGCACCGTCAGCGTCGCCGGCCTCGACAAACCTGTAACCCAATTCACTCAATACCGCACTGACCAGCACGCGCACGGCCGGGTCGTCCTCGACAATCAATACGGTTTCGCCTTCCACGGCGTCCGGCGCCTGCTCCATGTCAACCGGTGCGTGAGGCAGTGATTCACCCTGGAAGCGCGGCAGATAGAGTTTGACTGTGGTGCCCTCATCGATTTTGCTGTCGATCGACACATGACCACCGGATTGCTTGCTGAAGCCATAAATCATCGACAGACCCAGCCCCGTGCCCTGGCCGATTGGCTTGGTGGTGAAAAACGGGTCGAACGCGCGATTGATGACACTTTCCGGCATGCCGCAGCCATTGTCAGTCACGCTCAATACGACGTAATCACCGGGCTCCAGATTGCTATAGGTCGCGGTGTAGTCGCGATCCAGCACCTGATTCTTCGTCTCGACCACCAGATTGCCGCCGTCGGGCATTGCGTCGCGCGCGTTGATGACAAGGTTGAGCAGGGCGCTTTCCAATTGATTGGGGTCGGCCTCGGCCACCCACAATTTTTCGTGCAGACGCATGTCCAGCTGAATGCTTTCGTTGAGGCTGCGTTGCAGCAGCTCGCCCATCGACTGCACCAGATCGTTCATATGCACGGCTTTGGAGTCCAGCGACTGGCGACGGGAAAACGCCAGCAGCCGATGGGTCAGGCCGGCGGCGCGGTTGGCCGAAGTCACACCGAGGTCGATCAGGCTGTCGAGATCATCCAGGCGGCCACGGGCCAACCGACGGCGTAGCAATTCAAGACTGCCGATGATGCCGGTCAGCATGTTGTTGAAGTCGTGGGCGATACCGCCGGTGAGCTGGCCGACCGCTTCCATCTTCTGCGACTGTCGAAGGGCTTCCTCGTTGTGCCGCAGCTGTGCGGTGCGCTCTTCGACTTGTTGCTCGAGGGTTTCGAGGGTCGATTGCAGGCGCCGTTCGCTATTGCTCAGATCGATCAGGCGATCGCGGGCTTCGTATTGTCGTCGTCGCCCGCGCAGGGCGGTGGAAATGAGGCTGACCAACGTTGCCGGATGAAAAGGGCGTTCAAGGAACGTCACGTTGCCCAGTAATTTGCTGAGCTGCGACGAGGGCCCTTGTTCGGATCCTCCGTGATGGGTGAGCAAGACAATTGGCAAGTCAGACCACGCCGGTTGTTGCTCCAGGTACAGCAGCAGGCCTTCGAGTTCCGGACCATTCAGGGCCTCGGCCGCGATCAGCAGCAGCCCGGCGCCAGGCTCGAGTTCGGTGCACAGGGTGGCCAGATCGGGCGTGATCAGGCCACCGTATCCGGCCTCGTTGAGGATCATCAGCGCCACTTGGCTGTCGCGACCCTGGGGCGCAAGAATCAACGCCCGTTCCGACAGCGGTACGGTGAGGGTCACAAGTTGTCATCCTTGAGCAGCGGGTTACTCGCGCCGAGGTAGGTGGGGACTCCGCGCAGCACACCCTGGAAGGCTTCCAGCGGTTCACCGATGGTCATGCCTTGCTTGGAAATGCGGTATTCACGAATGGTCGATTCATGGCTGCCGGTACGTTTCTTGATGATCGAAATCGCCCGGCGTACCTTGCCGAGGGCTTCGAAATAACGCAGCAGAATCACTGTGTCGGCGAGGTAGGTAATGTCTACCGGGGCCTGCATGTCGCCGACCAGTCCATGCTGGGCGACGGTCATGAACGTCGCGGCGCCCTTGCGGTTCAGGTACAGCAACAGTTCGTGCATGTGCAATACCAGCGCGTTCTCTTCCGGCATCGCGGCCTGATAGCCGTTGATGCTGTCGATCACAACGGTCTTGATGTCACCTTCATCGACGCAGCGTCGCACCCGGTGGGAAAACTCGCCAGGAGAAAGCTCGGCAGCATCCACCTGTTCGATCAGCAGATTGCCGGTGGCCTGCAGGGCCTTGAGGTCGATGCCAATGTTATTCATGCGCTCGAACAGCAGGCCCAGTTCTTCGTCGAAAATGAACAGCGCGGCCTTTTCACCACGCGCCACGGCGGCTGCCGCGAAAATCATGGTGATCAAGGATTTGCCGGTCCCCGCCGGACCCAGAATCAGCGTGCTGGAGCCAGTCTCGATACCGCCACCGAGCAGGGCGTCCATTTCCTTGATGCCGCTGGACAGTTGCAACCGCGGGTAATCGCCCCGGTGCTCCGCCGCCACCAGGCGCGGGAAGACGTGCACGCCATCGCCCATGATGGTGAAGTCATGGAAGCCGCCACGGTATTTCTGGCCACGATACTTGATCACCCGCACGCGACGTCGTTCGGCGCCATAGTTGGGGGTCAGTTCTTCGAGGCGGATCACGCCGTGAGCGACACTGTGCACGGTTTTGTCGAGGGATTCGGTGGTCAGGTCATCCAGTAGCAAAACCGTGGCGTCGTAGCGCACGAAATAATGCTTGATCGCCAGGATCTGTCGACGGTAGCGCAGGGAGCTTTGCGCCAGCAGGCGGATTTCCGAGAGGCTGTCGAGCACAACCCGCGTGGGTTTGAACCGCTCGACCACTTCGAAAATCTGCTTGGTCGCTTCGCCCAGTTCAAGATCCGAGGAGTACAGAAGGCTCTGATGATGCTCGGCGTTGAGCAGGCTTTCGGGCGGCGTCAGCTCGAAAATTTCGATGTTTTCGTTCAGTTCCCAACCGTGGGACGCCGCGCCCTGGCGCAATTCGCGCTCGGTTTCGGACAGCGTGATGTACAACGAACGTTCGCCGGCACGGGCGCCGGCCAGCAAAAAATGCAACGCGACTGTGGTTTTACCGGTTCCAGGCTCGCCCTCCAGCAAGAAAACATGACTGCGGGACAAACCACCAGCCAGGATATCGTCGAGACCCTCGATGCCGGTGGCGGCTTTTGCACTGATCAACGCGTTCGATGTAGACAAAAAATGCCCTCTCATGACTAGGGGAAACGCGGCAGCGGGCGCCGTACGCCGTTTGGCACTGCCTGTTTACTTGACCTTTTGCCGTGACGACGGTTCCGATTTTCTTGCGGGATGTCGAGAAGGCCGCTAGAGGCCTTGCTGCAAAGAGGGATCGTCCGGGTTCATCTGTTCGAGCTGGGCCAGCAGAATCTGCACGTTCTGCAACTGACCGCTTTCTTTCCAGTAGTTGATCAGCAACACCCGCGCCTTACGATCGGCAGGATGACGCTGGACGATTTCCTGCAACTGCTTTTGCGCCGCTTCCAGTTCTTCGGCGCTGTGCAGGGTCGTGGCGAGGTCGTAGCGATAGTCCTTGTTATCGGGCTCGAGCTCCACGGCTTTGGACAAACCGAGCAGGGCGTACTCGCGTTGATCGTGGTGCAGCAGCCAGAGTCCCAGCGCATGTTGCAGATAAGCCGAGTCAGGCTGGGCCTTCAATTGTCGGGCGAGCAATTGTCGCGCGGCGTCGCTCTGACCCTGACGATCGAGCACTTCGATCTGCATCACCAGCGCCGGCAGGTTGCCGGGGTCGAGACGCAAGGTCTGTTCCAGCGCTTCCTGTGCCTGTTTCAACTCGGCGTTGTGCAGATACAGGCGCGCCAGTTGCACGTAGTTGGCGGCGCTTTCCGGCTGACTCTTGAGCGCCTGCTCCCACACATCGATGCCTTGCTGGAGCGGGGCGAAATACAGGCCCAGTTGATCCGGCGACAAGCCGAGCAGGGCGTTGATTGCCGCAAAACGAACGTTCTGATCTTCATCCTCGAGCAACGGGCCGAGCAGCAGGCTGCGCTGGCCACCGGGCACCAGACCGGTCACGCTCCTGATGGCTGCCATTCGCACGTCGGGAGATTCATGCTGCAGATCGGCATCCGCCAGTTTCAAGGCTTGCGGACTCGGGTAGTTGGGCAGTTCGGCATGCAGCCAGACCCGCCGCTTGGCGGACAAATCCGGACGTCCCAGCTGTTGATACAGAACCCGCGCGGCCCCCGGCTGACCGGCACGAGCGGCGTCCAGCGCTTCACTGTAACCATGCCTGATCGCTTCTGGCACAACCGGCACTGTGCTGCGAAAAGACAGCCACCCAACGAGCAGGACCAACACAAGGCCGAGGCTGATGAGCAAATAGCGGCGAGACTGAGGCATGCGAATTTCCGAAACTTTCGTTTTATAGCGGAGGTCGCAAGCTTCTGTCAGCTCGCGCCGTGAGTCAAACCCTCTGCCCGATATGGCCTACTACAGGCGTTGAATCGACCTACAGCTCGTGTCGACTCTGTTTGCCGTCATGCCCTCCATGCAGTGTCTACGCTTGCAGAAGTTGTTTCGAAGAGGCTACCCATGCAATCCCTGCTTGTTTATTTCAAGGCGGTGATCCACCCCAGCCAGGCCGTGCTGCTGTTTGGTTTACGCACCATTGCCGCCGGATTGCTGACCTTGTACCTGGCGTTCCTGTTCGACCTGGATCAGCCGAAGTGGTCGATCATGGCCGTGGTGATCATCAGCCAGCCACTGGCCGGGATGGCGCTGGCACGCAGCTTCGGGCAAATCATCGGGACAACCCTTGGCGCGGTGGTGGCGGTGGTGCTGATGGCGATCTTTCCCCAGGCGCCGTTGCCGTTCATCACGACCCTGGCGCTGTGGCTGGCCCTGTGCACGGCGGGCGGCACGTTGCTGCGCTACACCAGTTCCCAGGCGTTCGTGTTGAGCGGGTATACCGCCGTGGTGGTGGCGCTGCTGGCGATTCCGGATCAGGACGGCACCTTTCTGCTGGCGGTGACCCGGGTTACCGAAACCTTGCTGGCGGTGGCGTGCGTATGCGTGGTCAGCCTGCTGACGGCGCGGCCCGAGGCGGTATCACGCAACTATTTCGCGAAGGTCGATCAGGTGATCAAGCTCGCCGCCACCCATGCCGCCGCTGTGCTTCGCACCGAAGAAAGCGAAGCGGACTTTCAGCGTCGGCAAATGCAGCTGCTGGGGGAGATCAGCGCCCTCGAAGGCCTGCGCCGGCACTTGTATTTCGATGCTCCACGCCTGCGCAGTGCCAACAATCTGGTGCTGTTGCTGGGCAATCAGCTGATGCTGCTGACCTCGCGCCTCACCGCGTTGCGTCACCAGCGGGAACTGCTCACCGAACGCTGGGAGGGCGATCTGCCGCTGGACATCCAGCAATTGCGTGCCGAGGAGCTGGCACTGCTTGATCAGCTCGCACAGCAAGGACGCTCACTGCCAGCCGAGGTGCGGCACCAGTTCGTCGCGCTGCAACAGCAATTCGAAGCGCTGGCCTACAAGGCCGAACAACTGACGGAAGACATGAGTGCAACCCTGCGCTCGCTGGCCTGGGCATTGCGCTGGGAACAGGCGCGGCTGTTGCAGCAACTGGAGCAGATTCTCGAACTGAGCGATGCGATACAGGAAGGCCGGGAGGCCAGCTGCATGTTCCGTGGCCAGTCCAGCCCCTTGCACCTGGATTTCACGCTCGCGACGATGAACGCCATCCGCGCATTCAGCGCGTTACTGGTGGCCGGACTGATCTGGATCGAAACCGCCTGGGACGGCGCGCGGGGCGGGATGATTCTGGTGGGGATTCTGTGTTCGCTGATGGCGACGTTTCCGCGCCCGTTGGTTGCTGCGCAGAGTTACGCGCGAGGGTTGGGACTGGCCCTGGTGGTTTCGGCGTTTTATCAGTTCATGCTGGTCCCGGCGATCAGTGATTTCGAAATGTTGGCCTTGTTGCTCGCGCCTTTGCTGTATGTGATCGCGGTCGGACTGTCCAGCCCGGCCACCGCCGGTATCGGAATGGGGCTGGGGCTGTCGAGTTTCCTGATGCTCGGTCCGCAGAACGTCGGCACCGGGCAGAACACCGCCATTCAATGGTTCGAATTCGCCGGGGCCTATGTCAGTGCGGCGATGCTGGCTTTGATTGTCTACGCCTGGATCTTCCCTTTTCGCCCGGCCTTTCGAATCAGGCGCTTTTATAACGAGGCGCGGGAGCAGGTCTATCAACTGACAAAAAGCCCGGCTACCGACGAAGAGCAATTCGCCTTCGAAAGTCGAATGGTCGATCGCCTGACTTCAATGCTGGGCGTGTTACCCGCCGCCAACGATCGGGACATGCAGCGCCTGTATGAAATCAGTCTCGCCTGCGTGGCGCTGGGCGTGGCCATGCACCAACTGAGGCAACAGGCACAGAACAACGCCTTGCTCACGGACGCTTTCGGTCGGCAGCTGTCGACGGCGCTGCGTCAGACCGGTCGTTTCGTCGCCGGCCGACCGGATGTGCGCCTGACACCGTTGCTGACTACGCTGCATTCGCTCGGCGATGAGCTGGATGCCTTGCATGTCGCCACCCATGAACACCTATGGTCGGTGTTTCGCATGCGAGTGGCCCTGTTGATCGTGGTGTCGTTTCTGGAGCGGCATGGCGAACATTTGCAGCCCGACCGTTCTGAAGGAGAGTCCGTCCTTGCCCATTGATTTCGAGATCGGCGGCGTTTACTTGCCTCCTATCGCCCAGGCCTTGTTGCTGGCCATACCGGTTTTTCTGCTGCTCGACTGGGGTTTGCGCCGGCTTGGCGTCCTGCGTTTTGTCTGGCATGAGGCGCTGTTCGAGGGCGCCTTGTACGCCTGCGTGTGCGCCACACTGATTTTGCTGATGGGAGCCTGAAACCTTGAAGACGTTGCTCACTCGATTGACGACCTTGGCAGTGGTGCTGCTGGCAATCGTGCTTGGCTGGTTTGCCTGGGAACATTACACCCGAGCTCCGTGGACGCGGGATGCGCGGGTGAGGGCGGATGTGGTGACGCTGTCGGCGGATGTTTCGGGCCGCATCGTCACACTGGCGGTGCAGGACAATCAGCATGTCGACAAGGGCCAGTTGTTGCTGGAGATCGACCCGGCTCGTTACAGCCTCGCGGTCGAGCATGCGAAACGCTCGGTGGAGGTCTCAAAGGCCACGCTCGGGCAGTCGCAAGCGGCGATTGTCGCCAGCGAAGCGTTGCTCAAACAGCGCCAGAGCGAAGAACGCCGGCGACGCACGCTCAAGCAAGGGTTCGCGATTTCCGGGGAGGAGTGGGAGAAGTCCAGTACCGACGTGGCCGTGGCCCAGGCCGATCTGTTGCGCAATCAGGCCAATCTCGGTCTGGCTGAAGCCAACGTGCAACTGGCGATAGCTGCATTGACCCAGGCCGAACTGGATCTGCAACGTACCCGTGTCGAAGCGCCGGTCAGCGGTTATGTCACTAATCTGCTGACCCGTCAGGGGGATTACGCGGTGGCCGGTAGCGCCCTGCTGGCACTGGTGGACAGCGGCTCCTTTTATGTCAGCGGCTATTTCGAGGAAACCAAACTGCCAAGGATCGAGGAGGGTGATCGGGTGCGGATCGAATTGATGAGCGGGGAAAAGTTCGGCGGCACCGTGCAAAGCATCGCCTTCGCCATTGCTGACCGGGAAAATGCGCCGGGCAGTCGATTGCTGGCCAACATCAACCCCAGCTACACCTGGGTGAAACTGGCGCAGCGGGTACCGGTGCGGATCGGCATCGATCCCGATTACGCGGGCAAGGACCGACTGAGAGCCGGCACTACCGCCACGGTCACCGTGCTGGAAAACCGAGAAAGACAGGTACAAAAAAGCCCCGCGACCGAATGATACGCGGGGCAAAAAATTTGGTTGGTTGCGGCCAACCAAAGGAGCTCTTTAAAAACCTGTTACTTGCTGGCGACCGCCTCTGGCTGCCAACCGCCACCGAGGGCCTTGTAGATCGCGACTATGCCGCGATACAGATCCACTTCGGCCTGGGCCTGACTGTCCTCGGCGTTCAAACGTTCACGCTGGGCGTCGAGCAACACCAGGAAGTCGGTGGTGCCTTCGCGATAGCGGATTTCAGCCAGATCGGCAGCCTTGCGGCTTGATTCGCTCTGGCGGATCAGCGAGATCAGCCGTTGCTGACGTTTGCCGTAATCGCTGAAGGCGTTTTCCGACTCTTCCAGCGCGAGCAATACTTGCTGCTCGTAGGTCGCCAGTGCGCCTTCGGCATCGGCATCGGCGCCGCGCAGACGGGCCCGCACGCTACCGAGGTCGAACGCTGCCCAGGTGATGCTTGGGCCCAGTGCCCAGGCGTTGGCCGCCGAGGAACCGATCTGCGAACCACGCCCGGCCGTCCAGCCGAGGAAACCGCTAAGGCTGACCCGAGGGAACAGATCGGCCTTGGCCACACCGATACGCGCCGTGGCCGAAGCCAGTTTGCGTTCGGCGCTGAGGATGTCCGGACGACGCTGCAGCAGTTCGCCCGGATCACCGATCGGCAAGGCCTTGGCAATCGCCGGCAGGTCTTTCGGGCTCAGGTCGACGGTCAGCTTGTCCGGACGTTCACCCAGCAGGGTGGCGATGCGGTTTTTCTGCCGGGCCTGTTCCGCCTGCAACTGCGGCACGCTGGCTTCGACCGACGCCAGACGGGCATCGGCCCGTTCAACATCGAGCTGATCGCCAACGCCGGCGTCACGCAGGCTGATGGTGATCTTGCGCGACTCCTGCTGGTTGTTCAGGTTGGCCAGGGCGATCTTTTCCCGAAGCTGGGCACCGCGCAGTTGACCGTAAGCGTCCACCAGTTCGGCAATCATGGTGACTTGCAGTTGGTACAGATCGGCTTCGGCCGCTTGCTGGTCGGCGTCGCTGGCTTCCAGATTGCGCTGGATGCGTCCAAACAGGTCCAGCTCCCACGCCATGTCCAGACCCAGGTCGTAGCGTTCGCTGTTGACCCGTTTGGTGGTCTGGCCCGGAATCTGACCTTTGGCCAGGTCGCTGCTGGCGCGGCTGGTGATGGTCGGCATTGCGTCGTTGCTGACGTCGTCGCGGATTGCCCGGGCGGCTTTCCAGCGGGCGAATGCCACGCGCAGTTCACGGTTGCCTTGCAGCGATTGGGTCACCAACTGGTTGAGAGTCGGATCGTCGAACTGCTGCCACCAGATGCCTTCGAATTTCGAACGGTCGAAGTTCTTCTGGCCGGCGGCGCCATCGGTGGCGGACGTGATGTTCGCCGCCTCCGTCGTCGGGGTCTTGTAGTCAGGGCCGACGGCGCAGGCACTCAGGGCCAGCACCAGCAGGCTCGGCAGGAAGACTTTCAGACTCATGGGTGCGCCTCCAGTGGCTTTTGAAGATTGTTCGCCTTCGCCGCTTTGCGCGCTTCGCTGCGCTCCACGAAGTTGCGGATCAGCACGTAGAACACGGGGGTCAGCAGCAGACCGAAGAAGGTCACACCGAGCATCCCGGAGAACACCGCCACACCCATGGCATGACGCATCTCGGCACCGGCACCGCTGGAGAACACCAGTGGCACCACACCCATGATGAATGCGAACGAGGTCATCAGGATCGGCCGCAGACGCAGACGGCAGGCTTCCAGTACAGCGGCCAGCGGATCGAGGCCTTCTTCCTGCTTATCCTTGGCGAACTCGACGATCAGAATCGCGTTCTTACACGCCAGACCAACCAGTACGATCAAGCCGATCTGGGTGAAGATGTTGTTGTCGCCACCAGAAATGATCACACCGGTGATGGCCGACAGCAGGGTCATCGGTACGATCAGGATTACCGCCAGTGGCAGGCTCCAGCTTTCGTATTGAGCCGCGAGTACCAGGAACGCCAGCAATACGCAGAGCGGGAACACGAACAGCGCAGTGTTGCCGGACAGAATCTGCTGGTAGGTCAGGTCGGTCCACTCGTAGGTCATGCCGTTCGGAAGTTCATCCTTGAGCAGTTTCTCGATGGCTTTTTCGGCCTGGCCGGAGCTGTAGCCCGGAGCTGCCGCACCGTTGATTTCAGCGGTGATGAAGCCGTTGTAGTGCATCACGCGATCCGGGCCCGAGGTGTCGCTGACCTTGATGAAGGTCGCCAGCGGGATCATTTCGCCTTTGTTGTTGCGTACTTTCAGCTGGCCGATCTGGTCGGATTCGAGGCGGAACTGCTGCTCGGCCTGAACGTTGACCTGATAGGTACGACCGAAGCGGTTGAAGTCGTTGGCATACAGCGAACCCAGGTAGATCTGCAGGGTGTCGAAGATGTCGCTGACGGCCACGCCGTGGGTCTTGGCTTTTTCCCGGTCGATGGCGGCATCGACCTGCGGCACGTTCACGGTGTAGCTGGTGAACAGGTTGGCCAGTTCCGGAACGTTATGGCTCTTGGCAATAATGTTCATGGTCTCCTTGTACAGCTCTTCGTAGCCCAGGTTGCCCCGGTCTTCGATTTGCAGGCGGAAACCACCAATGGTGCCCAGACCTTGTACCGGTGGTGGCGGGAAGATCGCCATGTAGGCTTCCTGAATCCCGGCGTACTGGCCGTTCAAGGCACCGGCAATCGCACCGGCAGACATGCTCGGGTCTTTACGCTCGTCGAACGGTTTCAGGGTCACGAACACGATGCCGGCGTTCGGGCTGTTGGTGAAGCCGTTGATCGACAGGCCCGGGAACGCTACGGCGCTTTCCACGCCCGGCTGTTTCAGTGCCAGGTCGGACATGCGCTTGATCACATCTTCGGTGCGGTCGAGGCTCGCGGCGTCCGGCAGTTGCGCGAAGGCCACCAGGTATTGCTTGTCCTGGCCGGGTACGAAACCGGTCGGCGTGCTGGAGAAACCGAAGAAGGTCAGCACCATCAGGCCTGCGTACAGGAAGAGGGCGATGCCGCTGCCACGGATGACCCGGCGCACGGTGCCGACGTAGCCATGGCTGGCGCGGTCGAAGAAACGGTTGAACGGACGGAACAGCCAGCCACCGAAGATCTTGTCCAGCACTCGCGAGAAGCGGTCTTTCGGTGCGTCGTGACCTTTAAGCAACACAGCGGCCAGCGCTGGCGACAGGGTCAGCGAGTTGAAAGCCGAGATCACGGTCGAAATGGCGATGGTCAGAGCGAACTGCTTGTAGAACTGACCGGTGAGGCCCGAGATGAATGCCGCCGGTACGAACACCGCACACAGCACCAGCGCCGTGGCAATGATCGGGCCGGTCACTTCGCCCATGGCCTTTTTGGTCGCATCGAAGGGGTTGAGCCCCAGTTCAATGTTCCGCTCGACGTTCTCCACCACCACGATGGCGTCGTCCACCACGATACCGATCGCCAGTACCAGGCCGAACAGCGACAGGGCGTTGAGCGAGAAGCCGAACAGGTGCATCACCGCAAACGTACCGATCAACGATACCGGCACCGCCACCAACGGAATGATCGAGGCGCGCCAGGTCTGCAGAAACAGGATTACCACCAGAACCACGAGAATCAGTGCTTCGAAGAGGGTGTGAACCACCGCCTCGATGGAGCCGCGCACGAAGATCGTCGGGTCATAGACGATGCTGTAGTCCATGCCTTGCGGGAAGCTTTTCTTCAGTTCTTCCATCTTGCCGCGAACTTCGTTCGAGATTTCGATGGCGTTGGAGCCCGGACGCTGGAAGATCGGGATCGCTACGGCCGGCTGGTTGTTCAGCAACGAACGCAGGGCGTACTGGCTGGAACCGAGTTCAACGCGAGCGATGTCCTTCAGGCGAGTGATTTCACCATCCTCGCCTGCACGAATGACGATGTTCTCGAACTCTTCCTCGGTGACCAGGCGGCCTTGAGTGTTGATCGACAGCTGGAAGCTTTGCGCAGTCGGGGCAGGAGGAGCACCCAGTTGACCGGCGGCAACCTGACGGTTCTGTTCGCGAATCGCGGTCACCACATCGGTCGCGGTCAGATTACGCGAAGCGGTCTTGTTCGGATCGAGCCATACACGTAGCGAGTAGTCGCCCATACCGAACAGCTGCACGTCACCGACACCACCGAGGCGAGCGAGCTCATCCTTGATGTTGAGGATCGCGTAGTTGGACAGGTACAGCATGTCGTAGCGTTTGTCCGGCGAGGTCAAGTGCACAACCATGGTCAGGTCGGGCGAAGCCTTGTCGACGGTGATACCGATGCGCGTCACTTCTTCTGGAAGTTTCGGCTCGGTCCGGGTCACGCGGTTCTGCACCTGCACCTGCGCGTTGTCCAGGTCAGTGCCCAGAGCGAAGGTAATGGTCAGGGTGATCTTGCCGTCAGCGGTGGACTGCGAGGACATGTACAGCATGTTCTCGACGCCGGTGATGGCTTGCTCCAGCGGAGCCGCCACGGTTTCACCGATGACTTTTGGGTTGGCGCCCGGGAAGTTGGCACGCACCACCACGGTCGGTGGCACGACTTCCGGGTATTCGCTGATCGGCAACTGGAACAGCGAAATCGCACCGGCGATCAGGATCAGCAGCGACAGCACCGCTGCGAAGATCGGCCGTGAAATGAAGAATTGGGAAAAATTCATCGGAGTTGTCGTCCCTTAACCGCGTGGGGTCGCAGCAGCCAGTTTCACAACCGAACCCGGCGCGCCTTTGGCAGGTGCGACTTTGGGCAGGTTGCTGGCTTCCAGCGCTTGTCGTTGTTGAGCGAGAGCGGCAATGGTTTGCTCGCTGGCCATCGGGATCACTTCAGGCGAAACCGGGGAGCCAGGACGAACCCGTTGCAGACCCTTGACGACGATCGTGTCGTCCTTGTTCAGGCCGCTGCGCACGATACGCAGGCCTTCGATCTTCGGACCGAGTTCGACGGCGCGGTAGGCGGTCTTGTTGTCGCCATCCATCACCAGCACGAACTTCTTGCCGAGGTCGGTACCGACTGCTTCGTCGTTGATCAGCATGGCGTTGTAGGTGCCGCTGCCGACCAGTTTCAGGCGTGCGTACAGACCCGGGGTGTAGCTGCCGTCGCTGTTGTCGAACACCGCGCGACCACGGATGGTGCCGGTCTTCGGGTTGACCTGGTTGTCGATAAAGTTCATCTGGCCCAGGTGCGGGTTGCCGTCTTCATTGGACAGGCCCATGTACACCGGGGTGGTCGCGCCGCGCTGACCTTGACGGGCGAGTTGAGTGTATTTGAGGAACACACGCTCATCGGCGTCGAAGTACGCGTAAACCTTGTCGGTGGACACCACGCTGGTCAGCGGGGTGGTGTCCGCAGTCACCAGGTTGCCCGCGGTGATCTCGGCACGGCTGACGCGGCCACTAATGGGCGCGGTGACGCGGGTGAAGCTCAGGTTGAGTTTGGCCAGATCCAGTTGCGCTTGCAGGGCGCCGACAGCGGCGCGTGCTTCCTGTGCAGCGCTGGTGCGCGAGTCGGCCAGTTCAGCGGAGATGGCGTTGCTGGCACGCAGGCGTTCGCCTCGGCCGGCTTCGTTTTCACTGCGGGTGGCGTTGGCGCGGGCCTGGGCAACCAGAGCTTCGAGGCGGCGGACCTCAGCCTGGAACGGACGCGGGTCGATCTGGAACAGCAGGTCGCCTTTCTTGACCAGTGCACCTTCGGTGAAGGCGACTTCGTCGATCTGGCCGGAGACCCGCGGACGGATTTCAACGGTTTCCGGCGCCTCGAGACGCCCGGTGAATTCGTCCCACTCGTTGACCGGTTGTTCCAGCACCTTGGCCACGCTGACCTTGGCAGCGGGCATGGTGGCGGCGGTTTCCGGAGTCTTGCCGCACGCGCTCATCACCAGCACGGCCAACAGAGCCAACGGGAAGCGCAAATGTTTGAGTGATTGTTCCATGGATGCATCCGCCAATGTATTGAAGATGGGCGGATGATGCTCGGCGGGTAGATGGCAAACGAATCGAATGACACGAAGGTAACTATCATTCGGAATGATATAAGCCCGAGGAAAGCCCTCTAGCATGCACCTTTCGTTAGGAGGCTATCAATCGATTCGATGACAATTCTGTGTTGCGTGATCGGCAACTGTCGCAGGCGAAATTGCGCGGTGAGGATTATGCGGCGATTAAATATTCCGCTGAAGTTACCGAGCCTCGACATCCTTGCGGAGCATATGGCGCTTGTTTACAAAGACCTCGCCTGGCTGCTGGAGCAATACGCCAACATCAAGAGTCTTGTTACCTGGAACAGGCAACCCACAACATTTCGCTCTAACATGACCTGATACTCATGCCTCGATGTTTTGCCAATCCCGGACCCTTTGTTTATGAGAGATCTGCCCCCGACCGCAACCTTGCGGGCTTTCGAAGTATCCACCCGGCACCCGACTTTCACCGCCGCCGCGCAGGAATTGCATGTGACCCAGAGCGCGGTCAGCCATCAGCTGCGGCATCTGGAAGAACTTTGGGGCCTGCAGCTGTTTGAACGGGGCAAGTCGTTACGCCTTACGCCTGCGGGCGCTACCCTGGCGCCGATTGTGCGCGAGTTCTTTATGAGCCTTGAGGCGACGCTGGCCGATCTGCGCGAGCAAAAGGGCAGGGTGCGGCTCAGCGTCAGCACGACCTATTCCTTTGCGTTGAAATGGTTGCTGCCACGCTTGCCGAGCCTGGCCCGCCAGCACCCGGAACTGTTGGTGTCATTGGACACCACGGACAAGATCATCCACTTCGCCAGCAGCGAAGCCGATGTCGCGATTCGCTTGGGCAAGGGCGACTATCCCGGTCTGTATTCACAGTTTTTGTTCGGTGAGCAGGTTTTCCCGGTGGCCAGTCCCGAACTGCTGCAACGCGTCGGAATGCCCGGCAGTCCCGCCGATTTGTTGCAGTTGCCGCTGCTGGCTCGCAACGGTGCCGAACTGGCGCCGAAATGGGAAGCGTGGTTCCAGTCCGTCGGGCTGGCGTTTTTGCCGCTGCGGGAAAGCGTCAGGTTTGGCGATACCAATATGACGGTCGAGGCGGCTTTGCTCGGCCATGGCATTGCTCTGGTGCGCAGCGGGCATGTCGAGAAGGAAATCGACGATGGCCGTCTGGTGCGGCTGTTCGATGTGCCGTTTCAGTCACCGCTCGCCTATTACTTCGTTTGCCCCAAGGGCGTTGAGACGCAGCCGCACATTGAGAGTTTTCGCGAGTGGTTGCTCGGTGAGGCGCTCAAAGTGCAAGGCGGGCAGGTTTGAGGCATGAAGAATCGCTCATGGAGCAATGAGGAGTCTTCTCTGTAATCCGGCCGTTCGGGCTGCCTAAAATGGCCAATGCCTACTCATCTCGTCCTCCTTGTCCTGTTCGCCGCGCTGCTGCACGCCAGCTGGAACGCGCTGCTGCGCGGCGGTGCCGATCGGCTCTGGTCGATGACGGTGATGTGCGTTGCCATCGCCATAGTCTGTGCAGTCGCCGCGATGTTCATGGTGGCGCCTGCACCTCGTAGCTGGGGATATGCACTGCTGTCGGCATTGCTGCACGTTGGCTACAACCTGTTTCTGGTGCGCAGTTACCGGGTCGGCGATCTTGGGCAGATTTATCCGATCTCGCGCGGTTCATCACCCGCGTTGATTACGCTGGGCGCCGCGCTGTTTGCCGGCGAAACCATCACCCCCGGCGAATTGCTCGGCATTGCGCTGGTGTCAGGCGGAATCATTTCGCTGGCTTTTCGGGAACGCAGGCTGTCGGTGCCCAGCCTGCCTTACGCATTGGGAACCGGCTGCTTTATCGCGGCTTATAGCGTGGTCGATGGCATTGGCGCGCGGCTTTCCGGTGCACCGCTGGCCTACACGGTGTGGATGAGCGCCTTGTGGGGCGTGCTGATGCCGGTGGTCTACATCGGTTTGCGCGATGCCCGCAGCCTGTTTTCGATCCGGCCCGGAATGTTCGCTGCGGCAATGGGCGGGCTGGTCTCTCTGCTTGCCTATGCAATCGTTATCTACGCGATGAACGAAGCCCCGCTGGGCGCGGTGTCAGCCTTGCGCGAAACCAGCGTGCTGTTTGCGGCGCTGCTTGGCTACCTGTTCCTCGGCGAAACACTTACCGTCCGCCGGGTGCTGGTCTGTGTGGTGATCGCCAGCGGCGCGATCATCATCGGCTGATTCGGCTTTATTTGCTCAGGAGTAGTTTTCATGGTCAACGTCTCGCAGGCTCCGCTGATTCTGATCACGGGTGGCAGTCGTGGAGTAGGCGCCGCCACCGCCCGACTCGCTGCTGCCCAAGGCTACGATGTCGCGATCAGTTACGTTGCCAATGAGTCCGCCGCGCTGGCGGTGGCGACGGATATCGAAGCGATGGGGCGCAAGGCGTTGGCGATGCGCGCCGACAGTGCCGATCCCGAGCAGGTCGCGAGTCTTTTTACCGAGATCGACCACACGTTCGGGCGAATCGATGTCCTGGTCAATAACGCTGGGGTGCTGGCGCAACAGTCACGTCTGGAGAACCTCGGCTTCGAACGCATGCAACGCATCTTTGCGGTCAATGCGCTCGGGCCGATTCTGTGCGCCCAACAGGCCGTTAAGCGCATGTCTCTGCGGCACGGCGGTGCGGGCGGCGTGGTGATCAATGTGTCGTCGGCCTCGGCCCGTCTGGGCAGTCCGAATGAATATGTCGACTACGCAGCATCAAAGGGTGCGCTGGAAACGTTCACCATCGGATTCGCCAAAGAGGTCGCCCGGGAAGGAATACGCGTCAACTGTATTCGACCCGGACATATCTATACCGATATGCACGCCAGCGGCGGCGAACCGGGGCGGGTCGATCGGGTCAAGGACTCAATCCCGATGGGCCGGGGCGGGCAGCCAGAGGAAGTGGCGCGGGCCATTTTGTGGCTGGCCAGCGCAGAGGCATCATTTGTGACCGGTACATTCCTCGACGTAACGGGCGGTAAGTGAGACAGGGGCAAGGATCATCGATTCCTTGCGCTCGACTTCAAGTAATCGCGGGCTGCCTCGCCTTGCGACTCAAGCCCGGTGTCCTGCCCGTAATACGCTTGAATGCACGACTGAACGCAGCCTGGGAGGTATAACCCAAACGCTGCGCCACCTCTTCAATCGGCAGCCTTTCGAGCGTCAGCCACTGGCTTGCAAGCCGCATTCGCAGTTCGGTCACGTAGCGCAGTGGAGTCATGCCAATCGTGACCTGGAAGCGCTCCGCGAATACCGAACGTGAGGTATTGCAGTGCTCTGCCAACTGCGCAACGGTCCAGTCGCGGCCCGGTTGTTGATGGAGCGCAAGCAGTGCACCGGCCAAGCGTGGATCGCGCAAGGCGGCGATCAGACCAGAAGCATTGCCGCAGGCGCATTCCACCCAGCCGCGAACGACCATGGCGGCCACCACGTCGGCCAACCGCGCGAGGATGCCGGCAAAGCCCACGCGGGCGGCGCTGACCTCCCGTTCCATGGCAGTCAGGATCGGTACCAGCCCGGGGTAACGCTGGCCGCCGGCATCAATCAGCATCAGGCCCGGCATCAGCCGACCGAGCCCATGGATACTGCCCAGTTCAAACTCCATGCAACCACTGAACAAGAGAGTGCTCGGTGTGGGGCTGGCATCGGTTCCGGTATCCACCGCACTGATGGTGTCACCCAAGGTTTCGCCGTCTAGACCGTCGATGTCTTGAACAGGCGCGTCCGGATGGGAAAACAGTTGATGGGCCGCACCATGGGAGATGAACACGGCGTTGCCGGCAGACAGCGCGTAGGAGTTGCCGTCCTCCATTCGCAGTTCCGCATTGCCCACGGCCATGAAGTGGAACCAGGCGTGCCCAGGCTTTTGCGCGAAGCCCAATCCGAACGTGGGACCCGCCTGGATACGCCGGTATTCAACGCCACGCAGGCGCATGCCGCGCAACAGCTCGTTGATGAGGTCCGAGGAAAGAGCAAACTGATCTACCGGCATCATTCAGGTGTTTTGGTCAAAAAGTCGAGACCTTGGATCATAGATCATCCAGTTTTCAGCGCCTAGACTCGGCTCGCAATGAACATTGGGAGATCTGTGCAATGACTGACTGTGTATGTAACGCCGTATCCGACCGCCATTCAGGCGTCGGCGCGGACTTGGAACCTGCGACGCCCGCGTGGATGGCCGTCTTCTCGTTGGCAATGGGTGTGTTCGGGTTACTCACCGCTGAGTACCTTCCGGCGAGTTTGTTGACGCTGATGGCTACTGACCTTGGAGTGTCCGAAGCGCTGGCTGGCCAGGCGGTAACGGTGACAGCCGTGGTGGCGCTGTTCGCGGGCTTGTTGGTGCCAGGTCTGACCCGCGGCATCGACCGACGTTGGGTTTTGCTGGGTTTTTCCACGTTGATGGTCGCCTCGAATCTGTTGGTGGCCGTTTCCTCCAGCTTCGCGGTGCTGTTGTTGATGCGCATCTTGCTGGGTATTGCCCTTGGCGGGTTCTGGAGCATGGCGGCAGCGGTAGCGATGCGTTTGGTGCCGAGTGCCTTGTTGCCTCGGGCGTTGTCGATCATTTTCAGCGGCATAGCCATTGGGACGGTGGTGGCAGTGCCGCTGGGCAGTTATCTGGGCGGGTTATATGGCTGGCGCAGCGCGTTCTTTGCAGCGGCGGCGGTAGGCCTGGTGACCCTGGCTTTCCAGTCGCTCACTCTGCCGCGCCTCGCGCCGCGCCGGCCGGCAAGACTGCGCACCGTTTTCGAGGTGTTGCAGCGTCCGGGCATCGCCATCGGCATGTTCGGCTGTGTACTGGTGCACAGCGGGCACTTCGCGATGTTCACCTATGTTCGGCCATTCCTTGAAGGGACTACCGGCATCGGCACGCAAGGGTTGTCACTGATGCTGCTGGGGTTCGGTGCGGCGAACTTCGTCGGCACGCTGTTGGCCGGCAGGCTGCTGGAGCGCCACCCGCTGGCCACTCTGGTGTTGATGCCCGCGCTGGTCGGCGTCACAGCACTGGCGTTGGTGCTGTTGCCAGCGTCGGTGCCGGGGCAGGCGGTACTGCTGGCGATCTGGGGCCTGGCCTTTGGTGGTGTGCCGGTGGCGTGGTCGAACTGGGTCGCCAACGCGGTACCTGATCAGGCGGAAAGCGCCGGGGGCATGGTGGTGGCCTCTGTGCAGTCCGCCATAGCAACGGGCGCGGCCGCTGGCGGTGCGATGTTCAACCTTGGAGGAAGTGCCGCCGTATTCGTAGCGGCGGCCGTGCTGATGCTGCTGGCCGCGCTGCTGATTGCCCTGCGGGTCCGCGTCCCTTCTGTAGATGGCGTTCGCCAGGCCAAGCCTGCGTTGCACCTTTGATGCGGTTTGCCAAAACGCTTCAAGTCCGTCCGTAATCAGGAGATATTCCAATAGAAGCCTAGAGACTGTCAGGATCCCCAAAAAACATCTGAATCCGCGACCGCAACCACCGCTCACCCGGATCGTTGTCCTGCGACCCACGCCACGCCATGTGCAGCTCGAAAGTGCGTGTCGGCAACGGTGGATCTTCCGCGCGAAGACCACCAGCCGCCGTCAGCGCTTCCGCCGTGTAATCAGGCACGGTCGCGACGATGTCGGTGCCCGCCAGCAGCGTACCCAGTCCGTTGAACTGCGGCACCGCCAGTACCACATGCCGTTTACGTTCGAGTTTTTCCAGCTCTTCATCGACGAAACCACTGAGGTCGCCGGCGAACGACACCAGCGCATGCGGTCGGGCGCAGTAATCGTCGAGACTCAACGGTCCCGGCACAGTATCGGCGCGCAGCAATTTGGGTGCGCTGCGGCGCAGGACCTTGCGTTTGGCGTTGGCCGGCAGGTCGGTGGTGTAGCTGACGCCGATGGAGATTTCGCCGGAGGCGAGCAGGCCGGGCATCAGGATGTAGTTGACGCGGCGTACTACCAGCACGATCCCGGGTGCCTCGGCGCGCAGGCGCTTGAGCAACATTGGCAGCAACGCGAATTCGACGTCGTCCGACAGGCCGATGCGAAATACTGAAGTGCTGGTGGCGGGGTCGAATTCCGCTGCGCGGCTGACGGCTGTCGAAATCGAGTCCAGGGCCGGGGAGAGCAGGGCGAAGATTTCCACCGCGCGGGCGGAAGGCTCCATGCTGCGCCCGGTGCGCACAAACAAAGGATCGTCGAACAGGCCACGCAGGCGCGAAAGCGCCGCGCTGATCGCCGGCTGGCCGAGAAACAGCTTTTCCGCCGCACGGGTCACGCTGCGCTCATGCATCAGCGTTTCGAACACGATCAACAGGTTGAGGTCGACACGACGCAGGTCATTACGATTCATCTGGAGTCCTGGCAGAGTCATCAAGCTTGACGAGAGCGACCATATGAGAACAATGGCCGGCATGAATCTTACGGGGAAAGGCTGGTAGTCTGCACCGGGTAATTCAGCTTTACTGAGAAGGCGGCAGCAGTTTTTTCATGGATTTTTTCAATGCTGACCATGCTGCGGAATCAATGACAGGCATGTCGACTATTAATAGCCACTGATAGTCTTGGCTGGAAAGCCCAGATAGAGTTCATGGCATTAGAGGTTACTTTGACGAGGTTTGCGATGTCCCGCACGATCCGTTTTCACAAGTTTGGTCCAGCCGAGGTGCTCAAATGCGAAGAGCATGCGGCTGCTCAGCCAGGTCCTGGCGAAGTGCAGGTGCGTGTCGAGGCGATCGGCATCAGCTGGTATGACACGCTCTGGCGCCAGAATCTGGCGTCGTCCCAGGCGCGTCTGCCTTCCGGCCTCGGTCATGAAATGGCCGGCGTGGTCACGGCGATCGGCGACGGCGTCGAAGATCTCGCCGTGGGTGACAAAGTGGCCAGCTTCCCGGCCGAGAGCCCCAACGATTACCCGGTCTACGGCGAACTGATCGTTCTGCCGCGCACCGCGCTGACCCGTTATCCGGACGTGCTCAGCCCGATTGAAGCCAGCGTGCATTACACGCCGCTGTTGATCGCCTATTTCGGTTACGTTGATCTGGCACGGGTCAAACCCGGGCAGTTCGCCCTGGTGACCGACGCCAGCCACTGTGCCGGTCCGTCCTTCGTCCAGTTGGGCAAGGCGCTGGGTGTGCGGGTGATTGCTGCCACCAAAACGGCGGAGGAACGTGAGTATCTGCTGTCGCTCGGTGCCGAGAAAGTGATCGTCACTGAAGAAGAAGACTTGTTGATGCGGATCAACAAGATCACCGACAACCGCGGCGTCGACGTGGTGTTCGACGGTCTCGGCGGGCCTCAGATGTCGCTGCTCGGCGATGTGCTGGCACCCCGTGGCAGTCTGGTGCTGTACGGCCTGCAGGGCGGCAACCAGACGCCGTTCCCGGCCTGCGCAGCATTCCAGAAGAACATTCAGTTCTTCGTGCATTGCATCGGCAACTTCACCGGCAAACCGGAGCTCGGCATCATTCAGGATCACGTCGCCTTGCAGCGTGCCTTGCGTGATATCAACCAGCTCACTGCCGACCGTGTGCTGGTGCCGCTCAAGACTCGTGTGTTTCCGTTCAACGAGTTTGTCGAAGCTCACCGCTACATGGACGAATGCCCATGCCGCGAGCGGGTTGCCCTGCAAATCGAAACTGCCTGACCCTTCCAATCAGAGTCCGTGGTCGCACGGACTCTTGTGCGTTTAATCCTTCAGATATCGAGAAGCCCCTGGGCCATACGCCTGGGGACGTTCAGCAACTGAACTGGTTTTTGCTCTCGATCTGTATCTTCTAATTGCCCTCCAGACCCTGATAATTGAATGACTACTTTCATCTCAAGGAATGAGCTATGTCTGTGCATTCTATTTGTTCTGTGCAGTATCAATCTGCTGTTTATCAGCGCATCTCAAACTTTTGTTTAAAGTTTGTAGGCGCGTCATGTAATCCCTTCTTTTTTTCTTGTGCTCATCATGTGCAGGGGCTTGTAAGAAGTTTCCTAGGAAAGCTCGACCTTGCAAGGAGCCCAGCAACGACGGGGCTTTCGGTCACGCCCTTTGTGATTCCAAAATGCCGCGCGCTCAACTGTTTCAAATAACTACAAAAGCTTAAGTGTTAGCATTTCAGCGTCTATTAATTAATGAAGAATGATTGTGCGTCCGCCATTTGCGTCCGTGCGATATAAAACCTTTGATACCGGGTGAAGTACTGATGAGCACGATCCATGATCAGGCAATGAATTATGTCTACCAGCAAGTATTGCAACGACTGCTGAGTTTCTTTTCCCGTGCCGAGCGCACGGCATTGCAGTTGTTGATCCAGCGGCTGGCGGTCGCTGCCGGAGGTATGGATCGCATCGGTGAATTCAAGGTGATGACGATTCAGTCCGGCACACGAGATTGCAGCTACAGCCTGGCCCTGTTGCGTGCTGCCCAGCTGAGCATTGCCGGGCGTGCACCGGCCACGTTCCAGTTACGGGTCGCAACCTTGCGGAGCAATGGCTTACCGGCTTCGGCATTGCACAATCTGCATCGCAGTTTCAGCGCCCTGTTTCTGCATGACGATCCGAGGGTCGAACTGTTGATGGTCGATCATCGCGAGATTCTGCCTTTCAACCATCTGACACCTGTTTGCGATGAAGGTCGTGAAGCCGGCAGAATCGACCTGTTGATGGTCGGGCATCGTCGTGGATGGAATGAGGAGCTGACGTTGTGGGATGACGAGTACTTGACCACCGCCGAGTTCTACGGTCAGGTCGCCCGATGGAACAACGGTGTCGATGCATTGATCAGTAGCGACAGCGCACACCGTCAGGAGCAGTTTCTCGATGGGCTGGACCGCGCAGTGCGCAAGGTCGGCATGGGCGATCTGTCGCGAAAGGGCGGCGGGTTCGATGAACTGTTCAGTCTGCTCGACAACATCGGCGGCGATTGTTATCGCGAACTCTACTCGCAAGACGATCGGGTGCCGTGGCGTCCGCTCGGCGAGTTCGAAGCCTGTCGTCGCACCAGCTATATCGGGATCGACGATATGGTCGTCGGCAAAATGGAGGAGCGCTGGCCCTTGCTCAGCGATTTTCTGGGGTTTCAGGCTGACGAGATGATGCTTGAAGCCCGCCCCGGCGAGTGCGCTGATCCCTTGATCGGCGGCTATTTGAAGGGACTGCAAGCCAGTTACATCGAAGGGAGTACCTACGAGGCCGGCGTATCGGACTATCTGCAGCAATGCCTGGCCACGATGCGCCGCAGGAACACGCCCGAGCAGATTTGCGAACGCGTCGTTGCCACGTTCGACAAAAATCTCGCCGAGCATCGGTCGCTGGCAGCGTCGTCCCTGCAAAAGAATTTCAGTATCAATGAGTCGCAACTGGTTTGTCTGTTGTTCGCTCCCTTCAACAATTCCGGTGCCGGTCTCGAGCGATTCCTGCGCACTTGTCACCCCGGCATGCTGGTCGCCATGCCGGACCTGCACCGCGCCATGCAGGGTTTGCACGCGCCGGAGCAGGTCTTGCAATGGATGACTGATGTCAGCGGTTTGCCCCTGCGACTGATCTGCCGGTTATATGCAATGGGGGCTGTCCGGATGGGCGAACACGTCGCACAAGCTCAGGAGTTACCCGAGCACGAGGTCACTCTGGGCGACCGCTCGGCGGAAGGTTGAATGGGATTTTGTCGCCCGATCACACGGACACCTCTGCGGACGTACGCTCATGAGTGAGCCGAGAGAATCTGATTTTGCCTACCAGGCGGTCTATCGCTACCTGACGCAACTGATCAGCGAGCCGGGCAACCAAGGGGCGATTCGACTGCCATCGTTAAGGCAGCTGGCCGAGCGGTTGAACGTTTCGATATCGACTATTCAATATGCTTACGCGCTACTGGAGAAAGAAGGCCGGGTCTATTCCGTCGCCAAATCCGGATACTTCGCGCAGCCTGCATCGTCGGTCATGCCGCCCGGACGCGGCGGTGATTTGCTGGAAACGGTGTACGTCAACGCCAGATGCACTGGCATGCAGGTATTGAGCGCCGATGAGCCGGCGTCGATCCAGCCCCTCGATCGTCCGTTGCTGATGCTTGAACGAGAGCTGTTGCGCCAGTATCCCCGGCACCTGCAAACGCCGGTCCAGCCTTGCGGCGAGCTTGAGTTGCGCACGCTGCTGGCGGCGCGCTACACGTCATCGGCCGCTCATTGCTGGCACGCTGAAGACGTCTACATCGGTGCCGATCTGCGAGGAGTGCTGGAAATCCTGATCGCCGTCCTTGAGCTGCGCCACGCAACCGTGGTGATCGAATCGCCGTGTGACTGGATGATCCTGCGCCTTTTCCAGTCCGCCGAGGTTCAGGTGATCGAGTTGCCGCTACAGCCGGACGGGGCATTCGATCCGCAGAAACTCCAGAGACTGCTTGAAAGCGAGCGGGTGCGATTGATCCTGCTGTCCTCCAGATTGAACATGCCCCACGGTAGTCGTATCCCGCCGGCCAGCCGTGAAGCCATTGCGCATTTGCTGCTGAGTCATGGCACCTGGTTGCTGGAAAATGATTGCCACGGCGACTTGCTGGACGACGCCGAAGGGGAGCCGCTGCGCGAGTTGGTGGATCCCGACCGTCTGTTGGTGTTTTCCATGTTCGAAAAAATCATCGGGGTCGAAGCACCTTACGGTTTTGTCCTGTCGCGGCAATGGCGTGCGGACCTGCAGCGTCACTTCCTGCTGCGTTCGTTCCGCCTGTCACCGATCCGCCAGAAAGCCATTGCCCGGCTCTATGCGAGCGGGCGGGTCGACCAGCATCTGCCAGTGCTCAAGCACTTGCTCAGAGAGCGCCGAACGCAATGGATCGATTTGATACGTGAGCGTCTGGGCGACTTTCTGCAAATCGTGGAACCTGATGGCGGCGCAACAATCTGGCTGCATTCTGCGCGCCCGGTCGTGATGGATGCCGTGTTTCAACGGTTGCTCAAGCAGCACGTGCTGATTGCTCCGGGGGAGTTGTTCAGCCTCAGAGGGTTGCACGCGCAGCACATGCGTTTGAGCGCGATTGGTGGCACGGAACACGAGTTGTTAAGACTTGTCGGACTGCTTGGGGATGCGTTGCGACTGGCTCCGCGGACAGATGCGCGCAAACACTCGGCTTGTACGCAATAGACCCCATCGCACTCCGGACAAACTGCCAGTAAACTCCGGTGTAATTTCCTGAACCACTCTATTTCAGAGGTTTTGCATGACACTCAGTCCTTTTGCGGGCAAACCGGCACCGGCAGAACTGTTGGTCGACATCCCGCGACTGGTTACGGCGTATTACACCGGTCAACCCGACGCCTCGGTTTCCACCCAGCGCGTGGCGTTCGGCACCTCCGGGCACCGGGGCAGTTCCTTTGATTTGAGTTTCAACGAGTGGCACGTTCTGGCCATCAGCCAGGCGATCTGCCTGTATCGCGAAGCCCAGGGCATCACCGGGCCGCTGTTCGTCGGTATCGACACCCATGCGTTGTCGACCCCGGCCGGGGCCAGCGCCCTGGAAGTGCTGGCGGCCAACGGCGTGACCGTAATGATCGCCGAAGGCGATGAATACACGCCCACCCCGGCAGTCTCCCACGCCATTCTTTGCTACAACCGTGGTCGCACCACGGGCCTTGCCGACGGCATCGTCATTACGCCGTCGCACAACCCGCCTCAAAGCGGCGGCTACAAATACAACCCAACCAACGGCGGCCCGGCCGACACCCATATCACCAAGTGGATCGAAGCCAAGGCCAACGAACTGCTGGCCAACAAACTGGCCGGCGTCAAACGCATCAGCTACGAGCAAGCGCTCAAGGCCGAAACCACCCACCGTCACGACTACGTCAACACCTACGTCGCCGACCTGATCAACGTCATCGACTTCGATGCCATTCGCGGGGCCAAACTGCGCCTGGGCGTCGATCCGTTGGGCGGAGCAGGGGTGCGCTACTGGTCGGCGATTGCCGAGCACTATCGTCTGGACCTGGATGTGGTGAACAAGGAAGTCGATTCGACGTTCCGCTTCATGACCGTCGACTGGGACGGGCAGATCCGCATGGACCCATCGTCCAGCCATGCCATGCAAGGCCTGATCGGTCTGAAGGAACGCTTTGACGTGGCCTTCGCCTGCGATCCGGATCACGACCGCCACGGTATCGTCACACCGTCCGGCGGCCTGCTGGCACCGAATAACTACCTGGCGGTGTCGATCGACTACCTGTTCCAGAACCGTCCGCAATGGCGCGCCGATGCTGCCGTGGGTAAAACCGTGGTCAGCAGCGGTCTGATCGATCGCGTGGCCAAGCGTCTGGGCCGTCGCCTGTACGAAGTACCGGTCGGCTTCAAATGGTTTGCCGATGGTCTATTCGACGGCTCGCTGGGTTTTGGCGGCGAAGAAAGCGCCGGCGCCTCGTTCCTGCGCAAGGACGGCGGTGTCTGGAGCACTGACAAGGACGGTCTGATTCCAGCCCTGTTGGCCGCTGAAATGACTGCCCGTACCGGACGCGACCCAAGCCAGGCCTACCGTGCGCTGACCGATGAACTGGGCGAGCCGTTCTCGGTGCGTGTCGACGCCAAGGCTAATCCGGAACAGAAAGCGCTGCTGAGCAAACTGTCGCCGGAGCAGGTCACCTCGACCGAGCTGGCGGGCGAGAAGATCCAGAGCATTCTGAGCAAGGCTCCAGGCAACGATCAGGCCATTGGCGGTCTGAAAGTGATGACTGAAAACGGCTGGTTCGCTGCGCGTCCGTCGGGCACTGAAGACATCTACAAGATCTACGCTGAAAGCTTCATCGGCGACGGCCACCTCAAGCAACTGGTGGCTGAAGCACAGACCCTGGTAGACGGTGCGATCAGCACCCAATAAATCCAGATAACGGAAAAGGGCGACCCTGAGGTCGCCCTTTTTTGTGCCCGCGATTCGCCGATCAGGCCAGATCCACCAGCACGATCTCGCTGTCCTCCAGCGCCGTGACGGTCAACACCTGTTCATCAGCCACCGCCACGCCGTCTCGAGCTTGTGCGCGCAAACCGTTGACTTCAATGACACCCGTAGCCGGCACCAGATAGGCACGGCGTCCGGCATCAAGACGATATTCAGCGGTTTCCCCGGCCTTGATATTGGCCGCCACCAAACGCGCGTCGGCGCGGATGCGCAGGCTCTGGTCGTCACCAGTCTTGCCGCTGGCGAGCGTTACGAAACCTTCACGGTCGCCTTTGGGGAACGGTTTGGCGCCCCAGGACGGCGGTGCGCCGGTTTCGGTCGGCAGAATCCAGATCTGGAAGATCTTGGTGTCCGTGGCTTCCAGGTTGTATTCGCTGTGGGCGATTCCGGTGCCGGCGCTCATGACCTGCACGTCGCCAGCCTCGGTGCGGCCCTTGTTGCCCAGGTTGTCCTGGTGGCTGATCGCACCTTCACGCACGTACGTGATGATTTCCATGTCGCGGTGCGGGTGAGTAGGGAAGCCCGTGCCGGCGGCAATGATGTCGTCGTTCCACACGCGCAGGTTGCCCCAGCTCATGCGTTGCGGATCGTAGTACTCGGCGAACGAAAAATGGTGATGGGCATCCAACCAGCCGTGATGTGCGCCGCCCAGCGAGCTGAAGGGTCTGAGTTCAAGCATGATCGTCTCCTCAAAAGGTTCGTCATGGGGCGCGATGCCTGAGCCACGAAGCGAGACCGGTGATTGATGGCAGCCATCATCTATCAGTCAACCATCGAGAAAAAGCGTAAAAACTGCGGCATTCCAATCGAATCGGTTGATATGAAAAAGGCTCGAAACCGTCTCATCCCACCTTCAATTCATCGCCTAAACCAATGACCTGTAAGCATTTCGCTAGAACAAAGAAGCAAATGCAGACACCATAGCCCTCAACAGCCTCAATCCGGAGTCCGTCAGCGTGGCGCAACACACCCCCGATCTTCCTCCCGAACTTCGTCCCTTGGCCGAGATGCCATGGTTCAAACGCCTGGCGGCGCGTTTTCTTGGCCACGGTCTGACGCAACTGCGCGCCCAGCACCGGGCTTCGTGGTTGCACGGCCAGGCCGACGGCTTTCGCAGCGGGCATACCGCCGGCGTGGATTACGGGTACAAGGAAGGCAAGGCTGATGGGCTGGAAGAGGGCCGCCAGGTCTTGTTGATCCGCGACAGTCGCAATACCGAGCATCGCCCGCCGGGTATCGACAATCACTTGTTCGACGATTGGCGTCTGCCGCTCAGCGCAGAACTGAAGAAGCGCATGAAAGCCGATGTCGCGCGCCTGCTGCCAGCCCACGCCCAGCCAAGCGTGGCGCAATGGAAAATGATTTTCAGCGATACCCCGTCAACCTCGGTGATTGCCGGCGCCGGAGCCGGCAAGTCCACCACGCTGGTGCTGCGGATCCTGCTGCTGACTCACTACCTGGGTTTTGAGCTCGATTCGATGACCGTGGTGACCTTCACCCGCGAGTCGCGCAAGGACTTCATCAACAAACTGATCGAACTGTTCGCATTGTGGGGCCGGGCACTCAGTCAGAAAGACGCGCGGGATCTGGTGCGTACGTTTCACTCGCGCATTTTGCCGATGGTTCGCAGTCTGCCGGGGTTCGAGCGCTTGCAGGCATTCGAAAACCTCAGCCAGCGCGCGCCGGGTGCGGATGAAGACGTCGACAGCAATCCGTTCGATCTGCGCATCAACGACGCACAGCGCCAGCAGCTCAACGCCTGCTACCACCGGCTCTACAAGGAAGACCCGCGCTTTGCGCAACTGATCCAGCCATTGTCCCGGCACGCCTTGCAGCTCAAGGAGCTGGAACGCGATCACCCGGACGTGCAAAAGCGCGTGGCAGTGACAGAGCTGGCGGCCCGGCGCGATGAAGAGCTGTGCGACATGATCGAGGACATGTGGCTCCGCGCCGGCGCCTGGCCGATCAAGGGTATCGAACCAAGCCGCGAGACTTTCGAAATCAACGGTGCTTTGTTCCATTGCCACGGCTACATTCCAAGCCTGGACGCCTGGGTCCTTCTGGGTTTCGACCCTCGGGAAAACCCGCAGGTCTGCCGTCCGATCGCCAAGCTGACGGTACGCGCGGAGTGGGCAGTCAAACGCACCCTGTTTCAAGCTTTCTGTCGTAAACCATTGATCTGGCTTGATAGTTACGAGTCATCAAGGCGTTTATTGGCCACGCTGGCAGGCGATGTCAGCGCCGGTCCCGGCTTCGATTACAAGGTCAAGGGCGAGCTCGCTTCCGCGCCGTTGCTCGACTGTTTTGTCGCCGCCGCAGGTTTCATCGAGAACCTGGGCCTGGATGTGCCGGACGCCGTTGGCCGTATGAGTTTCGCCAAGGACGATCCGGACCGGTTTTTCTTCGAAGCCTTGAGCCTGTTCTGGCGAGCGTTGGAAGACCATTTGCTGGATCAAAAACCGCCGGTCATGACCTACAACCGCATGTTCGCGCTGTTCAGCGAGCACTCACCGGAAAACTTCAAACTGCTCAGCGATGAGTTACTGCGGCCGATGTCGCACCTGATGATCGATGAGTTTCAGGACGTTTCACCGCAAATCGTCTCGTGGATTCGCGCCAGCCTCTCGGAAATCCGCAGTCGCGGGCCGGCCATGCACGTCGGGCGAGGTGCACAGCGATCCTCGCTGCTTTGCGTAGGCGATGACTGGCAATCGATCTACGGCTGGCGCGGCAGTTCTCCGAGTTACTTCATGGAATTCAACAAGGAATTCCTTTCGCCGAGTACGACGAGGGTGATGCTCAGCGAAAACTATCGCAGCCATCAGCACATTATCAACGCGGCGGAGCACATCGTTCGTGCGGCACCGGCGATTCCCGGCAAGAAGGCCAAGGCCAGCGGCGAAGAGAAGCTGTTGCATCCGGTCAACGTGCTGGAGCGCGACGATCAGGCACTCGGCCAGCGCCTTGCAGAACACTATCGAAAGGGCGATTCAATCCTGATGCTCTATCGAAAAAGCAGCGATATGTTGTTGATAGAGCAGCATATTCAGTCTGTAGTTAATGTGGATTCGAGCTTGCCATACGAGTCCCGACGCCTGAAACAACTGACCTATCACAGCGCCAAAGGTCTGCAGGCCGACGCGGTCTTCCTGCTGGGCGATTGCCAGCACCTGACCAGTTCGCCGTACAAGAATCAGGTATATCGCATGGCCGGACTGGGCAAGGCTGGTGACAGCGAGCCTTATGACAGTGCGCAAAAGGACGAAATCCTGCGCCTTGCTTATGTCGGCATCACCCGCGCAGTCAGCCATTGCTACTGGTACGTCGAGCCGCAAGACACGCAGGCAGTCAACATGCCTCGGGCTTCGGACCGGGTCGCCAAAGGCAAACCGTTCTTCGTCGATCATCGTCCGGAAAAGAAAACGGCCTGAATCCAACGCCCATGAAAAAGCCCGCACAAAGCGGGCTTTTTATTTTAAATCAGCTAGTTACGCGTAGCTCTTGAGAGATTCCGGAGGAATGAAAGCCTCCAGTTCGTCCTCGACGGCTTCGATTATTCGCTCCACATCCGCCGCGTTCATGACCGTGGCACAGGGAATGCCGGCGATCGCGATCAGGGTCTCGCCGCTGGCCCGATCGAACAGGCGCGCGACCAGACTGCCCGGCGCATCCATGGTCGCCTCGAAACCCATGGGATGAAAATGCCAGCGCATGAGCTGGCAGGCATTGGGAAACGTGACTTTGCTTGACCCTTTATTCATGTGTTGCCCGCCTTCTTCATCGAGCGCTTCCGTTTGCTCATGTTAGGTGGGAAGAGCCTTCATTGGCTCAACCGGTGACTGCCTTTAAAAGTAGCATCTGAATGTGAAATTCCTGTGAGAATTTTCAGTTCATTTAGCGATTGCGAGGATTCTTTTGATGTAAGTCACGATCCAACCAATCGTCGCCAAAGTGCCATTACGGTCGGGTTGTTGATGCAACGCCAGAAGTTGGGCAAGCTCGGTTCTTTTTCCAAGAGTCCCTTATGTACGCCGATGATGACGGCCCGGAACAGACGCGGGCCACGGCCGAAACGGTCATGCGCTATCACCTGTGCTGGAAACACCGGGACCTGGATGGCGTGATGGCGCTGTACCACCCGGACATCCAGTACAACGATTTTTTCCAGAATCGCGTGCTCGGCCTCGAAGAACTGCGCGAGTACGTGCGGGTCAGCATGCCGCGCGAATCCGACGAAGCGCTGGAGCATTGCGACCGCATCCGCATCGACGGCAACACCGCCTTCATTCAATACGAAGTGACGCTGCGCGGCGGCAACGGGCTGGTGTCGTTTCGCTCCAGCGAAGCGATCACGGTCAAGGACGGGCAGATCTGGCGGGTCAACGAATATGCTTCGCTGGTGCGCGAACAGGCCGATAGCCCGACGACAAGCAGCCAGCGTCCGGCGGTGAGTCGACTGGGCCTGTCGCCGCGTCAGTTGAGCTTCATGGCCGATGACCTGCAGCAGTATTTCCAGCGTCAGCAACCGTATCTCGACCCCGAGCTCGACCTGCAGCGGGTGGCGAAGGAGTGCGGGTACAGCCGCAATCAGATTTCCTATTTGCTCAATCAGGTGCTGGGGCAAAGCTTCTACCGGTACGTCAATCAGGCGCGTCTGCAACATCTATTGCAGTCGCTGGACAACGCCACGCCGCCGCTGCGCATCGATGAACTGGCCTTCGCCGCCGGTTTCAATTCGCTGTCGGCTTTCTATAGCTGCTTTCGCCAGCACACCGGCCAGTCGCCCAAGGCCTACGCGAAGCAAATTTCTTTGCGGACACGCGCGCAAGACAATCCCTGAGTTCTGCCTCTAGGATCGACGCCATCGAAACCTGGATTGGCGGAGTCTTGCATGCCGGCGTGGCGCACTATCAGTTTGTGGATGGACCAACTCGACGAGCCGCTGATCGCGCGCCCGTCGCTTGCGCAGGATCTGGACGTCGACGTGGCGATCATCGGTGCCGGTTACACCGGGCTGTGGACGGCGTACTACCTGAAACAACAGGCGCCAAACCTGAACATCGTCATCATCGAAGCGCAAACCGCCGGGTTTGGCGCGTCCGGTCGCAATGGCGGCTGGTTGATGGGCAATCTGCTGGGTGAGGATCGCCTGCTGGCGGGCCTCTCGCCACAACAACGCCGCGCTTCGTTCGATCTGTTGCACAGCATCCCTGATGAAGTCGAAGTCGTCCTCGAACGCGAAGGCATCGACTGCGATTACCGCAAAGGCGGGGTGTTGTGCTGCGCCGCGCGCTATCCCGAGCAGGAAACCAGTCTTCGCGACTACCTGAAAAAGCTCCACGCTCAGGGCCTGACCGACGACGATTACCGCTGGCTAAGCCCCGAACAATTGGCGCAGCAGATCCGCATCGCCAAACCTTACGGCGGCATCTTCGCGCCCCATGTGGCGACCATTCACCCAGCGAAACTGGTGCGCGGCCTGGCGCGAGCCGTCGAAGGCATGGGGGTAAAGATCTACGAAAACAGCCCGGTGACCCATTGGCAGGCCGGCAGCCTGCGCACCGACAACGCCAGCGTGCGCAGCCGCTGGATCGTCCCGGCCATCGAAGGTTATTCCGTCACGCTGCCACCGCTGGGCCGTTATCAATTACCGGTGCAGAGCCTGATCGTCGCCACCGAGCCGTTGTCCGCCGCAACCTGGGATGCAATCGGCCTCAGTCGGGGCCAGGCGTTCAGCGAATTCAGTCGTCAGGTCACTTACGGCCAGCGTAGTGCCGATAACCGGCTGATTTTCGGCGCCCGTGGCGGTTATCAGTTCGCCGGCAAGTTGCGCCACAACTTCGACCTGACCCGTGATGAAGTCGACCTGCGTCGCTACCTGTTCGGCGAGCTGTTCCCGCAACTGAAAAACGTCCAGATCACCCACGCCTGGGGCGGCAACCTCGGCATGTCCCGGCATTTCAAACCGCACATGCTCTGTGATCGGGCCAACGGCATCGCGCTGTCCGGCGGCTATGGCGGGGAGGGTGTCGGCGCTTCCAATCTGGGTGGGCGCACGCTTGCGGATCTGATTCTCGAGCGCGACACCGAGCTGACGCATCAGCCGTGGGTGCTGCCCGACGGCGGGATCCACGCGCTGCGGGCATGGGAGCCGGAACCGTGCCGCTGGCTCGGCTACAACGCGATCATCAAAAGCTTCGTCCACGAAGACCAGACCCTGGCCAACCCGGCGACTGCGCCCTGGCGGCGCAAGCTTGCCAGCCAGGTGGCCGGGTTCATGGAAGGTTTCATGCACTAATCGTTGTTTACTAGCAGACAGGTAACGCCATGAGCATCACCCAATTCAAGAACACCGCCACGTTGCAGCTGGAAGAATCCAACCCGGTGGCCGTGCCGCTCGGCACGCCGGTGGCGATTGCCTCGACCACCAGCGTCGAGCGCGACGACGGCGTCGAGACCGGCGTCTGGGAATGCACCCCCGGTCGCTGGCGCCGTCAGATCACCGCTCAGGAGTTCTGCCATTTCATTTCCGGTCGCTGCACGTTCACCCCGGACGACGGCGGCGAAACCCTGCACATACAAGGTGGCGACGCACTGATGTTGCCGGCCAACACGCTCGGGATCTGGGACATCGAAGAAACCGTGCGCAAGACCTATGTCCTGATTTTCTGACGTTTTGATCCTTTTGATTGCCTGCCAACAACAATAGCCAATACAGGAATCGATCCATGATCCGAAAGACCCTCGCACTCGCACCCTTGATGCTCGCCGTCTCCCTCGCTCAGGCGGCGGATACGGTCAAGGTTTACAACTGGTCCGACTACATAGCACCGGACACCGCCAAGAACTTCGAAAAGGCCAGCGGCATTGGCGTCACCTATGACGTCTACGACAGCAACGAAACTCTCGACGGCAAGTTGATGACCGGTAAATCCGGTTACGACGTGGTGTTTCCGTCCAACCACTTCATGGCGCGGCAAATCGAAGGCGGGGCGCTGAAGAAGCTCGACAAGAGCCAGTTGCCGAACTGGAAGAACCTCAACCCGGTATTGCTCAAGGCCTTGCAGACCAACGATCCGGGTAACGAACACGGCTTTCCATACCTGTGGGGCAGCACCGGCATCGGCTATAACATCGCCAAGGTCAAAGCCGTGCTGGGTGACAACGCGCCGGTCGATTCCTGGGATCTGATCTTCAAACCCGAATACATGGAAAAACTGCAGAAATGCGGCGTGGCGATCCTCGACAACGGCCCGGAACTGCTGCCGGCGGCGCTCAACTACCTGGGTTTGCCGCATCACAGCAAGAACCCCGAAGACTACAAGAAAGCTGAAGCGCTGCTGATGAAAGTGCGGCCTTATGTCAGCTATTTCCATTCCTCGAAGTACACCAGCGATCTGGCCAATGGCGATATTTGCGTGGCGGTCGGTTTCTCCGGCGACATCCTGCAGGCGGAAAACCGCGCCAAGGAAGCGAAGAACGGCATCGAAATCGGCTACGAGATTCCCAAGGAAGGCGCCGCGATCTGGTTCGACATGGTCGCCATGCCCGCCGACGCACCGGACGAGAAGGCCGGCTACGCGTTCATGAACTACCTGCTGCAGCCCGACGTAATGGCCGGCATCAGCAACTACGTGCACTACGCCAATGGCAACGAACAGGCCGACAGCCTGATCGACCCGGCGATCAAGAACGACACCAAGGTTTATCCGAGCCCGGAAATGATGGGCAAGCTGTTCGCACTGGAAGCGATGCCACTGAACATCGACCGGATTCGCACGCGGGTGTGGAACAAGATTCGTACTGGCAGCTGAAGAAAACAGGCGAGGGCGGTACAGCCCTCGCCTGAGTATGTTCTGTTGGATCAACTTGATATCAAACCACTGGCATTGCACCGATAAAGTGCAGCAAAGTGAGACGTTGCTAACAAAAAACAACTTACCGATATTTAATATTTAAATAAGAAATCGTCAGACAATTAGGCAAGCTCACCACACTTACAAACTTCTTTCGGCAGCACGCGCTTTGTTTACGGGAGTTTCCCGGAACAGTTCAATTTGATCTCAAAAAAACGCTAGACGTTAGATTTCAAATTGTGTCAGGTTTCTTACGCCTTCATTGGGCGAGTGATAGGACAATCTCGCCAGAGGTTGTCGCTATCGGACAAAAACTGTTCCATTGCTAAACAAGGAAGTGTGTTTATGTCGAAAGTAAAAGCTAACGCTATTGATACCGCCGAACAGGCTTTCCAGCTGGGCGCGGCGCCGGAACCACTGGCGGCAACCAGCACGGCGTATAACCAGATCAATAGCTTCAGCCATCAGTACGATCGTGGCGGCAACCTCACGGTCAATGGCAAACCCTCTTTTTCCGTCGACCAGGCCGCAACCCAGTTGCTGCGCGACGGCGCTGCCTACCAGGACAAGGATGGCAGCGGCAAGATCGAACTCACCTACACGTTCCTGACTTCGGCATCGTCCAGCACGATGAACAAGCACGGGATCACCGGGTTCAGTCAGTTCAGTGCTCAACAGAAAGCCCAGGCCGTGCTCGCCATGCAATCCTGGGCCGATGTGGCCAACGTCACCTTCACCGAGAAAGCCTCGGGCGGTGACGGCCACATGACCTTCGGTAACTATAGCGGTGGCCAGGATGGCGCTGCAGCGTTCGCTTATCTGCCAGGCACTGGCGCCGGTTACGACGGCACGTCGTGGTACCTGATCAACAGTGGCTACACGCAAAACAAAAATCCGGATCTGAACAACTACGGTCGTCAGACCCTGACCCACGAAATCGGCCACACCCTTGGCCTGGCGCACCCGGGCGACTACAACGCCGGCAACGGCAACCCGACCTACAATGACGCGACCTACGGGCAAGACACCCGCGGCTACAGCGTCATGAGCTACTGGAGCGAAAGCAACACCAGCCAGAATTTCAGCAAGGGCGGCGTGGAAGCTTATTCCTCCGGTCCGCTGATGGATGACATCGCAGCGATCCAGAAGCTCTACGGCGCCAACCTGACCACCCGTACCGGTGACACCACCTACGGCTTCAACTCCAACGCCGGTCGCGATTTCCTCAGCGCCTCGTCGTCGGCCGACAAGCTGGTGTTCTCGGTGTGGGATGCGGGCGGCAAGGACACCTTCGACTTCTCGGGTTTCACCCAGAACCAGAAGATCAACCTCAATGAAGCCTCGTTCTCCGACGTTGGCGGCCTGGTGGGTAATGTGTCCATCGCCAAGGGCGTCACCATCGAGAACGCGATCGGCGGCTCGGGCAACGACCTGCTGATCGGCAACAGCGCGGCCAACGAGCTCAAGGGCGGTGCCGGCAACGACATCATCTGGGGTGGCGGTGGCGCCGACAAGCTGTGGGGCGGCGCGGGTTCGGACACCTTTGTGTTCGCGGCCAGCTCCGACTCCAAGCCGGGTGCGATCGATCAGATCCTCGATTTCGTCAGCGGTCTGGACAAAATCGACCTGACCGGTATCACCAAGGGCGCAGGCCTGCACTTCGTCAGCGCTTTCACCGGCGCGGCGGGTGATGCGGTTCTGACGTCCTCGGGCGGCAACAGCCTGTTGTCGGTGGACTTCTCCGGGCACGGCGTGGCTGATTTCCAGGTCAGCACCGTTGGCCAGGCGGCCGCCAGCGACATCGTGGCGTGATGTAACAAGGGAAAGCGGCGCTTGATGCGCCGCTTTCTTCGCTTGCTTCGTCTCGCTACGTGCGCAAGGCTACACGCCGGAGTGAAATTTCCTATGATTCGAAACCCTTTTTCCCGCATGGCAGTCACCTGTTTCATGCCGATGCTGATGATTTCTGGAGAAACAACCATGGCAAGCAGCCTCAGACTCGAAGATCCATCGGTATTCGCCGGGCACTGGCAGGCGACGCTGACCGCCGCCCATGACGCTCCCGAAGCGCAGGCACTGCAAGACAAACCTTCCAACACCTGCCAGATCGACCTTGAGCCGAACCAGACACTGGGCCACGGCGCCGACTGTCTGAGCGCCTGGCTACAGGAAAACGCCATCGGCTGGTTTCCCGATCCGGACGGTCTTTCGATCACTGGCAAGGAAGGCTCCAGAATTCTTTTTTTCGGCCGACAACATGACGGACTTTATTCCAGTACTTTGAAGTCGGGTCTGATCGTGACGCTCAAGCGTGTCGAGCAATAACGCAGCGAATATAAAGAAGTACCCGACTGTTATAAGACTTCGAAAAAGTTGTTGTGAAAATGTAAGCGGGTACTTGCAAGTCATCTCTCGCAGGTAAGCGAAATAACAATTGAGCGCTCGTCACTTTTGGGCGGGTTCAATCATTTCAGGAAGAATCAATGAAGATGGCGAAGGCCCCAGCCACTGCTCCCTTATTCAAGGCCTTGGGTGACTATAAAAGCATTCTGATCAGCGTCGGATGTTTTACCGCATTGATAAACGTGCTGATGCTGGTGCCCTCCATATATATGCTCCAGGTCTATGACCGGGTGCTGTCTTCGCAGAACGAAACCACCCTGGCGATGCTGTCGCTGATGGTCGTCGGTTTCTTCGCCTTCATCGGTCTGCTGGAAGTGGTGCGCAGCTTTATCGTGATCCGCATCGGCAGCCAGCTCGAGCGCCGTTTCAATCTGCGGGTCTATCAGGCGGCGTTCGAACGCAATCTGTTCAAGGGCGAGGGCAATGCCGGGCAGTCTCTCGGCGACCTGACCCACATTCGCCAGTTCGTCACCGGGCCTGCGCTGTTCGCATTCTTTGATGCGCCGTGGTTCCCGGTCTACCTGTTCGTGATTTACCTGTTCAACGTCTGGCTCGGCGTGCTGGCCACGGCGGGTGCACTGCTACTGATCGCGCTGGCGTGCCTGAACGAATACATGACCAAAAAGCCGCTGGGCGAAGCTGCCGGCTACTCGCAGAAATCCAGCCAGTTGGCCACCAGCCACCTGCACAACGCCGAAACCATTCAAGCCATGGGCATGCTCGGTGCCTTGCGCAAGCGTTGGTTCCAGGTGCATTCGCGCTTTCTCGGTCTGCAGAATCAGGCCAGCGACACTGGCGCAGTCATCAGCTCGCTGAGCAAAACCTTGCGTCTGTGCCTGCAATCGCTGGTGCTGGGCCTTGGCGCACTGTTGGTGATCAAGGGTGATATGACCGCCGGGATGATGATCGCCGGCTCGATCCTGATGGGTCGGGTACTGAGCCCGATCGACCAGTTGATCGCCGTGTGGAAGCAGTGGAGCGGGGCGAAGCTGGCCTACCGTCGCCTCGATGCGTTGCTGCAGGCCTTCCCGCCGAGCGATGACGCCATGGCGCTGCCGGCGCCGAAAGGCCAGATCACCTTCGAACAAGTCAGCGCCGGTCCTCCGGGCCAGCGTGCCGCGACCCTGCACATGGTCAACTTCAACCTGGCGGCCGGTGAAGTGCTCGGCGTGCTCGGTGCTTCCGGCTCCGGCAAGTCGACCCTGGCGCGGGTGTTGGTCGGCGTATGGCCGGCGCTTGGCGGCACGGTACGTCTGGACGGCGCCGATATTCACCGCTGGAACCGCGATCAGCTCGGCCCTTACATCGGCTATCTGCCGCAGGACATTGAACTGTTCAGCGGCAGCATCGCCGAGAACATCGCCCGCTTCAGTGAAGCCGATCCGCAAAAGGTTGTGGCCGCCGCGCAACAGGCCGGCGTGCACGAACTGATCCTGCGTATGCCGCAAGGCTACGACACCCAACTGGGCGAGGATGGCAGCGGTCTGTCCGGCGGCCAGAAACAGCGCGTAGCCCTGGCCCGTGCGCTGTACGGCAACCCGAGCCTGGTGGTGCTGGACGAGCCGAATTCCAACCTCGACACCGTCGGCGAAGCCGCGTTGTCCAGCGCGATCGTGCAGCTCAAGGCCCAAGGCACCACCGTAGTGCTGGTGACGCACCGTTCTTCGGTGCTGGCCCAGGCCGACAAGCTGCTGGTGCTCAACGACGGTCGCCTGCAGGCCTTCGGCCCGAGCCACGACGTGCTCAAGGCGCTGTCCGCAAACCAGCCCGGCAATCAGCCCGGCAACCCATCACAACACAATGAAAAACCTGCGCAAGCACCGGCCGGGCTCAGCATGAGCCGACAGTATCAGCCGACGACAAGGAATTCGGGTGTATGAGCAGCGCGAGCATGAACACGCAAAACGAAGCGACGATGGAACACGCGTACATCACCGAACGCCCGGAGCGCGATGCAAAATTCTTCGCCCGCATGGGCTGGATTCTGGCGCTGGTCGGTGCCGGCAGTTTCTTCACCTGGGCGGCATTGGCGCCGCTGGATCAAGGCATTCCGGTGCAAGGCACCGTGGTGGTGTCGGGCAAGCGCAAGGCCGTACAGTCGATGAGCAGCGGTGTGGTCAGCCGGATTCTGGTGCGCGAGGGCGAAATTGTTAAGCAGGGCCAGCCGCTGTTCCGCCTCGACCAGACCCAGGTCGCCGCCGACGTGCAATCGCTGCAGGCGCAGTACCGCATGGCCTGGGCCAGCCTGGCGCGCTGGCAGGCCGAGCGTGACAACCTCAAGCAAGTGACGTTTCCGGCCGAGCTGAGCGACAACGCCGATCCGCGCCTGGCACTGGTGCTGGAAGGCCAGCGGCAATTGTTCAGCAGCCGCCGCGAAGCGTTCTCCCGCGAGCAAGCCGCCCTGCGCGCCAGCATCGAAGGCGCCACCGCGCAACTGGCCGGCATGCGCCGCGCCCGTACTGACCTCAACGCGCAGGCTGACTCGCTGCAACAACAGTTGAGCAACCTGCAACCGCTGGCTGACAACGGCTACATCCCGCGCAACCGCTTGATGGAATACCAGCGCCAGTTGTCGCAGGTCCAGCAACAACTGGCCGAAAACACCGGCGAAAGTGGCCGGGTCGAGCAGGGCATTCTTGAGTCCCGCCTGAAGCTGCAACAGCACGGTGAGGAATACCAGAAGGAAGTCCGCACCCAACTGGCCGACGCGCAACTGAAAAGCGTCACGCTGTCGGAGCAACTGACTTCCGCCGGTTTCGACCTGCAACACAGCGAAATCCTTGCTACCGCCGACGGCGTGGCGGTCAACCTCGGCGTGCACACCGAAGGCGCCGTGGTGCGTCAGGGCGAAACCCTGCTGGAAATCGTCCCGCAAGGCACGCGCCTGGAAGTCGAAGGACACCTGCCGATCAACCTGATCGACAAGGTCGGCACGCACCTGCCGGTCGACATCCTGTTCACCGCGTTCAACCAGAGCAAGACGCCACGAGTGCCCGGCGAAGTCAGCCTGATTTCCGCCGACCAGATGGTCGACGAGAAAACCGGCGTGCCGTACTACGTGTTGCGCAGCAGCGTCAGCGATCAGGCCATGGAGAAACTCAACGGTCTGGTGATCAAGCCCGGCATGCCGGCGGAAATGTTCGTGCGCACTGGCGAACGTTCACTCCTCAACTACCTGTTCAAGCCGCTGCTCGACCGCGCCGGTTCCGCGTTGACCGAAGAATAAGGATGTTCGGCTGTATGAATAAGCTTTCCATGCTGGCGGCAGCGTTCGCGCTGCTCGCGGGCAACAGTGCAATGGCGGCCATGGGGCCGTTCGAGATCTACGAACAGGCGTTGCGCAATGACCCGGTGTTCCTCGGCGCGATCAAGGAACGCGACGCCGGCCTTGAAAACCGCGCCATCGGCCGCGCCGGCCTGTTGCCGAAACTGGGTTACAACTACAACAAGGGCCGCAACTCGTCGAAAGCCACGTCCCTCGACGAACGCGCACGCAATCGCACCGATGACCGCAACTACAGCAGCTACGGCTCGAGCCTGACCCTGCAACAACCGCTGCTCGACTACGAAGCCTACGCGGCGTATCGCAAAGGCGTGGCCCAGTCGCTGTTTGCCGACGAAAACTTTCGCGGCAAGAGCCAGGAACTGCTGGTTCGCGTACTGGACAACTACACCAAGGCTTTGTTTGCCCAGGATCAGATCGACATCGCGCAGGCCAAGAAGAAGGCGTACGAGCAACAGTTCCAGCAGAACGAGCACATGTTCAAGCAGGGCGAGGGCACTCGCACCGACATCCTCGAAGCCGAGTCGCGTTACGAACTGGCGACCGCCGAGGAAATCGAGGCCCGCGACGAGCAGGACGCCGCGCTACGGGAGTTGGGCGCATTGGTAGGCGTGCCGGCGATGGACATCAGTGATCTGGCACCGCTGGATCAGAATTTCCAGACATTCGCCTTGATGCCGGCCAACTACGACACCTGGCACGAACTGGCAGTCAGCAACAACCCGAACCTCGCGTCCCAGCGTCAGGCGGTGGAAGTGGCGCGGTACGAAGTCGAGCGCAACCGCGCCGGGCACCTGCCGAAAGTCAGCGCTTACGCCACGATGCGCCAAAACGAATCGGAAAGCGGCAACACCTACAACCAGCGTTACGAAACCAACACCATCGGTTTCGAAGTCAGCGTGCCGTTGTATGCCGGCGGCGGCGTGTCGGCCTCGACCCGCCAGGCCAGCCGCACCATGGAACAGGCCGAATACGAACTGGACGGCAAGACCCGTGAGACGCTGATCGAATTGCGTCGCCAGTTCAGTGCGTGCCTGTCCGGGGTCAACAAGCTGCGCGCCTATCAAAAGGCCCTGGCCTCGGCCGAAGCGCTGGTCGTGTCGACCAAGCAAAGCATTCTCGGTGGCGAGCGAACCAACCTCGACGCACTGAACGCCGAACAACAACTATTTACCACCCGCCGCGACCTGGCCCAGGCACGCTATGACTACCTTATGGCCTGGACCAAATTGCATTACTACGCGGGCACCTTGAGCGAACAGGATCTGGCGCGGGTGGATGAGGCGTTTAGGGTGGCTCGACGTTGATGTGCATGGCTTCAGACCGGCCCTCACCCTAACCCTCTCCCGGAGGGAGAGGGGACTGATCGGGGGATATTTTGGAGGTACACCGACCTGATCGGGCGTCACCGAATCCAGCATCGACCCGGTTTTTCAGGTCGATGTATGACGCAAGACACCTCGATCAGCTCCCTCTCCTTGGGGAGAGGGCTGGGGTGAGGGGAATGGGCAACACCGCAGAATCAACCTGCATAAAACAATAAAAGTGAGTGGTGAACATGGACGTACGCATCAAGCCGGTTTCGGTCGGCACCCTGCTGCTTGTGATTTCTTCGACCCAGGCTCAGGCGCAGTACCTGGAATCCGGACAACCTGGCGATCCGGCCAGTTGGCGCAGCGCCGAGTTCCTGCGTGACTGGGGCCTGGACCGGATGCAGGCCGATCAGGCCTACGCCACCGGCATCACTGGCAAGGGCGTGAAAATCGGCGCGCTGGACTCCGGTTTCGACGCCGCCCATCCCGAGTTCGCCCGTGACCGCTATCACCCGGTACTGGCCAGCGGCAGCTATATCGACGGCTCGCTGTTCAACGTCAACGGCACCCTCAACCCGAACAACGACTCCCACGGCACCCACGTGGTCGGCACCATGGGCGCATCCCGTGACGGCAGCGGCATGCATGGCGTGGCGTACAACGCGCAAATCTACGTCGGCAACACCAACAAGAACGACAGTTTCCTGTTCGGCCCCAATCCTGATCCGCGCTACTTCAAAGCGGTGTACGACGCTCTGGCCGATGCCGGTGTGCGGGCGATCAACAACAGCTGGGGCAGCCAGCCACCGGATGTCAGCTACCGAACCCTCGCGGACTTGCACGCCGCTTACGCCCAGCACTGGAACAAAGGCACCTGGCTGGATGCGGCAGCGGATGTTTCCCGTCGAGGCGTGATCAACGTGTTCAGCGCTGGCAATAGCGGCTACCCGAATGCCAGCGTGCGCTCGGCGCTGCCGTACTTTCAGCCGGATCTGGAAGGCCACTGGCTGGCAGTCTCCGGACTCGATCAAAGCAATCAGCAAAAGTACAACCAGTGCGGAATCGCCAAGTACTGGTGCATCACCACGCCGGGGGCGAAGATCGACAGCACCATTCCCGACGGCGGTTATGCGATCAAGTCCGGCACCTCGATGGCCGCGCCACACGCCACCGGCGCACTGGCGCTGGTGATGGAGCGCTATCCGTACATGAACAATCAGCAGGCTCTCGAAGTGCTGCTGACCACCGCTACCCAGCTCGACGGTTCAGTGACCGACGCGCCCACCGAGCGAGTCGGCTGGGGCGTGGCCAACCTGTACCGGGCGATGCGCGGGCCGGGGCAATTGCTCGGGGCGTTCGACGCCAACCTGGCAGCCGGGCAGAGCGATATCTGGAGCAATGACATCAGCGACAAAGCGCTGATCCAGCGCCAGAGCGAAGACCTCGCCGAACACAGCGCCTGGCAGCAAACCCTGCAAAACAAAGGCTGGCAGAACGGCGTGCCGGCCGGCGCCAGTCAACTGGATCAGACCGATTACGCCGTGGGCATGGCTCGCGATGCAGCGGCGGCCAGTCGGGTGTATCAGGGCAGTCTGATCAAGTCCGGCGACGGGCGACTGATTCTGACCGGTGAAAACACTTATCGCGGGCCGACCACGGTCAATGGCGGCTTGCTGACGGTGAACGGTTCGCTGACTTCGGCCGTGACCGTCAACGACGGCGGCACCCTCGGCGGCTCCGGGCGGATCGGCGCGTTGACCGCCAACAGCGGCGGCCGGGTAGCACCGGGCAATTCGATCGGTACGTTGAACGTCGCCGGTGACGTGACCTTCGCGCCAGGCTCGACCTACGCGGTGGAACTGTCTCCCACCAGCAGCGACCGCATCGTTGCCGGCGGTACTGCGTCCATCAACGGCGCCACCGTGAGCCTGTCGCTGGAAAACAGTCCGACGCTGCTCAGCACCACCGAGGCCAGAAGCCTGCTCGGCCGGCAGTACGACATTCTGCAAGCGGCGGGTGGCATTCAGGGTCGGTTCGGTGCGGTGCTGCCGGATTACATGTTCATCGGTGGCAGCCTGGCCTACAGCGACAACGGCATCGGCTTGAATGTCGAGCGCAACGCAACATCGTTCGCCAGCGTCGGCCAGACACCGAATCAACGTGCTGTGGCTGCCGCCGTGGAAGGCATGGGCGCGGGCAGTTCGGTTTACGAAAGCCTGTTGTTGTCGGCCACCGCCGGTGACGCGCAACAAGCCTTTCAACAGTTGAGTGGCGAAATCTATCCGGCCCTCGGGTTGGTGCTGATCAACGACAGCCGGCAACTGCGCGACGCCATTGGCGAACGCCTACATGACTCGAATGCCGCGCAAAACAACGGCTGGATCAAGGCCCTCGGCGCCTGGGGTACAACCGATTCGCAGCACGACACCGCTGGATACAGCACGTCGATTGGCGGCCTGCTGGCCGGTGTCGACGGAGCGGTCGACGAGCAGACCCGCATCGGTCTGGTCACTGGTTACAGCGACAGCTCGCTGAGCATGGGTTCGGGCACGCATTCCTCAGCCAAAGTCGACAGCTATCACCTCGGCGCCTACGCCGGTCACGACATCGGCGCCTGGCGCCTGAGCACCGGCGCGGCCTACAGCTGGCATCGCGCCGATGTGAAACGCGACTTGCAGTACGGCAACGTCAGCGCCAGGCAAAAAGCCAAGGTCGATGCCGCCACCACTCAGGTATTCGGCGAAGCGGCTTATCGACTGAACCTGCAACCGCTGGCCCTGGAGCCGTTCGCCAATCTGGCCTACGCGCACCTCGACACCGACGGTTACACCGAGAAGGGCGACGCCGCCGCGCTGAAAAGCGGCGACGACCAGCGTGACGCGGTGCTGAGCACCCTCGGCGTGCGGGCGATCAAGACCTTCGACCTGCCGTCCGCACAGAAACTGCAAGTGAGCGGTCATCTGGGCTGGCAGCACAGCCTGACCGACATCGACTCCGAACAGCATTTGCGTTTTGCCAGCGGCAGCGCGCCGTACACGGTCGAAAGCTCGCCACTGGTGCGCGACGCTGCGCTGATCGGCGTGCAGGCCAGCCTGGCGCTGACCCGCGACGTGCGGGTGAACCTCGATTACACCGGACAACTGGCCAGCCGCGAGAAGCAGCATGGCGTGGGCCTGAGCCTGAACTGGCAGTTCTAGACACACGGATGATCGTTCCCACGCTCTGCGTGGGAATGCCTCTAGGGACGCTCCGCGTCCAGTGACGCGGAGCGTCACGGGCTGCGTTACCACGCGGGAGCGTGGGAACGATCACGGGGCTGAACACACGGATTTTTCGCAACATCACTAAGGAAGGTCGCTGGATGAAAAACAACAACACCCCCGCGCAATCGGGTGGATGCTTTCGCCTGAAAACTCTCAACCTCGCCTTGCTCTGCGCGCTGGCCACCTGGGGTAGCGCACACGCGGCGCCCTACGTGGAAAGCGGCCGGGCAGGGGATCCGGGCAGTTGGCGCAGTGCCGAGTTCAAGGCCGACTGGGGCCTGGGCGCCATCGGCGCGGATTACGCCTACGCCGCCGGTTACACCGGTAAAGGCGTGAAACTGGGAATTTTCGACCAACCGGTCTACGCCGCGCACCCGGAGTTTTCCGGCAGCAACAAGGTCATCACCCTGGTGACCTCGGGGATCCGCGAATACACCGACCCGTACATCCCGGTCAAAGCGGGGGACGCGTTCCGCTATGACGGTTCGCCCTCGGTCGGTTCCGACGGCAAACTCGGCGCCCACGGCACCCACGTTGGCGGTATCGCTGCCGGCAGCCGTGACGGCGGGCCGATGCACGGCGTGGCGTTCGGCGCGCAGATCATCAGCGCCGACAACGGCGACCCGGGCCCGGAAGACGGCATCGTGCGCGGCAACGACGGCGCGGTGTACAAGGCCGGCTGGGATGCGCTGATCGCCAGCGGCGCGCGGATCATCAACAACAGCTGGGGCATCGGCATCACCGACCGTTTCGACCTCGGCGGCCGTGACCCGGCGTACCCGCACTTCACCGTCAACGACGCGCAACTGCAGTTCAACGAGATCCGCACACTGCTGGGCACCAAACCCGGCGGCGCCTACGACGGTGCAATCGCCGCCGCACGCAGCGGGATCGTGACGATCTTCGCGGCGGGCAACGACTACAACCTGAACAACCCGGACGCCATCGCCGGCCTCGGTTACTTCGTGCCGGACATCGCGCCGAACTGGATCACCGTCGCCGCATTGCAAAGGAACCCGGATCAGGCCAGCGCCAATCCGTACATCATGAGTACGTTCTCTTCGCGCTGCGGCTACACCGCCAGTTTCTGCGTCTCGGCACCGGGCACGCAGATCTACAGCTCGATCATCGAAGGCACCAACGCCGACAACCTGACCACCGGCTACAAGAACTACAACGGCACCTCGATGGCCGCGCCCCACGTGGCCGGCTCCATGGCGGTGCTGATGGAGCGCTTCCCGTACATGTCCGGCGATCAGGTCGCCAGCGTGTTGCGCACCACGGCCACCGACCTCGGCGCACCGGGCATCGACGCCCTGTATGGCTGGGGCATGATCAACCTGCGCAAGGGCATCGACGGCCCGGCGATGTTCGTCACCGAGCAGGACATCCACGAAGAATTCCGCATCCAGGGCGCCTACGGTTCCGGCCAGTTCGTGGCCGATCTGCCGGGCATCGGCGCAATCATCGATGCGGGCAAACCCACCGAACGCGTATGCAACGACATCACCTGCGGGCTCGACACCTGGCGCAACAACATCTCCGGCCATGGTGGTCTGACCAAACAAGGCATCGGCACTCTGGTGCTGACCGGCAACAACACCTACAGCGGCCCGACCCTGGTCAATCAGGGCCGACTGGCAATCAATGGCTCGCTGCAATCGGCGGTGACGGTCAATGACGGCGGCATCCTCGGTGGTAACGGCCGGATCGCCGCGCTGACCGCCAACAGCGGCGGCACCGTGGCGCCGGGCAATTCCATCGGCACCTTGAACGTGGCGGGTGACGTGACCTTCGCACCGGGTTCGACCTATGCGGTGGAAGTGTCGCCGACCAGCAGCGACCGGATCGTCGCCGGTGGCACCGCCATAATTGAGGGCGCCACCGTCAGTCTGTCCCTGGAAAACAGCCCGACGCTGTTGACCACCGAAGACGTGAAATCGCTGCTCGGCAGTCAGTTCAACATCCTGCAGGCAGCAGGCGGGATTCAGGGGCGCTTTGGTCAGGTGCTGCCTAACTATGCGTTCCTCGGCGGCACCCTCGATTACTCATCAGGTGGCGTGCAACTGGAGGTTGGACGTAACGGCGCCTCGTTCGCCAGTGTCGGCCTGACCCCGAACCAGCGCGCAGTCGGTGCTGCCGCCGAGCGCCTCGGCGCCGGCAATGCGTTGTTCGAAACCCTGTTGCTGTCGCCATCGGCGGCCGCTGCGCAGGATGCCTTCCAGCAGCTGTCCGGCGAGATTCACCCGGCCATCGGCACGCTGCTGATCAACGACAGTCGCTACCTGCGCGATGCCGTGGGCGAGCGTTTGCGTGAGCGCGATCTGTTCGATGCCGGTGCGCCGACCGATGACCGCAGCAACGCCTGGCTCAAAGTGCTGGGCGCCTGGGGCAAGAGCGATGGCGGGTCGAAATACGCCGATTCCACCAGTTCCATCGGCGGCCTGCTGGCCGGTGTCGACGGTTTGATCGCTGAAGATACTCGTCTCGGTTTCGTTACTGGTTATAGCGACAGCTCGTTGAGCATGGGCGAGGGTACGCATTCGTCCGCCTCGGTCGATAGCTATCACCTGGGCGCGTACCTGGGGCATCAGATTGATGCGTTGCGTCTGACCGCCGGTGCGGCTTACAGCTGGCATCGCATCGACGTCAAACGCGACCTGCAGTTCGCTGGCGTCAGCGGCAAACAGAAAACCAAGCGCGATGCGACCACCGCGCAATTGTTCACCGAAGCGGCCTACGACCTGGGCCTGCAACCGATGAATCTGGAGCCGTTCGCCAATCTGGCCTACGTGCACCTCAACAGCGACAGCTTCACCGAGAAGGGTGATGCCGCCGCGCTGAAGGGCGGTGAAGACAACCGCGATGTGGTGTTGTCGACCCTCGGTGTGCGGGCCAAACGCACGTTTGCCCTGTCCGAGAAACACCAGCTGGAACTGGGCGCAAGCCTGGGCTGGCAGCACAACTTGAGCAGCGTGGATTCCGACAGTCACTTGGCCTTCGTCAATGGCAACAGTGCGTTCACCGTGCAAAGTGTGTCGATGGATCGAGATGCAGCGGTAGTCGGCGTGCGCGCCGGGCTGGCGCTCAATCGCGATGTCCGGGTCAACCTGGACTATAACGGGATGATCGGCTCCAACGAAAAGGACCACGGTGTGGGCCTGACGCTGGACTGGCAGTTCTAAGGGGTAGCGGCAGTTCTTTCGAGAACTGCCGTTTTTAAAAGGAAGAGAGAGCACAACATGGGATTGTTCGATTACAAAAATGCCGACGGCAAAGCGCTGTACAGCGATGCCATCGCTCTGACGCTGTATGCCTACACGCCGACCGGGCAGGCTTTGCCCGGCACCGGCTGGAAACCGATCGGCGCCACGGCGCTGGGCTATCAGGGCAAAGTCGGGGCGCAGGGCACGTTCTTCGGCGAGAAGGACGGCTTCACCAGCGCCGAAGCCGAAGTGCTCGGCAAATACGACGCCGCAGGCAAGCTGATCGGCATCGGCGTGGCCTTCCGGGGCACCGGCGGGCTGGGTTACAGCGACACCTTCGGCGACATGAAAAACAACCTGCTGGCCGCCATCGGCCCGACGGATTACGCCACCCAGTACGCGAAAAACGCCTTCGACAACCTGCTCAAATCGGTGGCGGCTTTCGCGGTCGCCCACGGCATCGCGGCCAAGGACGTGTTGATCAGCGGCCACAGCCTCGGCGGTCTCGGGGTCAACAGCGTGGCGGAGTTGAGCGCGAGCAATTGGGGCGGATTCTTCAAGGACGCCAACTACATTTCGTTCGCCTCGCCGACCCAGAGCAGCACCGGCACCAACGTGCTGAACATCGGTTACGAGAACGACCCGGTGTTCCGCGTGCTCGACGGCACCACGTTCAGTACCGCGTCGATGGGCAAGCACGACAAGCCGCACGATTCGACCACCGACAACATCGTCAACTTCAACGACAACTACGCGTCCACCGCGCAGAACCTGGTGCCGTTCAGCATCGCCAATCCGCTGAACTGGTCGGCCCACAGCTCGCTGGGGTATGCCGACGGCCTGAATCGGGTGATCGCGTCGAAGTTCTACGGCCTGACTCACAAGGACTCGACGATCATCGTCTCCAACCTTGAGCAAGCGTCGCGGGGCAAGACCTGGGTCGAGGATCTGGGCCGCAGCGGCGAGCCGCACATCGGCAGCACCTTCATCATCGGCACCGACAGCGGTGACTGGCTCAAGGGCGGGGCGGGCAACGACTTCCTCGAAGGTCTGGGCGGCGATGACCGTTTCCGTGACGACGGCGGCTTCAACATCCTGCTTGGTGGCCAGGGCCACAACACTTTCGAACTGCAAAAACCGTTGCAGAACTTCAGCTTCGCCAACGACGGCGACGGCACCCTGTACGTGCGTGACGCCTACGGCGGCATCAGCATGACCCGTGACATCGGCGCGCTGGTAAGCAAAGAGTCGGGTTCGTGGTGGGGCAGCAAGGAAATCACCTGGACCGTCACCGCCAAAGGCCTGGCCAACGGTGCCGAACTGACCCAGTACAACCATTCGCTCAGCGGCGGCGCCATGGGCGACACCCTCAAGGCCACCGCCGACGGCGACTGGCTGTTCGGCCTGGGCGGCAACGATCACCTGCAAAGCGACAAGGCCCACGTGACCTTCGTCGGCGGCGCCGGCAACGACGTGATGAGCGCGGTGGGTGGCAACAACACCTTCCTGTTCAGCGGCGCCTTCGGTTTTGACGCGATCAATGGCTACCAGGGCAGCGACAAACTGGTGTTCATGGGCGTCGAAGGCGCGGGGCAGGGCTACGACTACAAGCAACACGCGTCGCAGTCCGGAAGCGATACCGTGCTGAAGATTGGCGACTTTGCCGTGACGCTGGTCGGGGTCGGTGTGGCTAACCTGTCGGATTCGAGTTTCGTCTTCGCCTGACAAACGAACGTTGTACTGAAATGCTCCGGGGCGCCTCGGGAGGGGCGTTCTGGTTGTGAGCTATCTCTGAACAATTCCAACAAAAAGAGAGGCAACAGCAATGGGTGTGTATGACTACAAGAACTTCGGTACGGCGGAATCCAAGGCGCTGTTCAGCGACGCCATGGCCATTACGCTGTATTCCTACCACAACCTCGATAACGGCTTTGCCGTCGGTTATCAGCACAACGGCTTCGGCCTCGGCTTGCCGGCCACGCTGGTGACCGCGCTGATCGGCGGCACGGATTCCCAAGGCGTGATCCCCGGCATTCCGTGGAACCCCGATTCGGAAAAAGCCGCACTCGACGCGGTGAAAAAAGCCGGCTGGACCCCGATCACCGCCTCGCAACTGGGTTACGAAGGCAAGACCGATGCGCGCGGCACCTTCTTCGGCGAAAAAGCCGGCTACACCAGCGCTCAGGTGGAAATCCTCGGCAAATACGACGCTCAGGGCCATCTGACGGAAATCGGCATCGCCTTTCGCGGCACCAGCGGCCCACGGGAAATCCTCATCGGCGATTCCATCGGTGACGTGATCAACGACTTGCTCGCTGCATTCGGGCCCAAGGATTACGCCAAGAACTATGTCGGCGAAGCCTTCGGCAACCTGATGAACGATGTGGTGGCGTTCGCCAAGGCCAACGGCCTGACCGGCAAGGACGTGCTGGTCAGCGGCCACAGCCTCGGCGGGCTGGCGGTCAACAGCATGGCGGACCTGAGCACCAGCAAATGGGGCGGGTTCTTCCAGGACTCCAACTACATCGCCTACGCCTCGCCGACCCAGAGCAGCAACGACAAGGTGCTCAACGTCGGCTACGAAAACGATCCGGTGTTCCGCGCGCTCGACGGCTCGACCTTCACCGGCGCCTCGCTCGGCGTGCACGACGCGCCCAAGGAGTCGGCGACCGACAACATCGTCAGCTTCAACGACCACTACGCTTCGGCGGCGTGGAACGTGCTGCCGTTCTCGATCGTCAACATTCCGACCTGGATCTCGCACCTGCCGACCGCTTATGGCGATGGCATGAACCGGGTGATCGAATCGAAGTTCTACGACCTGACCAGCAAGGACTCGACGATCATCGTCGCCAACCTGTCGGATCCGGCGCGGGCCAACACCTGGGTGCAGGACCTGAACCGCAACGCCGAAACCCACAAGGGCAGCACCTTCATCATCGGCAGCGACGCCAACGACCTGATCCAGGGCGGCAGCGGCAACGATTATCTGGAAGGCCGCGCCGGCAACGACACGTTCCGCGACGGCGGGGGCTACAACATCCTGCTCGGCGGCTCGGGCAACAACACCCTTGAGTTGCAGAAGTCGGTCAATACCTTCGACTTCGCCAACGACGGCGCCGGCAACCTGTACATCCGCGATGCCAACGGCGGAATCAGCATCACCCGCGACATCGGCAGCATCGTCACCAAGGAGCCGGGTTTCCTCTGGGGCCTGTTCAAGGACGACGTCACCCACACCGTCACGGCGACCGGACTGAAGGTCGGCAACAACGTCACTCAATACGAATCAAGCGTGAAGGGCACCGGCGCCGCCGACACCCTCAAGGCCAAGGCCAGCGGTGACTGGCTGTTCGGCCTGGACGGCAACGACCATCTGATCGGCGGGACGGGCAACGACGTATTCGTCGGCGGCGCCGGCAATGATCTGATGGAGTCGGGCGGCGGGGCGGATACCTTCCTGTTCAGCGGCGCGTTCGGCCAGGATCGCGTGGTGGGTTACACCGCCAACGACAAACTGGTGTTCCTCGGCGTGCAGGGCGTGTTGCCGGGCGACGACTTCCGCGCCCATGCCACGGCGGTGGGGCAGGATACGGTGCTGAAGTTCGGCGCGGATTCGGTCACGCTGGTCGGGGTTGCGTTGAACAGTCTGAGTGGCGACGGGATCGTGATTGCCTGACGTTAGTGGCGCCCGAAAGGGCGCCGTCGCGAGCTGGCTCAATCCCACCTTTGGCCTTTTGTGGGAGCGAGCCTGCTCGCGATTGAACGATAACGCGGTATTGAAAGTGACTCACCAGCCACTCCCTGACTCCAATCCCTGCACCAACAGGAAATGCGGCCTAAAGCCATGACGGCAACGTTCGTCATGTAAGGGTCGCCAACGAGTACAGGAGATTCACACGTGAAAGGTTTCAAGAGGTTTATCGGTATCGCGGGACTGGCGCTGCTGTCGGCCAATGCCTGGGCCGATCTGCCTCACAGCTCGATTCTGAGCCGCTATGGCGTCACCACCGATCAACTGCCTAAACCGGCCGACAGTGATGACGTCAAACCCGTCGAAGAGAAAAGCCGCTTTCATATCCAGCCCGAACAACCGTTCGTGACCGTTCGCATCGGCGAAAACAATGAGCCGGAGATGACCGGCAACCTGAGCATCGACCGCATGGCGCAACAGGAGCGTCAGCGCTGCCAGCGCTTGCAGGAAGAAATGGTCCGGCGCGGCGAGCGCGCGTTGAACTGCGACGGTTCCCTCCCGGGCATGGCATTACCCCGTTGATAAATGCAAAAAAGGCTGCGCTCCACCAGGAACGCAGCCTTTTTTGATGGGGTAACCGTCAGTCTTCCTTGCGCACCGTGGCTACTTCGTCGGCACGCACGCGGATCTTGGCGCCGGAAATATCCTTGAACTCGTAGAAGCCGTCCTCGTTTTTGGTATCGGGCATGTCCTCGGTCAGGTACTGAGTGCCGTTCTGCAGGGTAACCACCGTCGGGGTCGAGCAACCGGCCAGCGTCAGCAGGGCCGCAACAGCCAACGGGATCCCGAGAGTCTTGATTTTCATAAGCAGCATTCCTGTTCATTTCGACCATTGTCGGCCTCTAACGCGGTTGGTGCCATTACGCCGGAGAAAGTTCGATGGCCACCTGAAAAAATTCCGCAATGAAGGTGCCACTGATCTTTTTCCGTTTGCGCCCGCCGGGGCAGGCTGGTATCTGTACGCATAACCAGTACTCGCTTGCCATGGCCCCGAAATCACCGTGACTGCCAATCCCCTCGAAGATCCGTTCTATTACCTCAACAACTTCCGCCAGGTGCTTGATTGGCTTGAGCTTCGTTACGCCGATGTCATGAGCGAAGCGGAGCACGGCTTCATCCGCGACTTCAAGGCACTGCCGCGCGGATCCCAGGGGTTGCTGGTGCGGATGGTGATGCGCAAGGGCGTGCATTTTCGCGCCGGCAAGCTGAATTATCCGGAAATCGGCGACATCGCCGAGGCGGCGCAACCACTGCTGGAGCAGGGCTGGCTCGATGAACAGGCGCCGCTGTCGATGGCGGATCTGTTCGAGGTGCTGCTCAAGGCCGAGATCCTGCAAGCCTTTGGCCCGGCCATCGATCAGCCCCGGGGCAAGAAAGTCGACTGGCTGCCGCTGCTGCACGAACAATTCCCCGAGCCCCGCATTTTCCGGCAATGGTGCCCAACGCTGGCGGATCGGCTGTTCAGCCTGACGCTGATGGACCTGTGCGACCGTTTTCGCCTGATGTTCTTCGGCAACCTCTATCAGGACTGGTCGGAGTTCGTGCTCGCCGACCTCGGCATCTTCACCTACGAAAAAGTTGAGTTCAGCGCCGATTCCCGGGGTTTGCGCAGCCGTGCCGACGTCGATGCCTGCCTGTTTCTGCACGACTGCCAGCTGTATTTCGAAGCCGGCGAGCCGTTGGAGCCGATCGTCGAACAGGTCGCGGCGCTGCATTTCGACAACCCGTGGCTGCAACGCCGGCGCGGCAAGCTGTTGTTCCAGATCGGCCAATACTGCGAGCGCCTCGGCGAATTCGCCCTGGCCCTTAAGATCTATCGCGACTGCGCCTATCCCGGCGCACGATTGCGGATGATCCGCGTGCTGGAGCGCAGCGCCGAGTATGCGTTGGCTCTGGAACTGGCGGTCATTGCCGAGCAGGCGCCGGAAACCGCCACCGAACAGCAGGGCTTGCAACGGATATTGCCGCGCCTGCGGCGCAAGCTCGGCGGGCCACCGATCAAACGCACGGCGCCCGGCCTAGTGGAGCGGCTCGATCTGCACCTGCCGCGTATCGATCCGGCATTGTCGGTGGAATATCACGTTCAGGCGCACCTGCACGAAGAAACGGGCCCGGTGCATTACGTGGAAAACAGCCTGATCAATTCATTGTTCGGCCTGCTGTGCTGGCCGGCGATCTTCGCGCCGCTGCCGGGCGCGTTCTTTCACCCGTTCCAGCGCGGGCCGGTGGATCTCCTCAATGAAGACTTCCAGCCCCGACGCGCCGAGCTGTTTCAGGCCTGTCTGGCCCAACTCGACGATGGCCGCTATGCCGACACCATCCGCGCGCGGTTCGCCGCCAAATGGGGCGTGCAGTCGCCGTTCGTGTTCTGGGGCGCGCTCAATGAAGATTTGCTGGAGCAGGCGCTGGCCTGTCTGCCGGCCGAACACCTCAAGCACTGGTTCAGCCGTCTGCTGCTGGACATCAAGGCCAATCGCGCCGGCATGCCCGATCTGATCCAGTTCTGGCCACAGCACAAGACCTACCGGATGATCGAAGTCAAAGGCCCGGGCGATCGCTTGCAGGACAACCAATTGCGCTGGCTGGAGTTCTGCAACACGCACCGGATGCCGGTCGCCGTGTGTTACGTGCAATGGGCGGAGCAGGGCGCTTGAGCTACAGCATCGCGGTGCGGGCGTTATGCGAATTCACCGCGAAAACCGGTGACCTCGACCTGCGCTTCACCCCGTCACCGACCGCGCTGGAGGGGATTGCCGGGCATCGCACCGTGGCGTCCCGGCGCAACGACGCCTACCAGAGCGAAGTGGCGCTGGAGGGCGCATTCGGGCCATTGAAAGTCAAGGGCCGGGCGGACGGCTACGACCCGACGCAGAACTGCCTGGAAGAAGTCAAAACCTACCGCGGCGATTTGAGCAAGCAACCGGCCAATCACCGTTCGCTGCATTGGGCCCAGGCGAAAATCTACGGCTGGTTGATGTGCTGTCGATTGCAACTTGAGCAGATCAATCTGGCGCTGGTGTACTTCGACATCGTCACGGAAAAGGAAACCTGTCTGGTCGAAGCGTTCAGCGCCGATGCGCTGCGGCAGTTCTTCGAACAACAATGCGGTCTGTTCCTGGCGTGGGCCGAACAGGAAATGGCCCACCGCGACGCGCGCAACCGGGCGGCGCAGCAGCTGGGTTTCCCCCATGCCGCGTTTCGCCCCGGCCAGCGTCACCTCGCCGAATCGGTGTTCAAGGCCGTCAGCACCGGCCGCTGCCTGATGGCCCAGGCCCCGACCGGGATCGGCAAGACCCTCGGCACCCTGTTTCCGATGCTCAAGGCGTTGGCGCCGCAGCAACTGGACAAGGTGTACTTCCTCACCGCCAAGACACCCGGCCGCAAACTGGCGCTGGACGCGGCGCAAGTGCTGTTCGATCACAGCGAAACCTTGCCGCTGCGGGTGTTGGAAATGGTCGCCCGGGACAAGGCCTGCGAACACCCGGACAAGGCTTGCCACGGCGAATCCTGCCCGTTGGCCCAGGGCTTTTACGACCGCTTGCCCGCTGCCCGCGAAGCCGCCAGCCAACTACGTCTGCTGGATCAGGCCGCGCTGCGAGACGTCGCGGCGCAGCACGCGGTGTGCCCGTATTATCTGAGCCAGGAAATGGCCCGCTGGGCCGACGTGGTGGTGGCGGACTACAACTATTACTTCGATTTCAGCGCGCTGCTGTTCGGTCTGGCCCAGTTCAATCAATGGAACGTTGCGGTGCTGGTGGACGAGTCGCATAACCTGGTCGAGCGCGGGCGGCAGATGTACAGCTCCACTCTCGATCAGGCGACGCTGGGCAGCGTGCGCAAAACCGCCCCCGAGGCCTTGAAAAAATCGTTGCAGCGGGTCAACCGCGAATGGAACGCCCTGCACAATGACCAGTTGGCGCCGTATCAGGCCTACGACAGGGCGCCGGAAAAACTGTTGCAGGCGCTCTCATCCTGCACGGCGAGCATCGGCGACTACCTCAACGATCACCCGCAAGGGCTCGACAGCGCCTTGCAGAATTTCTATTTCGAAATGCTGCAATTCGGCCGGGTAGCAGAATTGTTCGACGCGCATTACCTGTTCGACATCAGCAAGCGCGACCTCGAGCGCAAACGCCCGCTATCGCAACTGTGTCTGCGCAACGTGGTGCCGGCGGCGTTCATCGGCCCGCGCCTGACGGCGGCGCGCAGCAGCGTGCTGTTTTCCGCAACCCTCAGCCCGCGCCACTATTACGCGGATTTGCTTGGCACCCCTGTCGACACGGTCTGGATCGATGTCGAGTCACCGTTCAGCGCCGAACAATTGCAGGTGCAGATCGTCAGCCGGATTTCCACGCGTTTCACGCACCGGCAAGCGTCGCTGGAACCGATTGTCGAGCTGATCGCCCGCCAGTTCAGCGAACGCCCGGGCAACTATCTGGCGTTCTTCAGCAGTTTCGATTACCTGCAACAGGTCGCGCAGCTGCTGGCCGAGCGGCACCCGCACATCACCCGCTGGCAGCAATCCCGGGGCATGACCGAAGGCGCGCGGCAGGACTTTCTCGATCAATTCACCGCCCACAGCCAGGGCGTCGGTTTTGCCGTGCTCGGCGGCGCGTTCGGTGAAGGCATCGATCTGCCCGGCGCACGGCTGATCGGTGCATTCATCGCCACCCTCGGGCTGGCCCAGCTCAACCCGGTCAATGAACAGATGAAGCGGCGCATGGCCGCGATCTTCGGCGCCGGTTACGACTACACCTATCTGTTCCCCGGCGTGCAGAAAGTGGTACAGGCCGCCGGACGGGTGATCCGCACCCAGCAGGATCGCGGCGTGGTGATGCTGATCGATGACCGCTTTGCCGAAAGCCGGATCCGCCAATTGCTGCCGCGCTGGTGGTCGCTGGAGGGGAGTGAATGCGCAGGAAACCTGTCGGGTTGACGTACGTTTCCGGGAATTTGAACAGGGTGATTTCCATCGTTAACTGTAGGATTAATTCCCATACAAAACAGTGATATATGTTGTAAATATCTTGTCTTTGATGAAGTCCGAAAACCGGTCTTTAGTCAAAGGACCGGCCACCGGTATCCCTCAAGACGAGATAAGGAAATCACTGCATGTCTGTCGCCGCTGCCTACCACTACACCTACACGCCAGAGCAGGTCACTGCCGCTTTCGACACCCTCAGCCCAACGCTGTTTTCCGCAGTAACAGCCGAGACCACACCCCGGATGCTGGTCACTGCCGGCGTGCAAAGTTCGGGCAAAACCTACCTGCTGGAAAAAAGCCTGCTGCCTTCCGGTCGCTATCAAAACCATGTTCGCCTCTACCTTCCCCAGTATCGGGAGAGGCATCCGCAATATGAGGAAATGATCAAAATCGGCGTATTGCATGCCTACGAACACACAGAGACTTTCGTCCGCGATCTGTGCCAGAAGATTTTCGAAAGAGCCTTCAGGGAAAAACTCAACATCATTCTGGAGTGCGCATTCGACACCATTCAATTTGCCGCCTTGCCTGAATACGCCGCCAGCGCCGGCTATCAGCTGGAAGTGCACGTGGTCGCCTGCAACTATCCCTTTGCCTTTATTTCAGGTGTCCAACGTGGGTTCAAAAGCCTCGAAAAGGGCGAGCTTGAGCGTTTCGTCAAACCGTCGGCGCTGAAATCCAGCCTGGGTAATGCTCATGCGGTGCTGTACACACTGGAGTCGGTGGCCAGAAAAATCAGCGGCTCGCAGATTTTCCTGTACGAGCGCGGGCTGGGTGCCTTGCAGGATCGGATCCTGCGCGCGCACAGCACATACACCCTGGACACCCAGCACAAGCTTTCCATTACCTCGACATCCACGCCTTACAGTTACGAGGCCTATGAGCGCATTTTCAGCAAATCGGTCAATGGCGAAAACGAGCGTAATGAAATGGTCAGGGAGTGCCACCTGGCCTTGTCCAAGGCAACGCAATACGCGACGCAGGTACCGGATTTCCTCTTCAATGCGCTTTACGCAAGGATCATCAGATATGTCCAGCGATGAGCTGCTGCCCCTTGCCTGGCCCGGTATGCTTTTGCGGCTTTCCAAACCGCCGGTTTGACGCATACTCCAGTCATTGAAAACCTGCTTTGAGCCAAGCCTGATGAGCGAGAACAAGAAGTCCGCTGCAATCGAAGACATGCGCTTTCGTTTGCTGATCGATGCGGTCGTCGATTATGCGATCTACATGATCGACCCCGAGGGGATCATTACCAGCTGGAACTCCGGCGCCAAGCGCTTCAAGGGATATGAAGAGGCGGAGATCCTCGGCGAACACTTTTCCCGGTTCTACACCGATGAAGACCGTGCCAACGGTTTGCCGCAGCGGGCACTCGACACGGCGATCCGCGAAGGCCGGTTCGAGGGTGAAGGCTGGCGGGTACGCAAGGACGGCACGCATTTCTGGTGCCACGTGGTGATCGATCCGATTTTCAGCCCGGGCGGGCAACTGCTCGGGTTTGCCAAGATCACCCGCGACCTGACCGACCGCAAAATGGCCGAAGAAACCCTCAAGCAGAGCGAACAGCAGTTTCGCCTGCTGGTGCAGGGCGTCACCGACTATGCGATCTACATGCTCAGCCCCGAAGGCCGGGTGACCAACTGGAATCCCGGCGCGCAGCGGATCAAGGGTTACAAGCCGGATGAGGTCATCGGCAAGCATTTCTCGATGTTCTACACCCCGGAAGACCGTGACGCCGGTGAACCCCAGCGCGCCCTGGAAACTGCGGTGCGCGAGGGCCGTTTCGAGAACAAGAGCTGGCGCCTGCGCAAGGACGGCACGCGGTTTCTGGCCCATGTGGTGGTCGATGCGATTCGCGGCGACACCGGCACTTTGCTCGGTTTTGCCAAGATTACCCGCGACGTCACCGAGGCTACCCAGGCGCAACAGGCCCTGGAAAAAACCCGTGAAGCGCTGTTCCAGGCGCAGAAAGTGCAGGCTATCGGCCAACTCAGCGGCGGTATCGCCCACGACTTCAACAATCTGCTGACGGTGATCCTCGGCAACCTGGAAATCGTGCGCAAACGCCTGGGCGATGACCCGAAAGTCAGCCGTCTGCTGGAGAACGCCACCCAGGGCGCCTTGCGCGGCGTGTCGCTGACCCAGCGCATGCTGGCTTTTGCCCGGCGTCAGGAGCTCAAGACCGAACCGATCGAAATCCCGAAACTGGTGCAGGGCATCACCGGGCTGTTGCGCAGTTCACTGGGGCCGGGGATCCGCATCGAAACGCAGTTTCCCGAAGACCTGCAAGCGGTGCTGGCCGACAGCAACCAACTCGAACTGGCGGTGCTCAATCTGGCGACCAATGCCCGTGATGCCATGCCCGAAGGAGGCAACGTCACGATCAGTGCCGAGCCCGAAGTGGTGCTCGAACAGAACGACACAAGCCTGGCAGCTGGGCGCTACGTGTGCCTGAGGGTCACCGATACCGGTGAAGGCATGGACGCCGCCACCTTGGCGTCGGCGAGCGATCCGTTTTTCACCACCAAGGGCTTGGGCAAGGGCACCGGTCTGGGATTGTCGATGGTCCAGGGTTTCATCGAACAACTGGGTGGCCGCTTCATTCTGAAAAGTACAAAGGGGCAGGGCACCACCGCTGAACTGTGGTTGCCGGTGGCCGTCGACGGTGTTGTCGCCAAACCGCTTGGTCCGATGGTGTCCACCGATACGGTGCCGCGCCTCAGCGTGCTGGTGGTGGACGACGACAGTCTGGTGCGCACCAGCACGGTCCTGCTGCTGGAAGACCTCGGCCACCGGGTGGTCAGCGCCGCCTCCGGTGCACAGGCGCTTGAGCTGTTCGATCAGGGCGAGGTCATCGACCTGATGATCACCGACATGGCCATGCCGCAGATGAGCGGCGCGCAACTGGCTCACGCCGTGCGCCTGCTCAAGCCGGATCTGCCGATCATCCTCGCGACCGGTTATGCCGAGCGCCTCGAAGGTTTTGCAGCAGGGCTGCCGCGGCTGTCGAAACCGTTCAATCAACTGAATCTGGTGGAGATCATTGCCCAGTCGATAAAGTGAACCGGAGGCACAATCGGGCTGAACTTGTCCGAGACGTGGCGCCTCAAAACGCTTTGTTTCGGAGCGTTCCATCGTGCCACGCATATTGACCCAACCGACCGCCGAAGAGACCCTCAACGAACATAACGCCAAAATGTTCGGTTCACCCAAGGAACGGCTGGATTTCTACCGACGGGAAATCCAGTACGAAACCAGCATCCTGGCCAACCGCACCGATGCGTACCTGGCCGCGCAATCGTTTCTGGTGATTGCCTTCGCGTCCTGCATGGCCAACCTCAACCCCGAGTGGGGCAAGTTGTTCACCCTGGTGGTGCCACCGTTCCTGGCCTTGCTCGGCCTGCTCAGTTCGCTCAATGCCTGGCCGGGGATTCGTGCCGCCTACGACATCATCGATCATTGGCATTTCAAGCAGAGTGAATTGCTGCGCAGCGAACCCCTGATGGGTCTGGCTTATGACGAATCGCCGCTGTTCAGCGAAATGGAGTCGAGCCACAAGGGGTATCGCAAGTCACTGCTGTTTTCCATTCGTACGCCGTGGATCTTTGCAACATTCTGGATGTTGCTCGGCACTTATGCCTTCTACATTCAGGTGACCAACCCGGGAGGCTGAAACACCACCGCGTTCAACGGCCATCTCGTTTAGGATTGACCGGTTTTTTACGCCGCTCGTAGCGGGCAAGAATCGGCTGGGTGCTGATGCCGTGCAGCAGAATGCTCAGCGCCACCACCGACAGGGTCAGGTCGGTACACAGCGTGCCCACGCTGTCGCCCAGCCCATGGTTCAGCGCATAGAAGAGGTAGAACAGACTGCCGATGCCACGAATGCCGAACCAGCCGATCAATAACCGTTGGCGCCCAGCCAATAACGATCCCCACGGCATCAAAGCCACGCAGGCAGGGCGAATGAAACAGAACAGCACGCCGCCGACCAGCAGCGCCCGCCAGTCCCAGTGACTGACCAGCACCACGCCCAGCAGGGTAACCAGAAACACTTCCATCGCCCGCTCGACCAGACCGCCGAAGGCGAGCATGTCGCCCATCATGATGCCGGCGGCCACCTGGCTGTCTTCCAGCCGCTCGGTATCGCCGTGCACCGCCTGCTGCGGCTCGACATTCTGATGACCGACAACCGGTTGCACCATGTGTTCGGCGGGTGGTTGATGGGCGCCGGTGGATTTGACTTCCTCCTGTCGCAAGCCGAGGCCGGCGGCGAATACCGACAGAAAACCGTAGCCACCGATGGATTCAGCCACCACGTAGGCCAGCGCAATCAACGCCAGGGCCAGATAGTCATTCGGGCTCAGAGTGCTGTCATCGTTGCGGATGCGCAGCGAGAGGGTCAGACGACCGATGCCACGGCCCATCCAGTAGCCACAAAGCAACCCGGCCGGAACCGCCCACACAAGGCTGCGCAGTACCCAGTCGGGCCACTCGGCGGCAAACCCTTCACCGTTCAGCAGCAACAGCCCGAGGATCACGAAGGGGAATGCAACGCCGTCGTTGAGCCCGGCCTCGCCGGACAGGCCGAAGCGCACGCTGTCGACGTCCCGCGCATCGTTGACCTGTACCAGCGCTGCGAGCACCGGGTCGGTCGGAGCCAGAATCGCGCCGATCAACAGCGAAGGGCCCCAATTCAGATCCAGGCCAAAATGCAGCAACAGACAGACGCCGATGATCGTCAGCACCATCACCGGACCCGCCAGACCGAATGCAATCCGCCAACGTCTGTCGCGCAATGGCAAACGCAACTTCAAACCGCAGACGAACAGGGAAAACAGCACCGCGACTTCAGTCAGGTGCTCCATCCACAAAGAGGCTTCGTCCAGCGGCAGTTTCAGCAGATCGAGCCCTGCCGGCCCGATGCCCACACCCAGCAGCAGGCAAACAGCCGAGGTCGTTACCGGCATCCAGCGCAGGTACGACGATGTCAGCGCCAGGGTCAGCAGCACGGCACCGAGCACCGCCACCCAGATGATGAAGCTCATGACGCGCGGCCCGTAAGGTCAGTTCGATGCCGCCCCATAACCGGCCTAACCCGCAGTCGTGCGCAGGTATTCCGGCGTCAGCACGTTAAACCAGAGCAGAATCATCGACACCAACAACGTCACCAGCACCAGCAGCGCGACACCCCAGACGCTGGCCGAATACAGCAAACCCTGTTCCTTGCGCTCGTGCATGAAAGTCGGCAGGCCAACGAACAGCAGAAACGTCGAATAGATCGACGCCGCGCCAAGTACCAGCACCGCCAGCCAGCGGCTGGGATACAGGCCGGCGAGCCCGGCGATGAAAAACGGGGTGACGGTGTATGCCGCGAAACCGATGCACTGGTTGAGCGTCGGCCGCGCATCGAAGGTGCGCGACATCCAGCGAATGAATCCGCCAATGATCGCCACGCCGACCACGATGGTGATATAGAGCAGGACACTCAGCTGCAAGGCGCTGGCACTGCTGAGCCTGACGGTTTCCCCCACCGCCAGGCTCCAGCCGACATACGTGGTGCCAATGAACAGGCACACCGCCGGGACGAGGGCGAGCAACAGCAGGTGAGCAAGGTAATGACGCGGGTGGGCCTCTTCTTCGCGGCGGATGTCAGTCCAGGCAAAGTTCGGCTGGGTGAAGAGTTTGATAATAGGCGCAGACATGACGACCTCCTGATCTCTTGCAACCCGAACGGGCCATGAAGGTATGGAGAGGTCGCCTTGTCCAGCGGTTCACTTTTTCTGGCAAGTGGTTCAGAGCATCGGTTTGCCGCCGGTCACGCCATAGCGCTGGCCCGTGATGTAGCTGGCTTCATCAGACGCCAGCAGCACATAGATCGGCGCGACCTCCACCGGCTGGCCGGGGCGGCCGAGTGGCGTTTGCCCGCCAAAGTTCTGCACTTCCTCATCCGGCATGGTCGAGACGATCAGCGGCGTCCAGATCGGCCCCGGTGCCACGCAATTCACGCGGATTTCCCTCGGGCCGAGCATTTGCGCCAGACCACCGGTGAAATTGGCGATGGCGCCTTTGGTGGTGGCGTAGGCGAGCAGGGTGGGCTTGGGCATGTCCGAGTTGATCGAACTGGTGTTGATGATGGAGGAGCCAGGTCCCATGTGTTTGATGGCAGCCTGGCACAGACGGAAGATCGCGGTGATGTTGACGTCGAAGGTCATCACCCATTCGTCGTCGGGAATCTCCTCGAAGGTTTCGTGGGTCATCTGGAAAGCCGCGTTGTTGACCAGCACGTCGATGCGGCCGAAGCGCTCGACGGTTTGATCCACCAACGCTTGGCACTGGGCTTTCTGCGCAATGTCACCGGGCAGCAACAGGCACTGGCGACCGGCCTGTTCGACCCAGCGCGCGGTTTCCTTGGCATCTTCATGTTCATTCAAATAGGCGACCGCCACATCGGCACCTTCGCGGGCGAAGGCAATGGCCACCGCACGGCCGATGCCACTGTCGGCACCGGTGATCAGGGCGATCTTGCCGGCCAACCGGCCGGAGCCGGTGTAGCTTTGCTCGCCGCAATCGGGGTAGGGCTCCATCTTGCGCTGGGAGCCGGGAACCGGCTGCGCCTGTTTCGGGAACGGGGGTTTTGGATAGTCGGTCATCGTCAATCTCCGGGTCTCAGGACAGGTAGGCCGGTTGACCCGGCCCGTCTGCGGTGAGTTCGATCGGATTGACGCTCGGGTTTGCCCTGACTTGATTACCGGGACTCGAGGGCTCGCTCCATCCGCGCAATGCCTTCTTCGAGCATCGAACGCGGGCAACCGAAGTTCAGGCGCACGAACTGCTGGCTGTGGTCGCCAAAATCCAGGCCCGGGCTGAGGCCGACCCGGGCGTGGTCCAGGAAGAACTTCTGCGGATCGTCCAGATCCAGCGCCGAGCAATCGAGCCAGGCCAGATACGTGCCTTGCGGCACATTGAGGGTCACGCCGGGCAAACGGCTGCGCACGGCGTCCACCAGCCAGTCACGGTTGGCTTGCAGATACTGCTTCAGCGCCTCTAGCCACGGACCGGCTTCGCTGTAGGCCACGCGGGTGGCTTCCATGCCCAGCGGGTTGACGCTGTCGACCATGCCGCAACGGGCGTGGTTGACGCGTTCACGCAGGGCGGCGTCCTGGATGATCATGAACGAAGTCTTGAGACCGGCGATGTTGTAGGCCTTGCTCGCCGACATCAAAGTGATGGTGCGGCGGGATATTTCCGGGCTCAGGGACGCAGTCGGAATGTGGACGCGACCGTCGTAGCACAGCTCGGCGTGGATCTCGTCGGAGATGATCCAGGCGTCCTGCGCCACGCAGATGTCCGCTACCGCTTGCAGTTCTTCACGGCCGAAGACTTTGCCGATCGGGTTGTGAGGGTTGCTCAGCAGCAGGGCGCCGCCACCGGTCAGGGATTCACGCAGTGCGTCCAGCGGGGTGGCGTAGGTGCCGTCGGCCTGGGCGTTGAATTCCAGCTCGACCTTGTTCAGGCCCCAATGGCCAGGTGCATGGCGCAGCGGCGGGTAATTCGGGGTTTGCACCACGACGTTCTGCTGCGGTTGCACCAGAGCCTTGAGCGCCATGTTGAAACCCGACTCCACGCCCGGCAGGAAAATCAGTTCTTGGGTTTTGACCCGCCAGGCGAACTTGTTCCAGAGGTCGGCGACGATGGCCTCACGTAGGTTGTCCTGGGCCACGCTGTAGCCCACCAACGGGTGCAGCAGGCGTTGTTGCAGGGCCTCGATAACCACCGGCGGCGCGGCGAAATCCATGTCAGCGACCCACATCGGCAACACGTCGGCCGGATAGCGGCTCCACTTGGTGCTGCCGGTGTCGTGGCGGTCGAATACCTGATCAAAATCGAAAGTCATGCGCGGTCTCTGAGGCGGAGATGGGTCGTGCCGGCGATGATAAACCCCCATCCCCTGTGGGCGCGAACTTGTGACCGATGAATGGCCGACGGTCGGTTTTCACACAAGCGGCGGGAGCTTTGTCTACAGTGAAAAAGTCGGCACTCGTCTGCCGCAACCGTGATTGTCCAGAACAAACCCGGCACCAGTACCGGGTTCCACCTGATCAGGAGTGCACGATGGATCTCAGCCGTCGTCAGTTCTTCAAGGTCGCCGGTATCGGCCTTGCAGGCTCTAGCCTGGGCGCGTTGGGCATGGCCCCGACGCAGGCCTTCGCCGAGCAGGTGCGCCACTTCAAGCTTGCCCACACCCATGAAACCCGCAACACCTGCCCGTATTGCTCGGTCGGTTGCGGCTTGATCATGTACAGCCAGGGCGATGCCGCGAAGAACGTTGCGCAAAACATCATCCATATCGAGGGCGACGCCGACCACCCGGTCAACCGCGGCACTTTGTGCCCGAAAGGCGCCGGTCTGCTGGACTTCATTCACAGCCCCGGCCGCTTGCAGTACCCGCAGGTGCGCAAGCCCGGCAGCAGCGAATGGACCCGGATCACCTGGGACGAAGCCCTCGACCGCGTCGCCGACCTGATGAAGGCCGACCGCGACGCCAATTTCGTCGAACAGAACGCCCAGGGCCAGACGGTCAATCGCTGGCTGACCACCGGTTTCCTCGCAGCGTCGGCAGCGTCCAACGAAGCGGGCTACATCACCCACAAGGTGGTTCGCAGTCTCGGCATGCTGGGGTTCGATAACCAGGCGCGTGTCTGACACGGCCCGACGGTGGCAAGTCTTGCCCCGACGTACGGCCGTGGAGCCATGACCAACACCTGGACCGATATCGCCAACGCGAATCTGATCCTGGTGATGGGTGGCAACGCAGCAGAAGCCCACCCTTGCGGCTTCAAATGGGTGACCGAAGCCAAGGCGCACAACGCCGCGCGGCTGATTGTGGTCGATCCGAGGTTTACCCGGACCGCGTCCGTGGCCGATTACTACGCGCCGATCCGCACCGGCAGCGACATCGCGTTCATGGGCGGGCTGATCAATTACCTGCTGACCGAGGACAAGATCCAGCACGAATACGTGCGCAACTACACCGACGTCTCGTTCATCGTCAAAGCCGGGTTCGGCTTCGAGGACGGGCTGTTCACCGGTTACGACGCGGCCAAACGCAGCTACACCGACAAATCCACCTGGGGTTACGAACTGGGCGAGGACGGCTTCGTCAAAGTCGACCCGAGCCTGCAGGACCCGCGCTGCGTCTATCAACTGATGAAGCAGCATTACAGCCGCTACAACATCGACCTGGCGAGCCAGATCTGCGGCATGCCGGTCGATGCGATGAAAAAGATCTGGGAGGAAATCGCTACTTGCTCGGCACCGGGCAAGACCATGACCATTCTCTACGCGCTGGGCTGGACCCAGCACTCGATCGGCTCGCAGATAATACGCAGCGCAGCGATGGTGCAACTGTTGCTGGGCAACGTCGGCATGCCGGGCGGCGGGGTCAACGCCTTGCGCGGGCACTCGAACATTCAGGGCCTGACAGACCTTGGCCTGCTGTCCAACGCGCTGCCGGGTTACCTGACCCTGCCGACCGACGCCGAGCAGGATTACGCGGCCTACATCCATAAACGCACCCAGGTTCCGTTGCGGCCGGGGCAATTGTCCTACTGGCAGAACTACAGCAAGTTCCACGTCAGCCTGATGAAAGCCTGGTACGGCGCCAATGCCACTGCCGAAAACCAGTGGGCCTACAGCTACTTGCCGAAGCTCGACATCCCCAACTACGACATCCTCAAGGTGTTCGACCTGATGGGGCAGGGCAAGGTCAACGGCTACATGTGCCAGGGCTTCAACCCGATCGCCGCGTTGCCGGACAAGAACCGGGTGATGGCGGCACTGGCCAAACTGAAATGGCTGGTGGTAATGGACCCGCTGGCCACCGAAACCTCGCAGTTCTGGGAAAACGTCGGGCCGTACAACGATGTGAAGAGCGCCGACATCCAGACCGAAGTCATTCGCCTGCCGACCACCTGTTTTGCCGAAGAGGACGGTTCGCTGGTCAACAGCAGCCGCTGGCTGCAATGGCACTGGAAAGGCGCCGATGGCCCCGGCGAGGCGCGCACCGACGTGCACATCATGAGTGCGTTGTTCCTGCGCCTGCGTGAGCGTTATCAGGCCGAGGGCGGCAAATTCGCCGATCCGCTGTTGAAGCTGTCGTGGCCGTACAAGATTGCCGAAGAGCCCTCACCGGAAGAGATCGCCAAAGAGATCAACGGCTACGCCACCACCGATTTCACCGACGCCACCGGCGCGGCGATCAAGGGCAATGCGCAACTGGCCGGGTTCGCCCAGCTCAAGGATGACGGCAGCACCGCGTCCGGCTGCTGGATCTTCTGCGGCAGCTGGACCGAAGCCGGCAACCAGATGGCCCGTCGCGACAACAACGACCCTTACGGCATGCACCAGCATCAGGGCTGGGCGTGGGCCTGGCCGGCCAACCGGCGGATTCTGTACAACCGCGCTTCGGCGGACGTCGCCGGCAAGCCGTGGGATCCGAAAAAACGCCTGGTCTGGTGGAACGGCAAGGCCTGGGGCGGCACCGATGTGCCGGACTACAAGGCCGACGTGCCGCCGGAAGCCGGGATGAACCCGTTCATCATGAACCCCGAAGGTGTGGCGCGGTTCTTCGCCGTCGACAAGATGAACGAAGGGCCATTCCCCGAGCACTACGAGCCGTTCGAAACGCCGATCGGCATCAACCCGCTGCACCCGGACAACAAGAAAGCCACCAGCAACCCGGCGGCGCGGATCTTCGATTCGGTGTGGGACAGCCTAGGCGTAGCCAAGGATTACCCGCATGCAGCGACCAGCTACCGGCTGACCGAGCATTTCCACTTCTGGAGCAAGCACTGCAAGTTGAACGCGATTGCCCAACCCGAGCAGTTCGTGGAAATCGGCGAAGTGCTGGCCAAGGAGAAGGGCATCGCTGCCGGCGATCGGGTGCGCGTGAGCAGCAAACGCGGGTTCATTGAAGCGGTGGCGGTGGTGACGAAAAGGATCCGGCCGTTGCAGGTCAACAACCAGGTGGTGCACCAGATCGGCATTCCGCTGCACTGGGGTTTCACCGGCCTGACGCGCCACGGTTACCTGACCAACACCCTGGTGCCGTTCCTCGGCGATGGCAATACCCAGACCCCGGAATCCAAGTCATTCCTGGTCAACGTGGAGAAGCTCTGATGGAGAATCTTTAGATGGCCAGCCAAGACATCATCGCCCGCTCGGCCACCACCACGCCGGCGCCTTCGATACGCGGCCAGGAACAGGTGGCCAAGCTGATCGACACCACCAAATGCATCGGTTGCAAGGCCTGTCAGGTCGCGTGCTCGGAATGGAACGAACTGCGCGACGAGGTCGGCCACAACCACGGCACCTACGACAATCCGCAGGATCTGAGCGCCGATTCATGGACGCTGATGCGCTTCACCGAGCACGAAACCGACGCCGGCAACCTCGAATGGCTGATCCGCAAGGACGGCTGCATGCACTGCGCCGAGCCCGGATGCCTGGCGGCGTGCCCAAGCCCTGGGGCGATCATCAAGCACGCCAACGGCATCGTCGATTTCGATCAGGACCACTGCATCGGCTGCGGTTATTGCATCACCGGCTGCCCGTTCAACATCCCGCGCATTTCGCAGAAGGATCACAAGGCCTACAAATGCACGCTGTGTTCGGACCGGGTGGCGGTGGGGCTGGAACCGGCCTGCGTAAAAACCTGCCCGACCGGGGCCATCGTGTTCGGCACCAAGGACGACATGAAGACCCATGCCGCCGAACGCATCGTCGACCTGAAAAGCCGTGGCTTCGACAACGCCGGCCTGTATGACCCGGAAGGCGTCGGCGGCACCCACGTCATGTACGTGCTGCACCACGCCGACACCCCGAAAATCTACGCCGGCCTGCCGGACAACCCCGAGATCAGCCCGCTGGTGGGCTTGTGGAAAGGCATCAGCAAACCGCTGGGCCTGCTGGCCATGGGCGCGGCGGTGCTGGCCGGGTTCTTCCATTACGTGCGGATCGGCCCGAACCGGGTCGAGGAAGATGAACATCCCGATCCGCCCGACACCTCGGTGCACGTCGTCGACCCGGCGGTGCACACCTTCGACCCACGCGGGGAGGGCCGGCCATGAGCAACAAGACGATCCTGCGCTACACCGCCAACCAGCGCACCAACCATTGGCTGGTGGCGATCCTGTTCTTCATGGCCGGGCTGTCGGGGCTGGCGCTGTTTCATCCGTCGATGTTCTGGCTGACCAATCTGTTCGGCGGCGGGCCGTGGACGCGGATCCTGCACCCGTTCATGGGCGTGCTGATGTTCGTGTTCTTCCTCGGCCTGGTATTTCGCTTCTGGCGCTCGAACTTCTTTATCGACAACGACTGGAAATGGCTGCGACGCATCGACCGGGTGCTGGTCAACGACGAGGAGACCGTGCCGGCGGTGGGCAAATACAACGCCGGGCAAAAGCTGCTGTTCTGGACTTTACTGCTGTGCATGCTCGGATTGCTGTTCACGGGATTGGTGATCTGGCGCGCGTATTTCAGTCATTACTTCGGCATCACCACGATCCGATGGGCGATGTTGCTGCACGCTCTGGCGGGGTTTGTGCTGATCCTGAGCATCATCGTGCACATCTACGCCGGGATCTGGATCAAGGGTTCGGTGGACGCGATGATGCACGGCTGGGTCAGCCGCGCCTGGGCCAGGAAACACCATGCACTCTGGTATCGCGAGGTGGACAGCAAAGATCCGCCAGAGCGACCGGTCACGAAAAAGGGCTGACAGTTGCCAACCATCCTCGAACCCGGAGAAATCGAAGCGGCGGCCAGTTCGCCGCCGTTTCTGCACCTACCGCCGTACAACCTGTTCACGTTGCGGGCTCAGCGTCTGGAACGTTTGGCCGAAGGTCATCCGCTGGCCGATTACCTGCATTTGATCGCCGGTTTGTGCCGTGTCCAGCAGCAAATCTTCGACGACCCGCCCTCGACCGTGCCGCTCGATGAACAGCGGCTGGAAGTCTGTCGGCAACACGGCATGCCGCCGTTCGCCGCCGACACCCTGATTCGCGAGGACACCTGGCAGCTTTATCTCGAAGCCTTGCTCAAGCGCTATGTCGCCCCCGAGCAACCGGCGGTGGTCGAGGCCGTTACCACACTGCGCATCGCCAGCCCCGGTCAGTTGCGCGCCTGGGCCGTGGCGCTGGTCAGCGGCCAGTATTCGCTGGTGCCGGCGGCGCTGGTGCCGTTCCTCGGAGCGGCGCTGCAAGCGGCGTGGAGTCACTGGCTGCTCAGTGCGCCAAACCTGCAACTGACGCCCGGCGACAGCCTCAGCCAGTGCCCGGCCTGCGGCTCGCCGGCCATGGCCGGGGTGATCCGCCATCGCGGCAAGCACAACGGCCTGCGTTATCTGGTGTGTTCGCTGTGCGCCTGTGAATGGCATGTGGTGCGGGTCAAGTGCGTGTATTGCGAGCAGAGCAAAGGGCTTGAATACCTGAGCCTCGAGGATGATCGCCACGCCGCCAATCAGGCGCCGTTGCGCGCCGAGGTCTGTCCGGGCTGCAACAGCTATTTGAAGTTGCTGTATCTGGAAAACGACGGGGAGGGCGAGGCACTGTCGGCGGATCTGGGCAGTCTGCTGCTCGACATGCGCCTGGCTCAGGACGGTTATCAGCGGCTGGCGCCGAATTTGTTGCTGGCGCCCGGCGACGAATAAGCCTCAGCGATGCGGCAATTCAACCCGTGCGCGTATGCCGCCGCTGCGGCGATTGCGCAGACTCAGCTCGCCACCCTGTTCACGAATGATTCCTCGTGCCGCCGAGAGACCGAGCCCGACGCCACCGGTGTCACGGTTGCGCGAGGTCTCGAGTCGGAAGAAAGGATCGAAAACCCGCTCCAGCGCGTCCTCGGGAATCCCCGGCCCTTCGTCAATGACCTCGATGCGGATCGACGTGTCATCGCTGCTCAGCGCCACGCTGGGGCGCTTTCCGTATTTCACCGCGTTATCCAACAGATTGACGATGACCCGTTTGATGCCCAGCGGCCGGCCGTCGTACACCACATGCGCCGGGCCGCTGAAGTCGATGTCGATGTGCTGGTCGCGGTAGTCATCGACGATGGTTTGCAGCAACTCCGACAGATCGAACGTGGTGGATTGTTCCAGGTGGGTGTCTTCCCGGAAGAACGCCAGGGCGGCGTTGATCATCGATTGCATTTCTTCGATGTCGCGGATCAGCTTGCCCTGATGATCGAGGTCCTCCATGAACTCGCTGCGCAGGCGCATCCGGGTCAGCGGGGCGCGCAAATCGTGGGAAATGGCGGCGAGCATGTGGGTGCGCTCGCCGATGAAATGCTGGATCTGCGCCTGCATCGTGTTGAAGGCGACGATGGCCTGACGGATTTCATGGGGGCCTTCGAGGTGGATCGGCGGCGCTTTCAGATCCCCGCCAAAACGCCGCGCCGCATGGGCAAAGCGCTGTAACGGCTGGGCCAGTTGCCGCGTGGCCAACCAAGCGACCAGCAGCGTGGCGACCAGCCCCAAGGCAACGATCACGGCAATCCGCACGTTCAGGCTCAAGCCCCAACTGCGCTCCGGCGGCGTGAACGACAGCCAGCTGTCATCCGCCAGCCGCACCAGCGCCATGTAATGCGCGCGAGGGCTGCCGGCGGGCCAGTCATCGGGGTTGAACACATCGATCTGTCGGTTATCGCCAAGCAATTGCCGCAGCGCCGGCACTTTTCCGGCTTCGACCTGTTCGCCGTCCCCCGGCAGACCGAAGTCGGCTCGACGGGGTTTCCACAACACCTCAAGTATCGGGCTGCTGGCGGCACTGGCCAGTTGCGGGCGCAAGTTTGCCGGCGCGGCCTCGACCACTCGGGTGGTGGCGGCGATCTGCTCCAGCAGCCCGGTGCGCTCGATTGGTGGGCGGGCCCAGATGCCGGCGACCTGAACGAACAGCGCATTGAGCAGCAGCGAAGCGAGCATCGCCGCGACGATTGTCAGGGCAATCCGCCGGCTGAGGGTGTCGCGCCGCAGCATCCGGCCGATCATGAGCGGCTGACCTTGGCGGTGAACATGTAGCCGCCGTTGCGCACGGTACGAATCAGGTCCGGGCGTTTGCTGTCCGGTTCGATCTTGCGCCGCAGCCGACTGATCTGCACGTCGATGCTGCGGTCATAGGCGTCGTGGCCCTGGCCGTGGGTCAGGTCGATCAGTTGTTCGCGGGTCAGGATGCGTTGCGGATGTTCGAGCAACACCAGCAACAGGTCGAATTCGCCGGCGGACATCGGAATCATCACGCCTTCGGGCGAGCGCAGTTCGCGGCAGGTGATGTCCAGATGCCAACCGGCGAAGGCCATGACCGGGCGTGAAGGCTCGGCGCCGGACGGCGTGTTCTCACCGACCCGGCGTTGCAGCGCGCGCACCCGGGCCAGCAACTCCTGCGGGGCGAAGGGCTTGGTCAGGTAGTCGTCGGCGCCCAATTCCAGGCCGACGATCCGGTCGCTCAGCTCGGCCATGGCCGTGAGCATGATGATCGGGATGCCCATCTGCGCCCGGACTTTCTGGCACAGGCTCAGGCCACCCTCACCGGGGAGCATCAGGTCGAGGATGATCGTGTCCGGCCGTGCCTGCGCAATGGCCGCCCACATGGCCTCGCCATGGGCGGCGACATCGACCTGATAGCCGTGCTGAACGAAGAACTTCTTCAGCAAGGACAGAATTTCCCCGTCGTCATCGACGATCAGCAATCTGCTCACGTTTGCGCAATCCATGAACCCAAAAGAAGCGCATCTAAAACCATTTCGATGCGCCGGTCATATATTTCAATCCTGCAACATTCCTTCAGCGCGGACATCAGCCGGACATCGTCGGGCAAACATCCGCAGGCACTCTGCACGCCTTCCAACCAAGGGGGCTCAACATGAAGGACATGAACAGCGGCTACATCACCCGGGACCATGGCGCCGTGCGCCCGTTGATCCTGACCCAGCGCACCACCGCACCGGGTCCCGACACGCCGATCCTGTTCCAGGAGACGTGCCTGGGGCTGGCCAACGATCAGAGTCAGTTGATCCTGCGCCGCTATTTCGAACGGTTCAGCCCGACCGAGGCCCATTGGGTCGAATACCTGCACACGATTCCTACCGCCGAATTCATTCAATGGATCATGACTCACGGCCAGTTGCGCATCGAGTGCTCCGACAACACCCCGCACAGCCACGTCCACGTTTGAACAAGGAAACACCATCGATGACTAGCCATCGCTCACTGGCCGTGTTGTTTGCCGCCACCCTCAGCCTGTCGGCGTGCAGCAGCAAGAAGCTTCCGGCGGAGCCGCAGGCCGGGTTTCTACGGGATTACAGCGTGCTCAAGGAAGGGCAGACCGCTTCGGGGCACAAGATTCTGAGCTGGGTCAGCCCGACACTGATGAGGGGGCGTTACACCCAGGTTTACCTGGCGCCGAGCCAGTTCTATCCCCGGCCCCAGCCGTCGCAGCGCATTCCCCAAAGTACCTTGTCGGGCGTGACCCACTACTACGACGCAGCCCTCAGGCTCGAGCTGGGCAAGGTGCTGCCGCTGGTTTCTAAACCCGGCCCGAACACACTGATCGTCAAACCGGCCATCACCCAGGTCGCCGCCAGTACTCAGGGCCTGCGCTTTTATGAATGGCTGCCGGTGACACTGGTCGCGGCCGGGGTGAGCAGCGCCACCGGCATTCGTGACCGGGACAGTGAGATCGCCACCGAAGTGTCCTTCGAGGACGGTTCGACCGGGGAGGTCGTGGCCGAGGTGGTGCGCAAGGGCAAGGGCGTGCCGCTGGAGAACGATAAACAGGTCATGACGCCCGATAACGTGAAAGCCGTACTCGATGGCTGGGCGACGGACCTGAGTCAAACCTATGTGCCGGTTCAGCGGGCCGCGCTGCGCTAGAAGCAGGGTGGTCTAACATCATCAGGCGTATTTCGATTTCGGGAGTGCCTGATGTCCGTAAGTGTTGCCCTGCGGTTACCGTCGATTGACAGCCTGTTGCGCCACCCGGCGTGCCAGCCATTGGCCGAGCGTTACGGGCGCGAGGCCCTGTTGACGGGGTTTCGCCAGTTACTGGATGACTTGCGCGAAGCCGTGGTGGCGGGGCAACTGACCGCCGTTGAAATCAGCCCTGAAGCCTTGACCGGAAGGGTTTCTGAACGCCTGGCCCTGAAGCAGCGCAGCCAGGTGCGCCGCGTGTTCAACCTGACCGGCACCGTGCTGCACACCAACCTCGGCCGCGCCTTGCTGCCCGAAGAAGCCATCGAAGCCGTGCAACTGGCGGCGCGCTATCCCTTGAATCTGGAATTCGACCTGGCCAGCGGCAAGCGCGGTGACCGCGACGACCTGATCGAAGGCCTGATCCGCGAGCTGACCGGCGCCGAAGCCGTGACGGTGGTCAACAACAATGCCGCCGCCGTGCTGCTGACCCTCAACAGCCTCGGCGCGCGCAAGGAAGGCATTATTTCCCGGGGCGAACTGATCGAGATCGGCGGCGCGTTCCGTATCCCCGACATCATGAGCCGTGCTGGCGTGCGCCTGCACGAGGTCGGCACCACCAATCGTACCCATGCCCGCGACTACGAAGCGGCGATCGGCCCGCGCAGCGGCCTGATCATGCGCGTGCACGCGAGTAACTACAGCATCGAAGGTTTCACCGCCCGGGTGCCGACCGCCGAACTGGCGGCGTTGGCCCACCGACATGGCCTCCCTCTGCTCGAAGACCTCGGCAGCGGCAGCCTGCTGGACCTGACCCGCTGGGGCCTGCCGGCGGAACCGACGGTGCGTCAGGCGCTGCTCGATGGCGCCGACATCGTCACCTTCAGCGGCGACAAACTGCTCGGCGGGCCGCAGGCGGGAGTGATTGTCGGGCGCAAGGACCTGATCGCGAAGATCAAGAAGAACCCGCTGAAACGCGCATTGCGGGTCGACAAACTGACCTTGGCCGCACTGGAAGCAGTGCTCGGACTCTATCGCGACCCGGATCGGCTGGCCGAACGCTTGCCGAGCCTGCGCTTGCTGACCCGACCGCAAGCCGAGATTCTGGCCCAGGCCGAACGCCTGCAACCGGCCTTGTCCGAACTGTTGGGCGAAGGCTGGACCGTCACGGCGATGCCGGCATTTGGCATGATCGGCAGCGGCAGCCAACCGGTGGCGCGCCTACAGAGCGCAGCGCTGTGCCTGCGCCCGCAGGTATCGAAACGCCTGCGCGGACGTTGCCTGTTGAATCTGGAAGCCGCATTGCGCGCCTTGCCGATCCCGGTGCTCGGGCGCATTGATGACGACGCGTTGTGGCTGGACCTGCGGCAACTCGACGATGAACCGGCGTGGCAGGCGCAACTCGGGCAGTTGCAAACGTGATCGTCGGCACGGCAGGGCACATCGACCACGGCAAGACGTCACTGCTGCAAGCGCTGACCGGGCAAACCGGCGACCGCCGCCCGCAGGAACGCGAACGCGGGATGACCATCGACCTCGGTTATCTGTACGCAGAACTGGCGCCTGGCGCCGGGCTGACCGGTTTCATCGACGTGCCGGGCCACGAGAAATTCACCCACAACATGCTCGCAGGCGCGCAAGGCATCGATCTGGTGTTGCTGGTGGTGGCGGCGGATGACGGCGTGATGCCGCAGACCCGCGAGCATCTGGCGATTGTCGAGCTGCTGGGCATTCCACGGGCGCTGGTGGCGATCACCAAGTGCGACCGGGTCGAGGCGGGCAGGGTGGAAGAGGTTCGCCGACAGATTGAAAGCCTGCTGGCGCCCGGACCCTATGGGGGAGCGCCGCTGTTGACGGTTTCCAGCGTGACGGGCGAAGGCGTCGATGCGCTGCGCCAGACATTGCTGGAGATAGACGCAGAGGAACGCAGTCGCGAAGGCGGTTTTCGTCTGGCCATCGACCGGGCGTTCAGTGTCGCCGGCGCCGGGATCGTGGTAACGGGGACGGCGCTTTCGGGCTCGGTCGTCGTGGGTGACAAACTCAGCCTCGGCCCGGCGGGTAAAACCGTGCGGGTCAGGGGCCTGCACGCGCAGAATCAGGCTGCCGAACAAGCCTTCGCCGGCCAGCGCGTGGCCCTGAACATCAGCGCGGATCGTTTGGAACTCGGGCAGATCCATCGCGGCCAATGGTTGCTCGCCGAATGGCTGCACGCACCGACTCAGCGGCTGGACATCGAATTCCGGCTGCTGTCGGGCGAGCGGGTTTTCCAGCACTTCCAGCCAGTGCACCTGCACCTCGGCACGCAGGACGTGATCGCCCGGGTCGCCTTGCTGGAGGGTTCAAGCCTGGCGCCCGGCGAGCGCATGTTTGCGCAACTGCTGACGAACGCTCCGGTGCATGGCGTCCACGGCGATCCGCTGATCCTGCGTGATGCCAGCGCCCAGCGAACGCTCGGCGGCGGGCGTGTGCTCGATCCCTTCGCCCCGGCCCGTCAGCGCCGCAGTCCGGAACGGCTGGCGCAACTGCGTGTGCTGGCGATCAGCTCCGAGCTGGAACAGGCCTTGCCGACGCTGCTGGAATACAGCGACAGCGGCCTCGATCCGCAGCGTCTGGAACGTCAGTTCAATCGTCCGCGTGACGGCTGGACGCTGCCGGACAACGTCCGCCTGATCGAAACCCGTCAGGGCCCGGTGCTGTTCAATGCGCAGCGCTGGGGCATGCTCAAGTTCACCTTGCTGGAACAACTGGCGCGCTTTCATGAGCTGGAGCCCGATCAGATGGGCCCGGATCGCGACCGTCTGCGGCGTTTCAGCGGTTTGAGCCTCGAACGTGCGACCTTTATCAGCCTGCTGGAAGAACTGCTCGGCGCCGGCTCCCTGGTCGCCAGCGGCCCGTGGCTGCATTTGCCCGACCATCAAGTGCGCCTGAGCGCCGACGACGAAACCCTGTGGCAGGCGCTGCAACCGTTGTTCGAACAGGCCGATTTCGATCCGCCGTGGGTACGCGACGTGGCGAAAGTCGTCGGTCAGGAAGATGCGATCGTGCGTCTGCTGCTGCGCAAACTGGCGCGCCTTGGCGTGATGCATCAAGTGGTGCGCGACCTGTTTGTCACCGACATCACGCTGCGGCAAATGGCGGCGGTGCTGCTGCGCCTGGCCGAAGAAAATCCGCAGATCGAAGTCACGGCCTTCCGCGATGCGCTAGGCTTGGGACGCAAGCGCAGTATTCAGATCCTCGAATACTTCGACCGGCTGGGCCTGACCCGGCGCGTCGGCGAAGGCCGGCAAATCCGCACCGACAGTGCGCTGGCCAACCCCGGCGCGGACTGAGTTCAAGGAAGGCAATCGCGCCCGGTGGCGCGGCCGGGCTTCAAACCCGGTTGGGGACGGCATCCGTTCCCGGGCAGGTTCGACTCCGGCTGCCTTCCGCCAATTTCCCTCAAAAGCCCAACGGGTACTGGATCACCACGTAGATCCGGTCGATGTCATCGCCCGCCTGGGCGCTGTTGGCCCGGTGCGAAACGTGGGACAGCTGCACCGACAGATCCTTGGCCGCACCTGACTGGACGATGTAGCGCAGATCGATGTCGCGTTCCCAGTGTTTGCCGCCGTCCCCTTGCTGCGGCTGGTATTGCCCGCTGTCCGCGTCGAACGGGTTATAGGCGCCGCCCTTGGGCGCGTGGGTGCCGTCGATGTGGCTGCCGGCGACGTAGCGGGTCATGAAATTCAGCCCGGGAATGCCGAAGGCGCCGAGATCCAGGTCGTAACGTGCTTGCCAGGAACGTTCGTTGGCGCCGTTGAAGTCGGCGTATTTGATCGAGTTGGCCAGGTAGATCGAGTCGCCGCCGACGAAATCGAACGGCGTGTCACCATTGATGCGTTGCCAGCCGAGCATGACCGCGTGGGCACCGAAGGTGTATTTGCCCGAGAGGCTGAACGCGGTGTTGTCGATTTCTCCCACCAGTGCCTGTCCGGTGTCGCGGGTGTGGTAGACGTTGGCGTCGAGCAGCACACCGGACCGTTTGAAATGCAGGTTGGCGTAGTACTGGCGCCAGGTGTCGCTCAGGTCGGACGCATACAGCGCGCCGCCCACCGGGCTGTCGCTGAACAGGTCGGTGCCGACAAAACTGATGCTTTCGCCCCGGGTGCTGGCGCCATAGCCCTGAAAATCGCCTCTGCCGGAAGAGCTGTCCTGATTCTTGAACGCCGTGAAACGCCCGGCCACAACGCGCGCATTATCGAACTCATGGCTGTCGAGCAGAAACCCTGTGGCGTACTCCGGTTGCAGGCGTTTGTCCGAGGTGTCGAACACCGGCGTTTCCACGGTCATTTCACCGAAGGCGAGGGTGGTTTTCGAGGCCTTGAGCTTCAGCGCACCACCCGCGCTGGAGTATTCGCTTTCGCTACGGCCATCACTGTCCACCGGCAACAGTCCCGTGCCGGAGTGCCCTTTGCCACCATCGAGTTTCAGACCATAAAAGGCGTGGGCATCAAGGCCAAACCCGACGGTTCCTTGCGTGAAACCGGATGCGAAAGTGCCGATAAACCCTTGAGCCCATTCCTGTTTGTAGTTTTTACCGGACGGAGAGGGCGAGCGATAGTCGTTGCTCAGGTAGAAGTTGCGGCTGAGCACTTCGGTTTTGGCGTCGTCGAGAAATCCGCTGGCAAATGCCGAGTCGGTCATTGCGCAATACAACAGTGCCAGGGCGAAACGCGGTTGCATGAAACCTTTCATGTGTCAGTGACCGGCCGTGATGGAAGTCGCCGGATACTGAAGCAAACCGTCGTGCCGCGATTGAGCGGATGTGCTGAGTCAGCGTCCTCAGGTCACCCGGCCTTTTCGTTGCCTGGAAGAATCGACAGCGGCGGCTCTTGATGCCTGCAGAAGACTGGCGAAGGCCGCCTTGTCGATCGGGCGACTCATGTAATAACCCTGAACTTCGTTGCATTGATCCTTGCCCAGGATGTCCAGTTGTTCCTCGGTTTCGACGCCTTCGGCGGTCACGGTCAGCCCCATCGCTTTACCCAGTCCGATGATGGCCTGCACCACCGCCCGATCATTGGCGCCGGTGCTGATTGAGGCAATGAAACGTTTGTCGATCTTGATGCCATCGAACGGGTAGGCCCGCAGATAGCCAAGGGAAGAATAACCGGTGCCGAAGTCATCCATGTTCAGGCGCACGCCCAGTTCCTTGAGCGCGGTCATGGTGGTCAGCGCGCCGTCCGTGTCGTTGAGCATTACGTTCTCGGTGATTTCCAGCTCCAGCCGGCTGGCCGGGAAGCGAGTGCCGACCAGAACTTCGCGTACATCTTCGACCACATCGCTAATCGCAAACTGCGCAGGTGACAGGTTGACCGACAGGAGAATGTCCGCCGGCCAGGTCAGTGCCGTTTCACAAGCCTCACGCAGGACCCAGCGACCGAGGGGAACAATCAGGTCGGTCTGTTCGGCCAGCGGAATGAACAAATCCGGCCCGAGCAAGCCTTTGGCAGGATGCTGCCAGCGCACCAGTGCCTCGACCGAGACGATTTCCTTGCCATCGACCTTGTATCGGGGTTGATAGTGCAGCACGAACTCATTGTTCGTCAGGGCCCTTCGAAGGTCGTCCTCCATCTGCCGACGGGTCTGGATCTGATCGCTCATGTGCGCTTCGAAATAGCACCAGGTGTTCTTGCCTTCGGATTTGGCCTGGTACAGCGCAATGTCTGCGCAGCGGATCAGCTCGCTGGCCACGTACCCATGACGCCGGCTCAGGGCGATGCCGACACTGGCGCCGATGTGCAACGGTTGCTGTTCGAAGAGGATGGGCTGATGCAGGCTGCCGATCAGGCGTGTGCAGAATCTGTCGATCTCCTGATGCGTGTCCATGCCGCAGAGCACCACGACGAACTCGTCACCGCCCAGGCGGGCAACGATATCGTGGTCGCGCGTGCATTCGCGCAGTCGGCCGGCAACCTCTTGCAAAACAGCATCGCCGGCGGGGTGCCCGAGCGAATCGTTGATCGGCTTGAAATTGTCCAGGTCAATCATCAGCACCGATAAAGGCGGGGCGTGCTCCTTGAGCAGCAGAGCGTCGTCCAGATAGCGCGACAGCTTGTTGCGGTTGGGCAGTCCCGTCAGCGCGTCATGCAAGGACAGGTGCTGGATCTGCGCATGGGCGGCGACCTCATCGGTGATGTCGCTGGCCGTGCCGCGATAGCCGACGACTGCCGCTCTTTCCACGATGGGCCTGGCCGAGAGGCGGCAGTGGCGCTGTTGCCCGTCGCGGTCACGGTAGGTGCAGCGCAGGTCGCTGGCGTTGCTTTCCTCATCGAGTTTTTTCAGCCACAGATCCAGCGGAGTGGTGTCGCAGACCAGCAAGTGCCCGATGTGTTTCCCGATCCATTGGGCCTGCGGATAGCCGGTGACCGCACTGAACCGGGTCGACAGATAGGTGATGGACAACGCTTCATCCACTTCCCAGATCCAGTCGGACGCGGCTTCGGCCACCGCCCGGAAGCGCTCTTCGCTGGCTTCCAGTGCGCGGTTGGACGCCAGCAGTGCCTGATTCGAGGCCTGCATCGCTTCAAAACTGTTGTCGACATAGCGCGAGGAACGCAATGCATGGCGAAAGAACCAGGCCGTCAGCGCCATCAACACAATCAAGGCGGAGCCGAGGGTGGGCAACAATGACCACAGCAGATGCAGGCCCGGTCGCTCCAGATCCGCAACGAGGCTGTATCCGGTGCTGTCCAGCGGGACGCGGGGCTGGCCCTGGTCGATGCTGTCGTCCGGTGCCAGCGACAGATTGTTCAGCCCGTACCCGCTGCCGATCTTGCGCAACTTGGTGGGTGTCAGTTTGTCGACGAATACCAGTACCGAAGTCTTTTGGGGATCGCCCACTGGGCGCTCATCGTTGGGAAGGATCGCCGCCGCGGTGACCAGCGCCGGCCAGCCTTCGAACAATGAATAACTACTGACGGGCTTGGTCAGGTCGGGCTGACTTTGCACTTGCTCCACCAGACTGTTCGCCGAAAGCTGCAGGAACTGGGGCAGTTGCGCATCGAGCAATTGCCCGCGAACCACGGCGTATTTGGTGCGTTCTCGATCCAGCACGAACAGACCGTCATAGCCGTCGCTGGTAAACAGGGTCTTGCCCATGTTCTGCTCGGTATACGCCCAGTTCGTGTCGACCGTGCCGCTCAAACGTTCATACGCTGTCGTCCAGTAGGCGTAACTGGTGATGTAGTTCTTCGATGCCGTGATGCGGTTTTCCAGCGCTCGGCCGGAATAGAACCGCACGTCATTGACGTCATCCTCATCCAGTTGAGTGGCAATGCCGAGCAACGCAGCGGTCGCCGCCATCACTCCGGCAATGAACAGCGCACCCACCGCGACGGCCAGACGCCGGGTGACAGAGCCCTGCAGGGTGGGTAACGACGTCGCACGGCTGGAAATGTCCATTTGCTCGTCCTTGATCCGGTACTTCTTCAATCTAGAACATCTTCAGCTTCGAGATGTTCGGAAGTTCGTCAAAGGTGTCTGACCGCTCAGGCCCCGCTAAGCAAAAGCACAAGACTTCACGCTCAAAAGCCGGATAATGGCGGCCAATTTGTTTAGCCCGCTATTCTGGTAACCCGCATGGAAATCAAGGTCAATTTTCTCGACAACCTCCGACTTGAAGCCAAGTTCGATGACTTCACGGTGGTGGCCGACCAACCGATCCGTTACAAGGGCGATGGCTCTGCACCGGGTCCGTTCGACTATTTCCTGGCGTCGTCGGCCTTGTGCGCGGCTTACTTCGTAAAGTTGTACTGCAGCACCCGCAATATCCCGACCGAAAACATTCGTCTGTCGCAGAACAACATTGTCGATCCGGAAAACCGCTACAACCAGATCTTCAAGATCCAGGTCGAGCTGCCGGCGGACATTTCCGAGAAGGATCGCCAGGGCATCCTGCGCTCGATCGACCGTTGCACGGTGAAGAAGGTGGTGCAGGCCGGGCCGGAGTTCGTGATCGAGGAAGTCGAGAACCTCGACGCCGATGCCCAGGCCTTGCTGATGCCGGCGTCCACGTCCGGCGCGGGCACCTGCATTGCCGGCAAGGACCTGCCGCTGGAACAGACCATCGCCAATATGTCGGGGATTCTGGCCGACCTGGGCATGAAGATTGAAATCGCTTCGTGGCGCAACATCGTGCCCAACGTCTGGTCGCTGCACATCCGCGATGCGCAGTCGCCGATGTGCTTCACCAACGGCAAGGGCGCGACCAAAGAGAGCGCGCTGGCCTCGGCGCTGGGCGAGTTCATCGAGCGGCTGAACTGCAACTTCTTCTACAACGATCAGTTCTGGGGCGAAGAGATCGCCAATGCCGAGTTCGTGCATTACCCGGACGAGCGCTGGTTCAAGCCTGGCGCCAAAGATGAGTTGCCTGCAGAAATCCTCGACGAATACTGCCTGGGCATCTACAACCGTGACGGCGAACTGCGCGGCTCGCACCTGTACGACACCAATTCCGGCAACACCCAGCGCGGCATCTGCTCGCTGCCGTTCGTACGTCAGTCGGACAACAAGGTGGTGTACTTCCCGTCCAACCTGATCGAAAACCTGTTTCTCAGCAACGGCATGAGCGCCGGCAACACCCTGGCTGAAGCCCAGGTGCAGTGCCTGTCGGAAATCTTCGAGCGGGCGGTCAAACGCGAAATCCTCGAAGGCGAAATGGCCCTGCCGGATGTGCCGCAAGAGGTGCTGGCGAAGTACCCGGGCATTCTCGCCGGGATCAAGGCGCTGGAAGAGCAGGGTTTCCCGGTGCTGGTCAAAGACGCGTCGCTGGGCGGTGAGTTCCCGGTCATGTGCGTGACGCTGATGAACCCGCGCACCGGCGGCGTGTTCGCATCGTTCGGCGCGCACCCGAGCTTCGAAGTGGCGCTGGAACGCAGCCTTACCGAGTTGCTGCAGGGCCGCAGCTTTGAAGGCCTCAACGATCTGCCGCAGCCGACCTTTTCGGGCCAGGCCGTGACCGAGCCAAACAACTTCGTCGAGCACTTCATCGATTCCAGCGGCGTGGTGTCGTGGCGTTTCTTCAGCGCCAAGGCCGACTTCGAATTCGTCGAGTGGGATTTCTCCGGCAACGGCGAAAACTCCAACGCCGAAGAGGCCGCGACGCTGTTCGGCATCCTCGAAGACATGGGCAAGGAAGTCTACATGGCGGTCTACGAGCACATCGGCGCCAAGGCTTGCCGCATTCTGGTACCGGACTATTCGGAGATCTATCCGGTAGAAGACCTGATCTGGGACAACACCAACAAAGCGCTGCAATTCCGTGCCGACATCCTCAACCTGCACAACCTGAGCAAGGTCGGTCTGCGCAACCTCGCCAAAGGCCTGGAACACAGCGAGCTGGACGATTACACCGACATCACCACGCTGATCGGCATCGAGTTCGACGACAACACGCCATGGGGCAAGTTGACCATTCTCGAACTGCGCCTGCTGATCTATCTCGCCTTGCAGAAGTACGAGCAGGCCAAGGATCTGGTCGAAGCGTTCCTGCAATACAACGACAACACCGTCGAGCGTGGCTTGTTCTATCAAGCGGTCAACGTGGTGCTGGAAATGGAGCTGGACGAGGATCTGGAGCTGGAAGACTACGAAGCCAACTTCCGCCGCATGTTCGGCGACGAGCGCATGGATGCGGCGATCGGCTCGGTCAACGGCAGCGTGCGCTTCTACGGCCTGACGCCGACCAGCATGAAGCTGGAAGGGCTGGATCGCCATCTGCGTCTGATCGAGAGCTACAAGAAACTGCACGCAGCGCGGGCCAGCTTCGCGGGTTGATTCCGTTGGCGGCACGCACAAAAAAAGCACCTTCGGGTGCTTTTTTTGTGGTCGACAAACTTTGGCGTCAGAGCGCAGCTTTCACCTGCAATCCAAACACCAATGCATTGTCGATGTCCTTCCCGGAAAACGCGCCCGGCTCGATGATGTACTGCATATTCGGGCGCAGCGTCAGCCATGGAGTGGCTTGGTAGCCGTAGCCGAGTTCGATCAATTGCTCGGCGCTGTCCAGGTTTGGAAACGCTGCGCCATTGTCCAGCGCCGCGTCTTGCTGCACATCACGGCTGCGCGGGTTCGGCACTGCGCGGCCGTAGCCAAGCGCTACGGTGTCACGCGGACGGCCCTCAAAAGGCTTGTACAGAACGAGGCCGGTGCCGTACCACTTGCTGAACGGCGAAGCTGCTTCGCTGGCCGCCGAATATTGGCCGAAGGCGTGCAGGCTGCGACCTTCAGAGACGTCCGAAGCCCAGACGGCCTGGTCGATCAGAACGTAATGACCGCCGCGACCGGACACTTCCTTGTCACTGCCGATGCGTTTGACGTCGGAGCTGTCGTAGTAATAACCGACCTTGTACTCGCCGGGCAGTTTGCCTGCCTGCTTGTAGACCAGCTCGATCGGCACCACCGTGCCGGTGGTGTGTTTCGGGCCCAGGTGCCAGGCGCGGCTGGAATTGCCGTTGCTTTCCGGGTCGACGTTGAACGCGGCCACGCGCAGTTGCCAGGCAGGGGAGAGGTCGTATTTCACCCGCACACCCAGGTGGGCGTTGGGGTAGTTGGTCCAGCCGCTGCCACCGGACATGTTCAGCGGGTGACCGCAGAAACCGGCGTTCATGAAGTTGCAGAGAATGCCGCTGTCCAGCCCGCCGAGGTCGTTGCCCATGGCCATGTAGCCAAGTTTGACGTTCAGCGCCGGGGTAAACAGGCTGCGCTCGTAGCTCAGCTCGGTCAGGCGCGTGTAGAGGCCGCCGTAGTTTTCCTGGATGGGCAGACGGTTGCCGACCAGATCTTCGGAGGCACTGTTGCCGCGACGGTCGTTGATGCTCAGCTGGATCTTGCCGGCGTTGTCGACGCCGTACAGTTTGCTCAGGTCGAACTGCGCGCCGAGCTTGATGTTCTGCGAATAGCGCGCCGAGCGATGCAGGCCGCCGTCGGCGTTGTAGGCGGTTTCGCCGGTGTAATCGCCGGTGAACTTGATGCCGTCTTTATCGAGCTGGTGGCGCAGGCCGCCCCAGTCGCCGGTCAGGGTGCTGCGGGTGAACACGTTCGAATCGGTATCGGCGAGGGCGGGCAGGGCAGCGCCGCAGGTGAGACCGAACAGCATGCCGGTGAATACGCCGGCGTGAGAAAAGCGAACAGCCAATGACATTGCGCAAATCCAGAGCGAAGGACATGAAACAACGCGGCACCCGAAGGTGCCGCGCACAAGTGAAGTGAAGGAGGGCGCTGCGGTTTACGGCAGGGCGTACGCCATCACGTAGTCGCCACGGTCGGTCGACTGGCGAGCACCACCGGCAGTGATGACCACGTATTGCTTGCCGGTTTTCGGCGACACATACGTCATCGGGCCGCCCTGGCTGCCAACCGGCAGACGCGCTTTCCAGATTTCTTCACCATTGGCGCTGTTGAAGGCGCGCAGGTAGAAGTCCTGGGTGCCGGCGATGAAGATCAGGCCGCCCTGGGTCGACAGGGTGCCGCCGAGGGTTGGCAGACCGATCTTGATCGGCAGGTGCATGCGGATGCCCAGCGGGCCGGTGTCTTCAACAGTGCCGACCGGAACTTGCCAGGCGACTTTCTGGGTTTTCATGTCGATGGCGGTCAGCGTCCCGAACGGCGGGGCCTGGCACGGAATGCCGGCAACCGACAGGAAGCGGTTTTTGTTCACGGCGTAAGGCGTGCCCTTGAGCGGCACGGCACCCATGCCGGTGTTCAGCGCTTCGCCACCGGAAGAGGCCTGAGCCTTGTTCTGCGACGGGATCATCTGAATCCACAGGCCCAGACGCATGTCGTTGACGAAGATGAAACCGTGCACCGGGTCAGTGGAAATGCTGCCCCAGTTCATGCCGCCCAGCGAACCCGGGAAACTCAGGGATTTGTCAGTGCCCGGCGCGGTGTACAGCCCGTCGTAGCGCATCGATTTGAAATCGATGCGGCACAGCAGCTGGTCGTACGGCGTGGCGCCCCACATGTCCGATTCGGTCAGGTGTTGAGCACCGATCTGCGGCATGCCCACCGATTTCGGCTGGGTTGGCGAGTAGGGTTCGTTCGGAATGTTGGCCGCCTTGACCGGTACTTCTTTAACGTCGGTCAGTGGTTTGCCGGTGGCGCGGTCGAGCACGTAAATCTGCCCGGCCTTGGTGCCGATCACCACCGCCGGCACGGTTTTACCGTCCTTGGTGAAGTCGATCAGGCTTGGCTGCATCGGCAGGTCGAAGTCCCAGAGGTCGTTGTGTACGGTCTGGTAGACCCACTTTTCTTCGCCGCTGTTGGCGTCCAGCGCCAGGATCGAGGCGCCGTAGGTGTGATCCAGTTTGCTGCGCTCGACACCATAGATATCGGTGGACGAGCTGCCCATCGGCAGGAAGATCGTGTTGGTCGCCGGGTCATAGGACATCGGCGCCCAGCTGTTCGGCGTGCTGCGCACGTAGTTGCTGCCGTCTGCCGGTGCGTTTTTATCCTGCGGGTTGCCCGGGTCGAACGCCCAGCGCATGGCACCGGTCATCACGTCGAAACCACGGATCACGCCGCCCGGCATGTCGGTCTGCACGTTGTCGGCAACGCGACCGCCAACCACCACGGTGGTGCCGGCCATCAGCGGCGCGGAGGACAGTTGATAGTAGCTGTCCGGGACATCACCCAGACCGGCCTTCAGATCGACCTGGCCGTTGGTGCCGAAACCCTGGCAGAACTCGCCGGTGTCGGCATCGACCGCGATCAGGCGGGCGTCGATGGTGTTGGTCAGCAGACGGCGCGTGCAGTTGGCGGCGGGTGCGACCGGGGTTTCGCTCACTGGCGAGCTGGCCGGTTTGGCGACGGCGGCGCTGGCGTCGAAATAGGCCATGCCACGGCAACGCTGCCAGACTTTGGATTGAGCATTGATCGCGTTTTTCCAGATTTCTTTACCGGTGTCGGCATCGAGTGCGATCAGGTTGTTGTGCGGGGTGCAGATGAAGACTTTGTTGCCGATCTGCAGCGGAGTCAGCTGGTCTTCGGCGCCGTTGCCGTCGCTCTCGGCGATGTCGCCGGTGTGGTAGGTCCACGCGACTTTCAACTTGTCGACGTTGCTGCGATTGATCTGGTCCAGCGCGGCGAAGCGGCTGCCACCCTCGGTATTACCGTAGTGCGCCCAGTCTTTCTGCGCTTTTTCCGGCTCGACCGGCGTCAGGCCCGGGCCGGTGCCAGTAGGGGCAACGGTCGGATGCGCGACGAACATGTTGCCGGCGGCCACGGCCAGTCCGACCGCCAGAACAGCGGCGACACCGTAGGCACCACGACCCGCAACGCCGCCATTGGCGCGCTTGAGCAGCGGATAGACCAGCGCGACCACCAGGCCAACTGCACTGAACATGAACAAACGCGAGAACACCGGCCAGAACACCAGCCCTGCGTCGATCACTGCCCAGATCGCCGTCCCCAGCAGAAACGCTGCGAACAGCCAGGCGCCGGCAGGCTTGCGGCGTGCGATCAGCAGACCGGAAATGGTCATCGCCAGACCACCCACCAGGAAGTACCAGGAGCCTCCCAGGCTGACCAATTTCACACCGCCAGCGGCCAGTGCCAAGCCGAGCAGGGCGATGATCACGCCCAGCCCGACCAGAATGAATGTTGATATGCCCGAGAGGCGTTGACTCTGCTTCACGTTGAATGTCCCGTTGAAATGAGGAGGGCATTATATAGTTAGGTAACTACCTAGTTAAATCACTAAATCAGAATGAAAGGGGTTTTGGCGCTCAATGGTGCGACGGATCGACGCTGGCCTTGTCTTCGCGGCCCCTCAGGTGCTATTGAAACGGTAGGAAAGTCCTCTATTTGCCAGCAGATATGGAATTTATGACAGGTTGATCACGGCCTGGTGGTTCCCGCCAGACAGGATCTGCGGGAACGGTATTGGCTGCGGCCGAGATGAAAGCTTAGCTAACCATCAGCTCATCCAGTGCCCGCTCGAGGGTGCTGACCGTACGCTCGATGTTGTGAAGCTTTTCGAGTCCGAACAGACCGATGCGGAAGGTCTGGAAGTCGGCCGGTTCGTCGCACTGCAACGGTACTCCGGCGGCGATCTGCAGGCCGTGGCTGGCAAATTTCTTACCGTTTTTGATATCGGCATCATCGGTGTAGCTCACCACGACACCTGGCGCCTGAAAGCCGACTGCGGCCACGCTTTTGAAGCCTTTGCCGGTCAACATGGCGCGCACCCGATCGCCCAGAGCCTGCTGGTCGTCGCGGATCCTGTCGAAACCGTAGGCTTGCGTCTCTTTCATCACGTCGTTGAACCGCGCGAGGGAATCACTGGGCATCGTCGCGTGGTAGGCATGTCCGCCCTGTTCGTAGGCCTGCATGATCTGCAGCCACTTTTTCAGGTCGCAGGCGAAGCTGCTGCTTTGAGTTTGCTCGATGCGTTCGAGAGCCAAAGAACTGAGCATCACCAGAGCGCAGCAAGGGGAGGCGCTCCAGCCTTTTTGCGGTGCGCTGATCAGCAGGTCGACGGCGCATTTGTGCATATCAACCCAAAGCGTGCCGGAAGCGATGCAGTCCAGCACGAACAGCCCACCCACCGCATGCACGGCGTCGCCGACGGCCCGCAGGTACTCGTCGGGCAGGATAATCCCTGATGAGGTTTCAACGTGGGGGGCGAAGACAATCTGCGGCCTCGAAGCCGCAATGGCTGCCAGCACTTCGTCCAGAGGTGGCGGGGCGTAGGCAGCCTGGCGCCCGGTTTCGACCGGTCGGGCTTTCAGCACCGTCGTGGCTGCCGGGATGTTGCCGGTGTCAAGGATCTGGCTCCAGCGATAACTGAACCAGCCGTTGCGTATCACCAGACATTGCTGGCCGGTGGCGAACTGGCGTGCCACCGCTTCCATGCCGAATGTGCCGCTGCCCGGAACCACCGCAACGGCCTCGGCGTTGTAGACCTGTTTCAGGGTCTGGGAAATGTTCTTCATCACGGCCTGAAACGACTGCGACATGTGGTTCAGCGAGCGGTCGGTGTAAACCACGGAGTACTCGATAAGCCCTTCGGGATCGATTCCGGGGTATAGCTTTGACATGGGGTGGCTCCTTATGTGATTCCCTGGCAGTCAAAAGGTCTGGCGAACATCATTGGGAAGCAAGTCTAGGCAAAGGGCAGGGATGAGCTGATTCAATTTCAGTAAATGAGGATAGAGTGCTCATCAATGCCTCAATCGTTGTGTGAAAAATGAATCGTCCGCTGTTTATTTCTCTGGATGGGCCAAAAGGAACCGGCAAGACCACATTATTGGAAGCGGTTACGGCAGTACTGAGGGCCGACAACAAGAAAGTCATCCGGCTTTGCGAGAGAAAAAGCGATCCGTACCGGGGTGCCACGATGGCCCTCGTTAACGAACTTGCCAGAAATCCCTCCCGGGATCTGGAGTGGGCTGTGTGTCAGCGCTTTGCTGATAGCCGCAGCTGGATCTCCCGGCACGTGCTGACTAAGCAGCCGCTGGGCAGCATTGTCTTGATCGATCGCTGGTATCCGTCTGACGCCGCGTTTCGCCATACCGTCCCGTTTGCAGAGATTCTCCAGTTGAATATCGAGCAAAACGTGCAGGTGCCTGACCTGCATGTCGGCGTCGTCACCACGCCGGATATTTCATGGGCCAGGGCAACGGCACGATCCAGAGGACTGGGCGGTACTGTGATTCAAAAGCACGCAGAGCATGTCGCGTGTACGGAGATGTTCGAGCAAGCAGCTGCCGATCATGGTTGGGTTTTGTGCCGTAATGAAGGAACGGTCGAGGATGCGACGATGCAGGTGGTTTCTGAGATCTATGAATTGTTCAACTGATTGCCGAGGTGGATCAGATGGTTTTAGGCGGGAGTTCATAAAGATCCGCCCAGACACATCATTTAACATAATATACATTACACGTAACAAAGTATTACGAAGTCAGCCCGGTTGCGCACACCATTTCAATCTCCAGCATCGCTCTCAAAGGACCTGATCCTTGTTGCCTGCAGATCTCTCCATTTGAAATGTGCTGAGCTCAATCCTCGTCACGCGTCAGCTTTTCAATCAGCACTCGATGCTGCGGATACTGCGCTGTGAGTTTCTGCCGATTCCCCATTTCCATATCCGCGAAATCAAACCCTGGTGAAACCGCTTCGCTGATCAAACCAAATCCGTTCGAACCATTCAGCAATCTGGAGGCTTTCCAGATTCCGCCCGGTACGTGCAATTGCAAATGTTGTCCGGCTAGAACATCGCTGCCCATCACCAACGTCTGCAGTGAACCGTCTTCAAGGATCAAGCTGTACTCAATGGCATCGCCCAGATGGAAATAATGCAGGATGTCCGAATGGTTGAAATGAAACTGGCCGACCGGTGAATCTTCGGTCAACAGGTAGTAAATCGACGTCATCAGATAACGCGGCCCACCGGCGGTTTCGAGCATGTCCCGATGATCGGCCTGGTAGGTTCTGCGAAAGAAACCACCTTCGACGTGAGGCTCAAGGTCCAAGGCCAGAAAATGCCTTTGCAGGTCTCGCCGGATGGTCGGATCCAGTGCGCTGAAAGGCTCGTCCATCAGGAGAATATCCGGATCAGTCACCAATGCCCGCGCAAGACCGACCCTTTGCTGCATACCGCCGGACAACTCGTGGGGATAATGCTCGCCCCATCCCTCAAGGCCCATCGCCTGTAACTGTCGGGTGGCCGCTGCGTGCCGGACGGCCTCGGATTCGCCGCGCAACTCCAGAGGCAGCGCAACGTTGTCCAGCACCGTGCGATGGGGCAAAAGACCAAAATGCTGGAACACCATGCCGATTCGCCGCGAGCGCAAATCCCGCAACGCTTTGTGGCTCAGGCCGCTGATAGCCTGACCTTCAATCAAGACCTCACCGCTGGTGGGTTCGATCAAACGATTGATATGGCGAAGCAAGGTCGATTTGCCGCTGCCGGAGGTGCCCATCAGGCACAGCACTTCGCCGCGCCGGACCTTCAAGCTGACGTGGTTGACAGCCGGCAACGGCGATCCGCCCTTGCGCAGATAAGCTTTAGTGACGCCTCGCAGTTCGAGGACAACATCGCCCTCCTCGGCGCTATCGTCGATGGGTGGGGCCAATCGTTCAGGCAAGTCGATCTGTACCGTTGCCAAAGAGGTTTGAATAAGTGTCACGAGGGCTCCCGGCAACGAACCGCTGACGGCCAGATATATGGCCGTTCAGGGTAGAAAAAATGGACAGGAGCCTCAGGCAATAACCGCGGACAGGGTTGGCCTGAGGCAAAAAACGCCGCAAGCGAGGCGCTGCACGTTTTCTTTGCTAAAAGCTAAACGATCTTAAAAAGATTAAATAAATATCTTTTTGGAATGAGCTTAGGCTTTCCCGCCCGGTTTCCGGAGGTGCTTTTCAAAGCGATGTGGTTTGTTGCGTGCCGACCGCCGGACGTGCTGCACAGCGACAACGATCCTGTATCGCAGGTCCCGCGTGGTTCATCTGCGGTTCAATCGGGATACGAGGATTTTTCTCGCAAGCATTGGCCATTCGGATGGCCGGGCTTCGCAGATTGACTGACGGTTGGCTGCTTCAGGGAACTGCCGGTGCCAGGCATCGTCCGAGCTTAAGCGTTTAAGCAAACTGCTCGCCACGAGGTTTCCGTTTGAAAGCTGCCATCGTCAAAAAATACCGCCTGATCATCAAGACCCTGGGCTACGTGGGCTGGTCTCTGTTCTGGTTGCTGCTGTGGGACATCGCCGTCACCGTCGACTTCATGCTGTTCCTCAACGCCAAGCTGAACCTGCCGCTGATGCCGCTGACCTTGCTGGGTTCGGCGTTGATCGTATTGATCAGTTTTCGCAACAGCAGCGCCTACAACCGCTGGTGGGAAGCGCGGACGTTGTGGGGGGCGATGATCAACAACTCCCGCAGCTTCGCCCGGCAGGTGCTGACGCTGCTGGACGACGCCGGCGGCGAGGTGAATCCGGTCAAATCCACTCTGCTGCGCCGCCACGTCGCGTATGTGAACTGCCTCGCCGCGCATCTGCAAGGCCAGCCTTGTCCTGACGAGGTGCGGGCGTTTATTCCCGCCGAAGAGTTCGCCCGCAGTGGCACGACCAATAACTTTGCCAACGATATTCTCACCGGCTCCGCGACTTTGCTCGCCAAGGAATACAAGGCCGGGCATCTGGACAGTATTCGCCTGGCGCGGCTTGAGTCGACGCTGGTCGACCTGTCCAACAGTCAGGGCGGCATGGAGCGGATCGCCAATACCCCGCTGCCCTACCCTTACGTCTATTTTCCGCGGCTGTTTATTTCGCTGTTCTGCCTGATCGTGCCGGTGGGACTGGTCGAATCCCTGGGCTGGTTTACGCCGCTGGCGTCGACCGTGGTGGGATTCATGCTGCTGGCCATCGAACGCATCGGCACCGATCTGCAAAGCCCGTTTCGCCACAGCGAACACCAGATTCAAATGGAAGCACTGTGCGAAACCATTGAAAAGAACTTGCAGTCGATGCAACGTGATTCGTTGGGTGATGTGCGCAGGCTTGAAGAGCACGCGTGAGGCGCTGCTTTAGCAGCAGCACGATAGCGGGACTACCCTTTTCTTTATCAGGTGCAGAGCGACTATTGATGAGACGAGCGGATTAACTGACCTGTGTGCGCTCCAGGCCAGCCTTGGTGTTTCAGTTCGCGATCCTCGGCGCCTTCTCTTCATCGTCATAGTGGCGGCGAAGAAATTCGCGGACCAGGACGGCAGTTCGTCCAGCGCTGGTCACCACAAAGAAATGTCCCTCGCCCTCCAGAAGGCGAAGTTCTGAATGTCGGATTGTGCGGCGCAGGATATGGCCGTTGTACGCCTGTATTAACGGATCGCGGTCGCCGGCAAGAATCAGCGTGCGTTGAAGCATCCGGGACAAGCGAAGCAGGCTTGTCCATCCGATCAAGGCTGCGAGCTGGAAATAGTAGGTTTGCGGATTAACAGAGAGCATGCCTTTCATCACACCGAACCGCAGCAGCGTCTGAACTGAATGGCCGGATCTTTCTTGCTTGTGCGGGATGGGAGGTAAGGGGTCAACCCAAAGCCGTGTCGAGAAACATCATGACCCCGAAACCGAGCATCAACCCCAAGGTTGCAGGTGTCTCATGACCGTTGCGATGGGTCTCGGGAATGACCTCATGGGACACCACAAAAATCATCGCGCCCGCCGCCAGACCGAGCGCTATGGGATATCCCAATGCGAAGCTGCTCGAAATCCCCAAGCCGACGATCGCGCCTATGGGCTCCATCAACCCTGAGCCCACCGCAATAAGCGCAGCGCGAAGCGCTGAAATCCCGGTCACGCGTAACGCAAGGGCCACAGCCAGGCCTTCGGGAATGTCTTGAATGGCGATGGCAGTGGTTAGCGGCAATCCCACCTTCATGTCGCCATTGGCAAAGCTCACTCCAATGGCCATCCCCTCCGGCAGGTTATGCAGCGTGATTGCCAGAACAAACAGCCATACGCGATTGATGCGCTGCACCTCGGGCCCACGGCGACCGCTTTTCTCATGTTCGTGAGGCACGAAGCGATCCAGACCGATCATCAGCGCTACCCCCAATCCCAATCCTGCAACGACGACACAGGCTGCGAGCAGCTGGTTACCGCAGAGCTCCTGGGCGGCTTCGATACCCGGAAGAATGAGCGAAAACGAACTGGCGGCCAGCATCATCCCGGCAGCGAAGCCCAGCATGATGTCCTGCGTTCTGGCGGCGATATCACGTAACGCGATCGCTGCCACCGCACCTATGGCCGTCGCAGCGAAGCCTGACATGCCGCCGAGAAATGCAAAGTGCAGATTTTGTTTGTTGGCGCCGACGAAGGCACCATACCCGCTGATCAGCAAGTAAAGCGTCACGCCAATCAGAATTGACCAGAAGGCTAGCCCGCCCCATCCGGATTTTGAGAACCGAACAAACCGTGAGCGAAGTGTTGCGCCAGATGAGGTCAACGGCTCGGACATCGCACCCTCCTGTTGTCTTGAGATGAAAAAACCGCACGCCCTTTGGCGTGCGGTCACGTCGTTAAGGTTGTGGTTCGCCTTTCACACCCGCCCCCAGGTCCGCACCCGTGATCGGATTGCTGTCTGGGTCGGACATCGCCCTGGCTTCGTCGGCAATAGACATGAGCTGAATGACCTCAGTGATAATCCTCACCGGCGACCGCACGCAGATAGGCCGCATCTGCCTCCCTTCTCAGGTCACGCCATTCGGAATCGGTCAACATACCCAACCGATGCATCTCATCAGACTGGCGCAATAGTTCCTCGTGATAGGCATCGGGACACTCCATGCGTAACGCTCGGTTCTCCAACGCACGATGCCAGGCATCCAGGGCTTTCAATCTGGATTCCTGCTCAAGCGTCAGTTGATTCTTGAAAGCATTCATTTCACCCACCCCGTACATTTCCCGGTTGAGCAACAGTTTTCGAATTAGGTTCAAAAGGTCTGACGAAGCACAGCCTTTCGGTAATCTCGATGGAACGTTGCGCCAGGCCCCGTCCTCTATCGCAACACCAGCGAATCTGAGGATTTCATCATGATCGACCCAGCAACCGGTATGAAGGCAGGCGAGCGCTACACCATAGACAGTCTCGAACGCACGCGACATTTCCCGGGTTTCTTCCTCGACGGAAAATATTATCTTGGCCCGGAATTGATGACGGCCATAGGTTGGCTGGAAGGAAAGCAGTTTTATTACGATGAACTTGATCCCACGGGTGAGCCGGTGTTTCCCGATCGACTCGCCGGCACTGTCGAGGACCTCACCCTGACTCTCGCGGACGGTGCGCGTTTGCCCTTGAACGAAATGCCGTACAGGGCAGATGTCGACTCCCCTGCCAGTCCAAGCAGTCTTACTCCATCGTCATCACGACATCGACCTGCTCCGGCAAGCGATCAACTCGGAGTCGAGGGCGTCCGGATGTCAGGTAAACATCCGTATCCAATCCTCCTGGCGGCAGGCGCTGCGTTAATGCTGGGAATACTGCTTGGAGTCAAACAAGCCAATCGCCTTCCTGCCCGAAAACCTAGATAGCCGTCCTTGCTGAATTTTTGGAGAAGTGCTCTTTGAACGGTCGGAGACAGGAATGCATCCAGTGACACCAGACGGTCGCTACTTTGTTGTCAAAGGCCAGCTATGGCGATGTTCCAACCCGTCTTTGGATGAAGATGTGCGCCAGCGTCTTGTCGATGCGCTTATGGCCGCTCGACGAGAGGTCAAGAACGCTAAGAGTGCGCAAGACGGGTCGCAACTCAAGCGCGCTCGGGAAAAGGTACAAATGGCCAAAGTGGCCCTCGGGGAACGGGGGCCTGTCTGGTGGGCTGATGGAAGCGCTGACTTCAACCGGCGGCTGGTCGTCAACACCCCTTATGCCGAATGGTTCAGCTCGCTCCAAGAGCCTGATTAACTCTCGGCCTAAGGTGCGATTCGGATGATGTTCCAGTGTTGCTCATGATCGACGAACCGAGGCATTGGATGCACCCAATACAACCGCTGGCCCTCTGGCATTTGTACGACGTAGCCAAGTTAACGCTGCGGTGGACAGGGAAAGCGCTTACAAGCCTGGCCAGGCTCCACTGGCGCCGGCAGTGCCACTCTTGCACAGGCGAACGGTTGGATCTCACTCCAGGAGTAAGTTGAGACAAAGAGGCAGAGGACTGCCGCGACGGCCTCGGCAGTCCTCTGCTTCGGGCAAAACGCATAGCGCGAGCGCAGGCTTGGCATAAGGTGCCCAGCCCTTGACTCAACGCATGCTTAGAGAATTCTCGTCATCAGCGACGTGCAGTCCTTCCGCGAGTTACAACTGACCAGCATCGCGCGCAGCAACGGCAACGGTGGTCGGTGAATCGGAAAGCTTGACGAAGCGCCGAGTTGCACCATCCAGCGCATCGATGCAGCCCGCCTCGATGTCATAGACCCAGCCATGCAAATTCAAGCGTCCTTGCTCAAGCGCAAGCGCCACCGATGGATGGGTGCGCAGGTTCGCCAGTTGTGCGATCACGTTTTCACGAACGAGGCCATCGAGCTTGTCGCGTGGCGTATCGAACTCATGCGCCGCGTTGATCGCTTTCGCGGCGTCCGAGTGCCGAAGCCAGTTGGCAACTGCCGGAAGATGATCCAGACACGTGCAGCGTGAAATCGCGCCCATCGCTCCGCAATCCGAGTGGCCGCAGATCACAATGTCCCGTACCCCGAGCACTGCAACCGCATATTCGACGGTAGCCGAAACACCACCCGGTTCAGGACCATATGACGGCACAATGTTGCCGGCGTTGCGGATCACGAACAGCTCACCCGGCTCACGCTGTGTGAGCAGTTCAGGCACTACACGACTGTCCGAGCATGTTACGAACAACGCCTTTGGGTTTTGCTCTGTCGCGAGCTGCCTGAAAAGCTCGACGCGTTGTGGATACACCTCGCGCTGAAACCGCAGAAAGCCATCAATAATGTCACGCATAAAGTCCTCCAAAGCCTGATTCCGGATGCCGAGACGAGCACTCGATGCCTTCGCGCCTCAGTGGGGCGTCATTATCGCAGACGTTGCAGGCGAGTGCGCGACCTCACACCGCTCAAGCTTCGTTTCAAACCTGTCAGGACCAAAACCCTCTGTGCGGTTCAGCGGCCTCCCCCTCCAACATCGGCCCCAGCACGCTGACCTTGCGTTGCCCCTTGGCGAACACTTCGCGGCACGGCAGCGAGAACGTCGGGTTCTCCGGGTGGTCCCCCGTCAAACCCAGCAAGGCATGCTCCGACAAGGCATAGACCACCCGCCCGATCCCCGTCCAATACACGGCGCCGGCGCACATGCAGCAAGGTTCGGCACTGGTGTACAGCGTGCACAGTTCCAACTCCTGCGGCGACAGCAGTTTTGCCGCTGCCGCCGCTGCCACCAACTCGGCGTGCTGCGTCGGATCACCTTCCGGGGGCATCGAGTTGTTCCCCGCTTCGACAATCACCTTGCCGTTGCGGTCGGCCACCAATGCCGCGAACGGATGGCGACCGCGTTGTTTCGATGCCTCGGACAAGGCAATGGTCTGGCGCAGTAACGTCAGATCAAGCGCGCTGATGCCAGCCGGGATGAGTTCAGTCAATTGATTCATGGGTAACTCCAGGGCAGTGGAAAACAAAAGTCAGTCGGCCAGTTCAGCCGATGTAGCGCCGATGGTTTCGGTCGATTTTTTTTCATCGTTGAGCAGGACGTTGAGGACGATGGCGGTGATCGCTCCGAGGAAAATTCCACTGTCGAGCACCAGTTTCAGGGTCGGGCCGACGTGTTCGAACAGCGCCGGAAAGGACATCGGCAGCACCCCGACACTCACTGACACGGCGACGATAATGCCGTTGCGCGTACCCTCGAATTGCACCCGTGACAGTTCTTGAATCCCCGCCACCGTGGTCATGCCGAACATCACAATCGCGCAGCCACCGAGCACCGGCGTCGGCACCGCGGCGATCAACGCGCCGAGTTTCGGGAACAGGCCCATCAGCACCATGATTGCCCCGGCAGCGGCCACGACGAAGCGGCTTTTCACGTTGGAAAGCGCAATCAAACCGGTGTTCTGGGTGAAGGCGTTGTAAGGAAAGCTGTTGAACAAGCCACCGAGCATGGTCGACAAGCCGTCGGCGCGAAATGCGTTGCCGAGGGTGTGTTGCGTGGTCGGTTTTCCGGTCAATTTGCCGATCGCCAGGCAGTTGCCGGTGGTCTCGGCCATGATGACCAGCATCGCCAGGGTCATGATCAGAATCGGCACCGGCGCGAACTCCGGCGCGCCGAACGCCATCGGCGCACTCAGCTCAAACCACGCCGCTTCGCTGACCCGATTGAAGTGAGTCATGCCGCAAGCCGCTGCGATCAGGCTGCCGACAAACAGGCCAATCAGCACGCTGAGGTTGCCGATGAAGCCTTTGAATTTGGCGTAGATCACCAGCGTCACACTGACCGTGGCCAAACCGAGTAACAGGTTGGCGGGATTGCCAAAATCTGCCGCATCGGGATTGCCGCCGCCCAGCCAGATCGCCGCCGCCGGCATCAGCGAGATGCCGATAATGGTGATCAGGCTGCCAATCACCACCGGCGGAAAAAACCGCAGCAAGCGGCTGAACACCGGTGCCAGCGCAATGGTGAGAAAACCCGCCGCGATCACCGCGCCGAAAATCTGACTGAGGCCAAACTCCTTGCCGATCATGATCATCGGCGCCAGGGCAATGAACGAACAGCCCTGAATCAGCGGCAGGCGGGCGCCGAACTTCCAGAAACCGAGGGTTTGAATCAGCGTCGCCACACCAGAGGTCAACAGGTTCGCGTTGATCAGCAACACCACCTGTGCCGAGGTCAGCCCCATCGCACTGCCAAGAATCAGCGGCACCGCCACCGCTCCCGCGTACATCACCAGAACATGCTGCAAGCCAAACGTGAACAACTGGCGCAGTGGCAAAACCTCGTCCACCGGATGAATGCGTTGTGTGGTCATTTCACACGCTCCTGAAAGTGCGGCATCTGTTGAGATAGCGGGCATGCTCGGGGCGTTTGAAAGGAGGATCCGCCCCGGAGATCGTTTTGACGCGGGGCCATATTTGAACGTTTATTGCGATGAAACAAATTAGCAACCATCGCTTTTTCCGATGGCATGAATCTGGCATCTGCTAGCCACTCCAAATCTTCATTTCGAACCGGGAGTTCAACGCTTGCGCTTCTCACTCGATCAACTGCAGATGTTCGTCCAAGTGGTCAAAAGCGGATCGTTTTCCGCCGCCGGGCGCAAACTGGGCAAGACCCAATCGACCATTAGCGCAGCGATTGCCAACCTCGAAACCGACCTTGGCGTCGACCTGTTCGATCGCAGCAACCGCAGCCCTGCCCTCACCGCCAGCGGCCACAAATTACTGGTGCAGGCCGAAGCCGTGCTCGAACGCTGCATGACCTTTGAAGCCCACGCCGACTGCCTCTCGGACAACGTAGAACCCAGCCTGACATTGGCCATTGAAACGCCGTACGGCCCGATCATGCCGGTGCTCAAAGCTTTCGAAGCAGCGTTCCCCTTTGTCGACCTGATCATTCGTCATCCGGTCCATGGCGACGTCAGTGAACTGGTCAGCAGCGGCGAAGCGGTGCTCGGTGTGGCGTTCTCACAGCCCGGCTACCCCAAGGAGCTGGCGTTCCAGCAACTGGGTAAACTGATCATGCTGCACGTCTGCCATCCCCGGCACCCATTGGCGCAACTCGAAAACGTCACATTCGAGGATCTGCACGTCCATCGCCGCCTGGCCTTCAGCGCCCACGCGAGCAAACTTCCGAGCAGCGAATACCTGCGTTCGACCCAGTTGTGGCAGGCTGAAAGCTATCTGGCGTTATTGGAAATGGTCCGCGCCGGACTCGGCTGGGCCACCCTGCCCCGCCAACTCATACAGCGTGAACTGGCCAAGGGTGAGCTGGTGGAATTGCTGCTCTCGGCGTACCCGCATACGGACTGGCAGATTGGTGTGGATTTGCTTTGGGCGCGGCAGCGGCCGCTGGGTAAGGCGGAGCGGTGGTTGAAGGAGAAATTGCAGGGCAACAAGGTGTATGAACTGGATCGCAACGGGCAGACCACCACGCTTTGAGGTTTGCACATGACACCCAATACCTCGCCGATCGCGCCAGCATCAGTAACTGAAGTCATGCCCCAACTCACGCTGCATCCATTCCAGAAAACGCCTCACCCGGGGAAACCCCGCATGCGCCCTCGGGAAAACCAGGTGATGCGCGGTAATCGGGGCACTCAGCCCGGGAATGACTTCGACCAACTCGCCGCGCGCCAGGTAGTCCTGCGCCAGCAGCGTGCTTTCCAGTGCAAAACCAAGACCGTGGCTGGCGGCCTCGAGGGTCATGTAGGAGCGGTCAAAGCTCAAGGTATAGGGGCTTTCAGGGCGCGACAGCCCGTGTTGAGCAAACAGTTGCGGCCACTTGATCAGCGTCGCTTCCGACAGGATCAGGTTGCAGTCCAGCAAGTCGGCGACGGCGCGGATCGGGCGTTTTTCCAGAAGCTTGGGTGATGCGAGGACTGCGATTTTTTCGTTGCGCAACGTGCGCACTTCGAAACTTGGCCAGTTCGGCATGCCGTGGCGGATGTCCACGTCGATCTTGTCCCGACTGAAGTGCAGCGATTCATAGGAGCATGAGAGATTGAGCTGAATGTCGGGATGGCTCTCGCGAAACTGTTCCAGGCGCGGCATCAGCCACAACAGGCCGAAGCTGGGTGACGAATGCAATCGCAGACAGTCGAGGCTGACATCACTGGTCGCACGCTCTGTTGCCACCGCCAGGCTGTGCAGGATGCCGGATATCTCGGCCAGGTATTGCTCGCCCACGGGCGTCAACGTCACTCCCCTGGCCGTTCTGAGGAACAGTTGGCGCCCGATCATCGCCTCGAGTTTGGCCAGTTGGTGACTGACTGCCGAGGGCGTCAGGTCCAGCACTTCGGCCGCACGTGCGACGTTGCCAAAGCGCGCAGTTTGCTCAAAGGCCTGAATGGCTTTCAGGGGTGGCAGGATTGGCGGTGCTTCGCCAGATGAACTCATGATGATGGTTATTCCGCTGCAAGTGGCTGAGGCCGGGCGTTCGGCTATTCAAACACCGCAACCGCATGTTGGCGAGTGCTGAATTTTTTTCAGCATCCAGTGAAGTTTGCGTTATTGCTCAGGGTCGTTACGGGAGACAAGCTGAGTCATCGGTTCTGCACGGACCGACTCAATAACAACAATCAGAGGTTTTCTCCCATGCTTCTTCAAGGCAAAGTCGCGATCATCACAGGTGCTGCCTCCGCACGTGGTATCGGCCGCGCGACAGCTACGACCTTCGCTCAACATGGCGCCCGGGTGGTGATTCTGGATCTGGACGCATCCGCTGCCCGCGATGCCGCTGCCTCTTTGGGCGAGGGTCATCTCGGCCTGGCTGCCAACGTCGCCGACGAGTCTCAGGTGCAGCAGGCTGTCGCCACCATCATCGAACACTTCGGCCGGATCGACATACTGGTCAACAATGCCGGCATCACCCAACCCCTCAAGACCCTCGATATCCGCCCCGGTGATTACGACAAGGTGCTGGACGTCAGCCTGCGCGGTACGTTGCTGATGTCCCAGGCGGTGATTCCGCTCATGCGCCAGCAAGCCAGCGGCAGCATCGTGTGCATGTCTTCGGTTTCCGCGCAGCGCGGCGGCGGCATTTTTGGCGGGCCTCATTACAGCGCCGCCAAGGCCGGTGTGCTGGGTCTGGCCAAGGCCATGGCGCGTGAACTGGGGCCGGACAACGTACGCGTCAACTCCATTGCTCCCGGCCTGATTCACACTGACATTACTGGCGGCCTGATGCAGGACGAGCGCCGCCACGCGATCATCGACGGCATTCCGTTGGGTCGCCTGGGCGAGGCCCAGGATGTGGCCAATGCGGCGCTGTTCCTGGCCAGCGACTTGTCCTCCTATCTGACCGGCATCACCCTGGATGTGAACGGCGGCATGCTGATTCACTGACACACGTGGCGGGCCTCGCGGCCCGTGCGGTTCTGGATCGATGATACGGCCGGGCAGACTTGCCCGGCGGTCAATAAAAACAAGAGATCAGACCATCATGACTACCCTGTCGCTCGAAGCCGTTTCGGCGGTGCGTTCCAACGCCTACCGTAAAACCGCCTGGCGCCTGATGCCGTTCCTGATGCTGTGCTACCTGTGCGCCTACCTCGATCGCGTCAACGTCGGCTTTGCCAAACTGCAAATGATGAACGATCTGGCGCTCAGCGAAACAGTCTACGGACTGGGCGCCGGCATGTTCTTCATCGGCTACTTTCTCTGCGAAGTGCCCAGCAACATCATCCTGCACAAGGTCGGCGCGCGAGTCTGGATTGCGCGCATCATGATCACCTGGGGCATCCTCTCCGCCCTCTTCGCCTTCGTCGAGACCGCCTGGCAGTTCTACGCCCTGCGCTTTCTGCTGGGCATTGCCGAAGCCGGCCTGGCGCCGGGTCTGCTGCTGTACCTCACCTACTGGTTTCCGTCCTACCGGCGCGCGCGCATGACGGTGTTGTGGTTCATCGCCATCCCGTTGTCGGGCATGGTCGGCGGTCCGCTCTCCGGGTGGATCATGAACCACTTCGCCGGTATGCACGGCTGGGCCGGCTGGCAATGGATGTTTGTGCTGGAGGCTGTGCCTACCGTGGTTGTCGGCCTGCTGGTGCTCAGCTACCTCAAGGATGGCGTGCATCAGGCCAGTTGGCTCAACGACGATGAAAAAGCCTTGATCGCTCGTGAGCTGGCGGAGGACGACCAGCAGAAAGTGACGCATGCGTCCGTGGGCGAATTCATTCGTGACCGTCGCCTCTGGCTGCTCGCGGGGATCTATTTCTGTGTGGTGATGGGGCAGTACGCAATCACCTTCTGGCTGCCGACCCTTGTGCGTAATGCCGGGGTCTCCGATCCGATGAAGATCGGCTTGCTGACCAGCCTGCCGTACCTCTGTGCCATCGCCGCCATGTTGCTGGTCGGACGCAGTGGCGACAAACATCGCGAACGCCGCTGGCACCTGATCGTGCCGATGATCGCCGGGGCCATCGGCCTGACCCTCGCGGCGCTGATGGGAGGCAATGTGATGCTGTCCATTCTCAGTCTGTGCCTGGCGGCTTCCGGCATCCTGTCAGCGACCTCGCTGTTCTGGATGCTCCCGACCACGCTGCTCGGCGGTGTCTCCGCTGCGGCAGGCATCGCCGCCGTCAACAGTTTCGCCAACCTTGCCGGCTTCTGCTCGCCCTACCTGATTGGCTGGATAACCACACTCACCGGCTCCAGCGCTATCGGCATGTATCTGATCACCGGCGTATTGCTGATCGGCGCCTCGCTGGTCCTGCGCATTCCCGCCGCTCTGGTCAATCGTTGATTTACAGGAGAATTCACCATGACTGCCAACCTTTCATTCACAACACCCCAGACGCTGGCCGAGCGCGCCCACAACATTCGCCGCCATGCCTTGCGCATGGGCCAGGTGCAAGGCCAGGGCTACGTCGGTCAGGCCCTCGGTGCCGCCGACCTGCTCGCGGTCGCCTACTTCCATGCGCTGAGCTATCGCCCCGAAGACCCGGCGTGGGAGCCGCGTGATCGTTTCTATCTGTCGATCGGTCACTACGCGATTGCGCTGTACGCGGCGCTGATCGAAGCCGAGATCATTCCGCTCGATGAGCTTGAAACCTACGGCTCGGATGACAGCCGATTGCCGATGTCGGGCATGGCCGCCTACACGCCAGGCATGGAAATCACCGGTGGTTCGCTGGGTCAGGGGCTGGGCATCGCCGTCGGGGCTTGCCTGGGTCTCAAACGCAAGGGCTCGACCTCGTTCGTCTACAACCTGCTGTCGGACGGCGAGCTGAACGAAGGCTCGACCTGGGAAGCCGTAATGTCGGCCTCGCACTGGAAGCTCGACAACCTGATCGCCATCGTAGACGTCAACAATCAGCAAGCAGACGGCCACTCCAGCGAGATCCTGTCGTTCGAACCCATCGTGGATCGCTGGAAAGCGTTCGGATGGTTCACCCAGCGCGTCGACGGCAACGATCTGGACGCACTGGTCGAAGCCTTCGATGCCGCCCGCCACCACCCCGGCGCTCAGCCACGGGTGATCATCTGCGACACCACCATGGGCAAAGGTGTGCCCTTCCTCGAAAACCGCGAAAAGACCCATTTCATCCGTGTGGACGAACACGAATGGGATCTGGCACTGACCACGCTTGAAGAAGGAAAAAACCAATGAGCAACGCCGCCAACACACCGACCTCGACTGGCGAACCGATCAAGAAGCGTCTGACCACCTCGGCGATGATTGCCTCGATTGCCTCTGAAGGCCAAGCCACCCGCTCAGCACCTTTTGGCCATGCATTGGCTGCACTGGCGGATCAGCGTCCGGACATCGTCGGCCTTTCCGCTGACCTGTCCAAGTACACCGACCTGCACATTTTCGCCAAGGCCCATCCCGAGCGCTTCTATCAGATGGGCATGGCCGAACAGTTGCTCATGAGTGCGGCCGCAGGCATGGCCCGCGAAGGCTTCGTACCGTTCGCCACCACGTATGCGGTGTTCGCCTCGCGCCGCGCCTATGACTTCATCTGCATGGCGATTGCCGAGGAAAACCTCAACGTCAAAATCGTTTGCGGATTGCCCGGCCTCACTACCGGTTACGGCCCCAGCCACCAGGCCACCGATGACCTGGCGATCTTCCGGGCGATGCCCAACCTGATGATCGTCGACCCTTGTGACGCATTGGAAATCGAACAGGCCGTGCCCGCCATCGCCGCGCATCAGGGGCCGGTCTACATGCGGCTGCTGCGCGGCAACGTGCCGCTGGTGCTGGATGAGTACGGGTATCAATTCGAGATCGGCAAGGCCAAGACCCTGCGCACCGGCAACGATGTCCTGATCATCTCGACCGGATTGATGACCATGCGCGCATTGGAGGCCGCCAAGGCGCTGCAGACTGATGGCGTCGATGTCGCCGTGCTACATGTGCCGACGATCAAACCGCTGGATGAACAGACCATTCTCGCCGAGGCCCGCAAGTCTGGCCGGCTGGTGGTTACCGCAGAAAACAGCTCGATTATTGGCGGGCTGGGTGAAGCGGTTGCCGGGGTACTGCTGCGCAACGGAGTGACGCCGACGTTCAGGCAGATCGCGTTGCCCGACGCCTTCCTCGACGCCGGCGCACTGCCGACACTGCATGATCGCTATGGCATTTCCACCGACGCCGTCTGCGCGCAAATCAAGTCCTGGCTTTGACTGCTGCTGATCGGGGCGCTTACGGATGAGCGGCCCGATCAGATGGCTTTTCCTGGCCGATCCGCCTGGCATCCCGTCGAACTGCCTGCGGCGGAACGCCAAACCCTCGCATGAACACTTCGCGCATGTGGCGACGGTCTCGAAACCCCGTTTCCTTCGCCACGCGATCCAGGCTGTGACGACTTTGCTCGATCATCACGCGAGCGGCCTCCAGACGCAGGCTTTCAACAGCCTTGGCCGGTGACTGGCCTGTCTCGGCAGTAAATACCCGGGTGAATTGTCTGGGACTCAAGTGCACGACGTCGGCAAGTTCCTCCACGCTGAGCGGGCGATCCAGGTGCGTGCGCGCATACTCCAGCGCGCTTTGAATACGGTCCGACTTTGGAGCAAGCGCAAGCAGTTCCGAATGCTGGGATTGCCCACCCGAACGCCGTTGATGCATGACCAGTTTGTGCGCCACCGACCTGGCCATGTCCGTGCCCAGATCCTTTTCCACCATGCCCAACGCCATGTCCAGCGCGGCAATCAGGTCATCATCGCGGGCCGTCGCCAGGCCCTGCTGGATGAGATTGCTCGGGCCAATCCGGGAATCGACACCGTCCAGCTGGACATCAATGACCCGCAGCAAATCAAGGCCGCGGCCCAGAAAGTCATAGAGGAGGAGATCTGAAGGCGATGGACGACGAGCGCGCTGAGGACCAAATCAGCAGCAACGCGTCGTGCATTGCCGTCCGCCGTAACGGGCTTTTTGCCGCTCCTCGAAAAATTCTTTGTAGGTCATTACCGGCTCGCCTGGATGACTGGCGGTTCGGAGTGCCACATAGTTATCGTAATCAGGCATGCCCACCATCAATCGTGCCATCTGGCGTGCCCAGTTGTTGAACAGCTTCAGCTTGAACTTCATTTGCGCGTTTCCTTCTGGACTGGCGTTGCAGATGTGCCGTCCCATTCTGCAAGGCATTTGTATCTGGCATGTGTCTGAGTGCCAGATCGACACCCCTCTATTCTCGTTCGTGGGTAACGTCCACCAAGGGAATGGGCTCAATCGCCCAAGCGCGAACATGACGACGTTCGGGGCTGGGAACTGCGCACGCCATACGCCCCGTAAACGTGCGCGCGAGACGTTCTTCATCGATTCGCCAGCGACGCAGTTCCAGTGCCTGCACGCCTCTGCGAAAGGCAATTTGCAGTGCATCGGATTTCAATGAAACCTCCTGCTGAAACGAGTCCGGCACGCGCTCGGGCCGAACGTTTTTCAGCACCGCGTGATCTTGCTCGAAAATACGGATATTGCTGGCAATGAACCTGCGATCAAGCAGTCGGGAACGCAGGAATGTTCTGCCCATCATCCACCAGGTTCGCGTGCGATTGGCGTCAATCGGGACATGCGCCGAGACGATGTAGATCCGCCATCCATTGGGTAATTCAAGCTCCAGCGTCGTGCACGGGCCAGAAAAATGAAACCCCGGCACAGTGACCACACTGACAAATTCGGTGGATGATTTTCGCCGTAACAACCCTTTGCGCGCGGGCCTGCGCATGAGCATCTGTGCGCTGCCGCTCCACGCATCGCTTTCGACTTCAAACGATTCAATCTCGGGATGATCCGGATCGCCGAAGGTTGAGCCATGAACAAACGGTGCATGCGCAAAATCGAGGCCGTTTTCAATAATCCGGTCCCAACTGGCCTCCCAGTCAAAATGGCCTGATACCACCCGCACGGCAGGATCGTCGATCCAGTCGAGTGTGGGTAGCGGCGGACGCTCAGGCTCAGGCAGGTCTCCTAGAAATGCCCAGATCCAGCCGTAACGCTCCAGCGTCGGATAGGCGTCGACGCGGGCCTTGGCAGGAATTCGCAGGTCCGGCTGCGCAGGTATATGTGTGCACACTCCATCCGCACCAAATCGCCAGCCGTGATAGGGGCATTGCACACTGTTGCCCACCCTTCTGCCGCCCGACAACGATCCGCCGCGATGCACGCAAACATCCGAAAGCACGTGAGCGACGCCAGCGTCATCACGGAACGCAACAAAAGGCTGTCCGAGCAAACGAACCGGCATCAGTCCGTCAGTCAACTGCGACGATGGAAGAACGACGTACCAGAGATTGGTGAGCATGAATGCGTGCGACCTGTCAGGTTGGAAAGATAAAACAGAGACAACGTCCGCCCTTGAGATACAGCAGATTATCCCTTGTCGACTTCAAGAACGGCATATTTCGACTGAGCCCTTTTGTTAGCTTATTCAAACCACAGGGCACCGCATGTACCGGTGCCCTGGCGCCGCTCTTACCTCCCTCCCCCTGCTGTTAACAGCCCCCATCAGTCCTTTAAGGAGCTAGTTGGATGACAACACAATCTTCGAATACCTACGCCGTGGATTCGCATACGTCTCAACAGTTTTATATCAATGGAGGCTGGTGTTCGCCGGCAACGCCTGGCAGTTTGCCCGTGGTCAATCCGGCGACTGAAAGCGTAGTTGCAGAGGTCGCCAGCGGGTCGGCCGCAGACGTTGATCGGGCCGTCGCTGCAGCGCGTGCGGCGTTTCCTCACTGGTCTGCGATTTCCGCCGAAGCGCGTGCGGGTTTTCTTGGCAAGATTTACGACCTGATCCTTGAGCGAAAAGAGCCGCTTGCGCAGGCCCTTTCTCTGGAAATGGGTGCTGCCATCGGTTTTGCCCGAGCGATGCAAGTGCCCTTGGCGGCCGAACACGTTCGGATTGCCCGTGACCTGCTGTCCACCTATCGCTTCCAGACGGTTGAAGGCGGCACCGCGATTGAACGCGAACCCATCGGTGTTTGCGGTCTCATCACCCCTTGGAATTGGCCGCTGTATCAAATCACCGCCAAGGTGGCTCCAGCGATTGCGGCCGGATGCACTGTGGTGCTGAAACCCAGCGAACTGTCACCGTTGAGCGCCCTTCTTTTCGCCCAACTCGTGCATGACGCCGGCCTGCCACCGGGTGTCTTCAATCTGGTCAATGGCACGGGCCCCGAGGTCGGCGGCGCCATGGCTGCGCACCCGGATATCGATATGATTTCGATCACCGGATCAAACCGCGCAGGCGCGCTGGTCGCACAGGCGGCCGCCCCTACAGTGAAACGCGTCACCCAGGAACTGGGCGGCAAGTCACCCAACGTGCTGCTGCCCGATGCCGACTTCGCCAACGTCGTGCCACTGGGCGTGATGACGGCGTTTCGCAACGTCGGGCAATCCTGCAGCGCCCCGACCAGAATGATCGTACCCAGGGACCGGCTCGCGGAAGTCGAGGCGCTGGCCGCTGCAACCGCCAACGCGATCATTGTGGGGGATCCGCAATCGGAAGAGACGGTACTCGGTCCGATAGCCAATGAGGCCCAGTTCAAGCGTGTGCAAGCCATGATCGAATCGGGCCTGAGTGAAGGGGCCAAACTCGTCTGCGGCGGACCAGGCCGCGTGCCTGGTCATGAAACAGGCTTCTATGCCCGACCCACTGTCTTTTCCGAGGTCGAATCAAGCATGCGCATTGCCCAGGAGGAAATCTTCGGGCCTGTGCTGTGCATCATTGCCTATGAAACGCTCGATGAGGCTGTCGCGATCGCCAACGACACGGTGTATGGACTGAGCGCCCACGTTCAATCCCGCGACCTTGATCATGCACGCGCCGTTGCCTCGCGCATCCGCGCAGGACAAGTACTGCTGAACCACCCGGCCTGGAATCCCATGGCACCATTCGGTGGCTACAAACGATCCGGCAATGGTCGTGAATTCGGTGTCTACGGCTTTGAGGAATATCTGGAAACCAAAGCCATCGTGGGCTTTGATGGCTAGCACATAATGGGGGACAGTCAGCTGTCCCCCTGTTTGCGCCTGATGGACGTTTGGAACCTCAGTGCCGCAACAACTTGCGCAACGGCACGCCGTCCTTGAGCACCGGGGATTTGATGACGATGTAGCTGAAGTACTTGGAAATGCCGATGTTTTTATCCAGCAGGCTTTCAATCACTTCCTGATAGTGCTGAATACTGCGCGTCATGAAGCGCACCAGATAATCGTAGCCACCACTGATCAAATGGCACTCGAGCACCTCATCCACCAACCGAATGTTCGACTCGAACTTGGCGAAGTCTTCGCGCTTGTGGTCACTCAGGGTGATTTCGGTGAAGACCGTTACCGATTCGGTGATCTTCGCCAGGTTCAGGTGTGCCTTGTAGCTGGAAATGTACCCGGCCGATTCCAGCCGTTTGACCCGTTGCAGGCAGGGGCTGGCCGACAATCCCACGGCATCGGCCAGACTCACATTGGTCATGCGCCCGTCCTTCTGCAACTCAACCAGGATACTGATGTCGATGCGGTCCAGTTTGACTAAACCTTCCATTGCGAACCTCTTGACTGCCATTTGTAGGACAATCTACTAGCAAAATCAGCGCCGTAAACACTGCTGATGCTGTGCGACCAGATCAGCCATGCTGTTGATGCAATAATCCGCAGCACACGGGGTCGGCTGTTGGCCCCGTTCGCGCCCGATCAGACACACATCGGTCAGCGCCGAGCCACGGGCGGCGGGTCGGGTCACCCGCAGAATGTGCTCCGGCTTCAGCTCGTTGGCATTCAACCAATCCTCGTCCCGCAGCGGATCGCTGGCCAGCGAAATAAAGTCATCGGCCACAATCCCCAGATGCTCGCACAACACGGCGCGGTCCTCGGCATCCCGGTCGCCCACCACCAACAGGCGATAAAACTTGCGCAAGTACAGCATCGCTCCCGGCGCGTCTTCGAACAATGACCAGTTGGCAGCAGAGCGCGCGAAACTCATGCCCTCCTCCCAACTGGCTTTCAGGCTCCAGCGCTCGGCCAATTGGCGATGGGCAAAACACAGCAATCCACTGAAGCCCAGTTCGGCAAAGCGCGGATAGAGCGCCTGCACCACCTCGCGAAACTCGCCCAGCACCTGTTCCTTGTCCGGGCGCCCGCCCCGGCTGTCGAGCAACGGCTGCAGCGCTGTCCAGACACCCGAATCACGGTCAACCAGGACTTCGTCGCAATCGATGAGCAGTGCTCGATAATCAGTCAGCCCCATGGTGTACACAGCCTCCGATGATGCGTTTCATCAATCCGTGCGCCAAAAAGGTTCAGCGACGCTGGCCAGCGACCGCGCCGCTGAACCCGGCGGACATCAGTTCAATACCCGTGCCAATGCTGCCTGCAGAATCTGCAACGCTTCATCGATCTGCGCTTCGGTCGTCACCAGTGGCGCGAGGAAGCGCAAGACGTTGCGATAGACGCCGCACTTGATCACCAGCAAGCCACCTTTGCGCGCTTCATCGATCACACGCTGGTTCAGATCAGCGTCCGGGGAGCGCGCTTCATCGTTCTTGACCAGCTCGATGGCTAGCATGAAACCGGTGCCGCGTACGTCACCGATCTGCGGATGACGGCGCTGCAACTGCAGCAAACCTTCACGCAGGCGCTTGCCCAATACATCGCCACGTTCGAGCAGTTTCTCTTCTTCATAAGCGTCGATCACTGCCAGGGCCGCTGCGCAGGACAGTGCATTGCCGCCGTAGGTGCCGCCGAGGCCTCCGGGCAGCGGCGAATCCATGATTTCAGCTTTGCCGACCACGCCCGACAACGGCAGCCCGCCGGCCAGACTCTTGGCGACGGTGACCAGGTCAGGCTGGATGCCGGCGTGCTGGAAACCGAACCACTTGCCGGTGCGGCCGAATCCGGTCTGGATTTCATCGAGGATCAGCACGATGCCGTGCTTGTGGGTCAACTCGCGCAATGCCTGGAGGAATGGTGCCGGCGCCGCAAGGAAACCACCGTCGCCCTGCACGGGTTCAATGATGATCGCCGCAACCCGCTCCGGCGCAACCTGGGTGGCGAGCAACTCGTCCAGCGCCTTGAGCGCCATCTCACTGGTGACGCCGCGATAGGCATTGGGATATGGGGTGTGAAACACCTCCGGCGCGAATGGGCCGAAGTTCTGTTTGTAGGGCTGGCTCATGCCGGTCAGCGTGGTGCCGAGCAAGGTGCGTCCATGGAAACCGCCGCGGAAGGAGATCACCGCAGAGCGGTTGGTGTGAGCGCGGGCGATTTTCACCGCGTTCTCCACGGCTTCGGCGCCAGAGGTGAAGAACGCCGCTTTGTAATGTTCCTCGCCACCTATCATTTCGCACAAACGCTGGGCCAGATCCAGATACGGCTTGTAGGCCACCACCTGAAAGCAGGCGTGCGAGACTTTTTGCAATTGGGCCTGCACCGCTGCAACCACTTTGGGATGGTTATGGCCGATGTTCAGCACGCCGATGCCGCCGACGAAGTCCAGATAACGCTGGCCGTCCACGTCCCACAATTCAGCCCCTTGGGCGCGATCAATCACCAGTGGGTGAGCGGTGACCAGTCCGCGTGGCACGAACTGATCACGCTGACGGAGTAAATGAGGCGTTTGGTCGACTTGGCTGTTCATGGCATTTCCCTTCGTGAGTCCGGCAGCCCGGAGTGAATGCAGGAGGTGGTTACACAGGGTCTTAAGATTAAGACTTGTGCGTAACGAACTACGCCGAACTTGGCCCCTGAGAAATCCGGATCGACTGTTTTCACCCTGCCAAACGGCAGATTCCTTCAGGCCGCCGAATCTGCCGGGCGCGTGCGTATATGAGGTGACGCGCAGTGTTCGCAGCGCTGCTTTCGACAGATCCTGCTCTGGGGTTGGGCGATGATGGGAGCACCTTCAACCTCCTCAGGAATTGACCATGGCCCTGCTCTACAAAGCTGACCCCGTGCGCGGCGAACGGTGGAAAGCACTGTTCGCCGAACATGCCCCGGACATCGAATGGCGCGCCTGGCCGGACATCGGCGATCCCGCAGACATCAAATACCTGGCGGCGTGGCAGGCGCCAGAAGATCTGCAGACGGTGCTGCCGAATCTGCAGGTGTTGTTTGCGTTGTCGGCCGGCGTCGATCAACTGGACCTGAGCCGTATCCCGCCAAGTCTTCCGGTGGTGCGCCTGCTCGATCCCGGGATCACCCAAGGCATGTGCGAGTACGCCAGTTTTGCCGTGCTCGCTTTGCACCGGGACATGTTGCGCTATCGCCAGCAGCAGATGGCGCGGTGTTGGCAGGCGCACCTGTTGCAGCCGGCGCATCAACGTCGGGTGGGGGTGATGGGCCTCGGTACTCAGGCGCAGCAGATTCTCGCCACCTTGCAGCCACTGGGCTTTGCCCTCAAGGGCTGGGCGCGCAGTGCGCATCGGATTGCCGGCGTCGAGTGCTTTGCCGGTCGCGAGCAACTGCCGGCGTTTCTGAGCCAGTGCGACATTTTGATTTGCGTATTGCCGCTGACCGAGCAGACCCGTGGCATTCTCAATCGTGAGTTGTTTCGGCAATTACCGCGTGGCGCGGCCCTGATCAACATGGGGCGCGGTGGGCATCTGGTGGAAGAAGACTTGCTCCAGGCGCTGGACAGCGGGCAACTGAGCGGCGCGGTGCTGGATGTGGTGCAGAACGAACCGGCGCCGGCGGATCATCCCTTCTGGGGCCATCCGCAGATTCTGCTGACGCCGCATATCGCGGCGATGACCCAGCCGGAAAGCGCATTTGCTGTCCTGCTGGAAAACATCCGCCGCTTCGAGCGCGGCGAGTCCATGAGCGGTCAGATCGACCGCAGCAAAGGTTACTGATTCAGACCCTCTGCACGAGCGAGCAGGCTCACTCGTGCAGAGGATGACGATGCTTCAGAGGAACTCGGCGATGGCCCTGCCGACATCCTGGGTCGAGCCCTTCCCGCCCAGGTCCGGGGTGATCGGGCCCTCGGCGATCACCCGCTCGATCGCCTGCAGGATCCCGTCGTGTGCTGCGCGATAACGCTCGTCACCGTTGCCCAGGAAATCGAGCATCAGCGCCCCGGACCAAATCATCGCAATCGGGTTGGCGATGTTCTGCCCATAGATGTCCGGCGCCGAACCATGCACCGGCTCGAACAGCGACGGAAAACGTCGCTGCGGATCAAGGTTGGCCGACGGCGCAATGCCGATGGTTCCGGCACACGCCGGCCCGAGGTCGGAGAGGATGTCGCCGAACAGGTTCGACGCCACCACCACATCGAACCGATCCGGTTGCAGAACGAAGCGCGCGCACAAGATATCGATGTGCTGCTTGTCCCACGTCACCTGCGGGTACTGCGCAGCCATCAGCACGGTGCGCTCGTCCCAATAAGGCATGCTGATCGAAATGCCGTTGGACTTGGTCGCTGCGGTCAGGCGCTTGCGTGGCCGGGTCTGGGCCAGGTCGAAGGCGAACTTGAGAATCCGGTCGACACCCCGGCGGGTGAACACCGATTCCTGCAGCACGAACTCATGCTCGGTGCCTTCGAACATCTTGCCGCCGACCGATGAATATTCACCTTCGGTGTTCTCGCGAATCACCACGAAATCGATGTCCCCCGGTTCGCGCCCGGCCAACGGGCATGGCACCCCGGGGAACAAGCGCACCGGGCGGATATTCACGTACTGGTCGAAGTCGCGACGGAATTTCAGCAGCGACCCCCACAGGGAAATATGGTCCGGCACTTTCTCCGGCCAGCCCACGGCGCCGAAGTAAATCGCGTCGAAGCCCTTGAGCTGTTCGAACCAGTCCTCGGGCATCATCTGCCCGTGTTCCAGGTAGTAATCGCAATGCGCCCAGTCGAGCACTTCAATGCTCAAGTCCAGCTGCCATTTTTTCGCGGCCTGCTCCAGCACCCGCAGCCCCTCGGGCAGCACTTCCTTGCCAATCCCGTCGCCGGCAATCGCGGCGATCTTGAAGACCTTGCTCATCAGTTGTGGCTCCCCGTTGTTGTGAAGTTACAAGCCGCCGATGTGGAAGGCTTTGACTTCAAGGTATTCATCAAGACCGTATTTGCTGCCTTCACGGCCCAGCCCCGATTGCTTGATGCCGCCGAACGGCGCGACTTCCATGGAGATGATTCCGGTGTTGAGGCCAACCATGCCGAATTCCAGCGCTTCGCCGAAACGCCATGAGCGACGCAAATCTTGAGTGAAGTAATACGCGCCGAGGCCAAACGGCGTGGCGTTGGCCAGCGCCAAGGCTTCGGCTTCGTCGGTGAACCGCATCAGCGGCGCGACCGGGCCGAAGGTTTCTTCGTTGGCCAGGAGCATGCCGGCGTGGGCATCGCCAAGCACCGTCGGTTGCACAAATTGACAGTCGCCCTGCGGAACGCCGCCGCAAAGCAGCTGCGCGCCCTGGCTCAAGGCATCATCGATGTGGCGGGCCACCTTGCTCACGGCCGCCTTGTTGATCAGCGGGCCGATGGTCACGTTGTCCTGCAGGCCATTGCCGACCTTGAGCTTGCCGACTTCCTCGACCAGACGCTGGGCAAAACGCGGGTAAATGCCGTTCTGTACCAGAATCCGGTTGGCGCAGACGCAGGTCTGCCCGGCGTTGCGAAACTTGCTCAGCATGATCCCGGTAATCGCCTGTTCGAGATCAGCGTCGTCAAACACAATGAACGGTGCGTTGCCGCCGAGCTCCAGGCTCAATCGCTTGATGTGCTCGGCACTCTGGCGCATCAGCAAACGACCCACCGCCGTGGAACCGGTGAAGGAAATCTTGCGCACCGTCGGGTTGCCGGTCAGCTCTTCGCCAATCCCGGCGGGCATGCCGGTCAGCACATTGAACACCCCGGCCGGAATGCCGACGCGCTCAGCCAACACGGCCAACGCCAGCGCCGACAGCGGCGTCAGATCCGACGGCTTGACGATGATCGGGCACCCCGCCGCCAGGGCCGGTGCACACTTGCGGGTAATCATTGCGTTGGGGAAATTCCACGGTGTGATCGCCGCGCAGACCCCCACCGGTTGCTTGAGGGTCAACAGTCGGCGGTCGCCGCTGGGGGCCGGCATGGTTTCGCCGTAAATCCGCCACGCCTCTTCGGCAAACCATTTGACGAAACCCGCGCCGTAGCGGATTTCACCTTTGGCTTCGTTCAGCGGCTTGCCTTGTTCGCAGGTCATGATCAGCGCCAGATCGTCGAGGTTGTCGATCATCGCCTGATACCAACGCTCCAGCAGCGCCGCACGTTCGGCGGCCGGTCGTGCCCGCCAGGCGGGCCACGCCTGTTCGGCGGCATCGATGGCGCGTCGGGTTTCCACGCCTTGCATGGCGGGCACGCGGCCGATCAATTCGCCGCTGGCCGGGTCGACGACATCCAGGGTCGCGCGGTCATCGGCGCCGATCCACTGGCCGTTCACATAAGCGAGTTCTGCGAGAAGACCGGGGTCTTTCAAACGATTCTTGAGCATGGTCGAGTCCTGATCCGAGACAGATTCCAGTCTAGGGAGACTCGACGGCTAAGGATGCTGAAAGCGCGTAGCGGACAGTGTCGGCTGCTGAAATTGGCGGTGGAACAGCAGAACTGCTGTTTTCTATCGCTTCAGCGAACCGAGCAAACCCTCCAGAAAGCGCTCCCCCGCTTCCATCTGGCTGATCTCGATAAACTCGTCGGGCTTGTGCGCCTGCTCGATCGAACCTGGCCCGCAGACAACTACTGGCACATCCAGACGCTGCTTGAACAACCCGCCTTCCGTGCCGAACGAAACCTTGGACGTCGCGGTATCCGGCGCCGCGAAATTTTTCAGGAACCGTACCGCTTCGACGCTCGGGTGGGTGTCCAGTCCGGGGTAGACGTTGACCGTTTCAATCTCGATGGCCGCCACGCTCGAGAGCTTCTTCGCCTCGCGCACGATCACCTCGGCACGCTCCTGCATCTGCGCGAGAATCTGTTCCAGATCATCGGCCGGCAAATTGCGCACTTCAAAATCCACCGTGCACAGATTCGGCACGATATTCAGCGCCCGGCCACCGCCGATCTGGCCGACGTGCACGGTGGTGTAAGGCACGTCGTAATCGGCATCCCGGGCGCCTTGCTCCTGCAGTTGGCGCTGGGATTCACGCAACGCTGCGATGAAATCGCAGGCCACGTGGATCGCGTTGACCGACCGCGGCGCCAGCGAAGAATGCGCCTCCAGCCCCCGACAATAGGTGCGATATGAGCCCTTGCCCTTGTGCCCCAGCACAAACTGCATATTGGTCGGTTCGCCGATCAGGCACAGAAACGGCCGCACCGGCGCCAGATGCAGCACATCGAGCAAACGCCGCACGCCAACGCAGCCGATTTCCTCGTCGTGTGACAGCGCCAGTTGCAGCGGACGGCTGAGGGAATGTTCAGCAGCGTCAAGCATCGCGTCGATGGCCAGCGCGATAAAGCCTTTCATGTCGCAACTGCCGCGCCCGTAAACCCGCCCGTTCTGCTCCGTCATCTGGAACGGTGGAACCGTCCACGCCTGCCCCGCTGCTGGCACCACGTCGGTGTGTCCGGACAGCAGAATGCCCGGTTGGTCTTTCGGACCGGTACTGGCAAACAGATTGGCCTTCTTGCCGCTTTCGTCCTTGACGATCAGCGACTCGATGCCCTTGCTCAGCAGCAACTCGCGAACGTACTCGATCAACGCCATGTTCGATTCCGACGACACGGTATCGAACGCAATCAATCGTTTGAGAATCTCCAGTACACGGGGTTTCATGAGGCTTTGCTCCGTTGTTCGGCCAAGGGGGCGAACCGGCGTATGGAAAAGGGTTCAATCAACGTGGAGGTGCTGCCGGTACTGATCAATTCAGCCATGACGTCACCGACGCCCGGCCCCAACTGGAAGCCATGACCGCAGAAGCCGAACGCGTAATACAGGCCATCGACCGTACCGCTTGGCCCCATGATCGGCAGCGAGTCCGGCAGATAGCTTTCGATGCCGCTCCAGACCCGGATGATGTTCAGATTGCCGACACCCGGCAGCAGTCGGCGCATTTGCCGGATCTGGTTGAGGATGCTGCGTGGCTCGACATAGGCGCGGCGATTGACCATGTCCGGTTTGCTGCGATAGCCGCCGCCAATGATGATGTTGCCGCGCGGAATCTGCCGGAAATAAATGACTTCCTCAGGTATTTTGGTGAACACCCCAATCACCGTCGGCAAGGCGTATGGCACCGGTTCCGTCACCGCCATCTGCGGGCCATGGGTGTCCAGCGGAACCGGTTCGCCGAACTGCGCGGACAGTTTCTCGCCCCAGGCGCCGGCAGTGATCAGCAGTTGTGCGGCGCGATATTGCCGGCCATCGGTGGTGGTGACGCTGAACTCGCTTCCGATTTTCTGCACTTCGGCCACTTCGGTCTGTTCTTCGATACGCGCACCGATCCGCCGCGCCGCCCGAGCGAATGCCGGCGCCGCCAGACGCGGGTTGGCGTGACCGTCGTGCGGCGCGTAGGAGCCCCCCTTCACGTCCGGCCCAAGAAACGGAAAGCGCCGATGCAGTTCAGCGCCGCGATAGACCTGCAGATCCAGTTGCGCTGCTTCCGGCGCAGCGGCATACGCTTCGAGCTCGGCAATTTCGTCTTCGCGGTAACACACACGCATGTGGCCGCTGGCGATGAATTCCAGATCGTCGTCAATCAGCTCCGGCAAGCGCTTCCACAGCGCAAAGGAACGGTTGGCCAACTCCAGTTGCCCCAGATAACGACCCTGACGCCGCACGTTGCCGAAGTTGACGCCGCTGGCGTATTGGCCAATCAGGTCGCGCTCGAGCAGGGTCACGGAGTGCCCGCGCTGACGCAGGAAAAACGCTGACGCCGCACCCATGATGCCGCCGCCGATAATCAATACATCACTTTTCTGCGAGTTCATGACGGCTCCTCGATGATGACCATCGGCAACGGTTTGACGGGGGCCTGACCGCGTTGGCGACCGACCTGTTGCACACTCACGCCAGCCGCGGCGGCAATCACTTCGGCGCCGGCCTGCGAGCAGTAGCGGCCCTGGCAACGGCCCATGCCGACCCGACTGAAAGCTTTGGCCCGATTGACTTCGCACGCACCCTTTTCGCTGACCGTACGGCGCAGTTCGCCCGCGCTGATCATCTCGCAGCGACAGACGATCGCCGAATCCGGCAACGCCCCGGCCTGTTCGGCGGGCCAGGGAAACGCCTGCGCCAGACCGAGGCGGAACTGATCCATTACCGCCAGTGCGCGCCGTTGCTCTGCGCGAAAACCGGCATCCACCGGTTGTTGCTGATCCTCCAGCAGCGCCATCGCCACCAGGCGTCCGGCATGTTCAGCTGCATCGGCACCGCGAATCTTTGCGCCGTCGCCGGCGGCGTACACACCGCTGACCGAAGTACGGCCCTCTTCATCAAGCGCCAGCCACCACTGGCCGGACGCTTCATCAAAACGCATGCGACACCCGGCCAGATCGGCCAGCTGGGTTTCCGGACGCAAGTGATACCCCAGGGCCACGGCATCGCAATCGATGTCCAGGGTTTCGCCTTTGGCTGAGCGCACGCGCACGCCACTGACGCCGCTAGTGGCATCTCCCGATATGAGCTCCGGCTTGATCCCCAGATGCACCGGTATTTTCGCCTGATACAACTGCGCCAACAGTTTCATCCCGGTGAGCAACACTCCAGGCCGCGCGAGCATCTTCGGCAGCGCGACAATGCGTTTGCTCATCGGCGATGTATCAAGCACCGCAGCGACGTTGGCGCCGGCCTTCACGTACTGGCTGGCCACCAGATACAGCAGCGGACCACTGCCCATGAACACCACGCGATGGCCGATGGAAACCGCCTGCGACTTGAGCGCGATCTGCGCCCCGCCGAGGCTGTAGGTGCCCGCCAGCTGCCAGCCTTCAATGGGCATCAAACGGTCCGTGGCGCCGGTGCACAGGATCAACGCGTCGAAGTCCACCGTCGTATGGTGACCCTGACTGACGCAGCTCAACTGCCTGGGCACCAGATTCCACACCAGCGTGTCGGGCCGGTAATCGATGTGTGGGCGCAAGCGCTCGAAACTCTCGTGCAGGTTGCGCGCCTTGGCCGCTTCAGTGCCGTACAGCGCGCGGTAGTCGCGGGTGAAACCTTCGGGTTGGCGACGATAGATCTGGCCGCCGTCGCGGCGATTTTCATCGATCAGGACCGGTTTGATGCCGGCCTTCACCAACGTCTCGGCGCAGCGAATCCCCGCAGGGCCGGCGCCGACGATAACTACCCGTGCAGTGGCCATGTCGCCTCCGGTTGTGTGGTGACGAGATCCAGCCCTTCACGGACTTCACTGGAGCACGCACGCAGACGTTCGCCGCTGCGCGTCCACACCCAGCAATCCTGGCAGGCGCCCATCAGGCAGAACCCGGCACGTCGACCGGCATCGAATTCCGACTGGCGTAGCGCATCGCCCTGAGTGAGCAATGCGACCATCAGTGTGTCGTCCTGCAACGCCTTGATGGGCACGCCATCCACGGTCAACCCGACGGTCACCCGGCCCTGCTCGGCCAGTCTCACAAAACGAGCGCTCATGCATAGGCTCCCTGATTGAAGGTGGTCACGTCCCGCTGGGTTTTCAGCAGTTCGACGCTGTCGTGGTGGCAAAGAATTTCACTGCCACCGTCGATGATTCGGCGGTTGGGTGCCGTACGGTTGCACAGGCCATCGACGCGCACCGGGCAGCGATTGAGGAAGGTGCACAGCTCGGCGACATTGGCTTTGGGCCCGATGGGCGGCAGTTCGCCGCAAGTCGTCCCGCAGGTTTCCAGCCAGCCCTGGCGCAGCTCCGGCACCGAGTGAATCAACAGATCGGTGTAGGGATGGAACGGCGCCTGCGCAAACGACTGGCGGCTGCCGGCCTGAACCTTGTGGCCGCTGTACATCACCACCACGTCATCGCACAGCGCGCGCACGGTGGAGATGTCATGACTGATGAACAGGTAGGACACGCCGAGCTGCTCACGCAAGTCGCGGAGCAATTCAAGAATCGCGGCACCGACCACGGTGTCCAGCGCCGAGGTCACTTCATCGCAAAGGATCAGATCGGGTTTGGCCGCCAGTGCCCGCGCCAGGTTCACCCGCTGTTTCTGCCCGCCGGACAACTCGCTCGGACGACGCTCGGCCAAGGCTCGCGGCAGGCGCACCAGATCCAGCAATTCGCCGATACGCTCGCGCAACGCCGCGCCTTTGAGGTTGAAATACATCTTCAGCGGCCGACTCAGAATCGTGCTGATGCTGTGCATCGGATTGAGCGCCGTGTCGGCGTTCTGGAACACCATCTGGATTCGCCGGAATTGCTCGTCGGTGCGTTCGGACAGACAACCGCCCAGCGGTTGCCCGTCAAAGGTCAGCCCGCCCAATGCCGGCGTGAGCAGGCCTGCGACCACGCGGGCCAGCGTTGACTTGCCCGAACCCGACTCGCCGATCACGCCAATCGCCTGGCCCCGGCGCACGGTCAGATCAATGTCTTCCAGTACACGAATGGCCGGCATGCCCTGGGTGTTCTTGTTGCCGTAACCAGCGGTCAGGCCGCGAATGGTCAGCAGCGGAGTTTCTTCGGCAATTCCGCAAGGTGGGCGGATCGTCGTGTCCGGCCGCGCGGCCGCCAGCAGACTGCGGGTGTATTCATGACTCGGGCCTTTGAGGAGCGCCGCCGTAGCGCTTTGTTCGAAGATCTGGCCGCCATTGAGCACGACAATCTGATCGGCCATTTGCGCCACCACGGCCAGGTCATGGGACACATACACCGCCGTCGCGCCACGGTCACGCACCACGCGCTTGAACGCACGCAACACGTCGATCTGGGTCGTCACATCGAGCGCCGTGGTCGGTTCGTCGAGGATAACCAGCAACGGATCACTGATCAGCGCCATTGCCGCCATCACCCGCTGCAGTTGCCCCCCGGACACCTGGTGCGGGTAACGCTGGCCGATGTGATCCGGGTCCGGCAGGGCCAGATCGCGGAACAGTTCAATGGCCTTGGCCTCAAGGGTGGCGCGGGTGCCGAGGCCGTGAATCAAGGCGCCCTCCACCACTTGGTCGATCAGCTTCTTCGCCGGGTTGAAAGCCGCCGCAGCGCTCTGCGCGATATACGACACCCGATTACCGCGCAGGCCCTGCAATTGCTGCTCGCTGAGCGCGAGCATGTCGTGCTCGCCGACCTGTACCACGCCGCCGGACAACCGACAGCCCCGTCGGGCGTACCCCAACAGAGCGAGGGCAATGGTGGTCTTGCCCGAGCCCGATTCGCCGATCAACGCCAGCACTTCACCTTGTTCCAGGGCAAAGCTCACGCCTTTGACGATTTCGGTTTCCCCGTGCTCGCCGCAAGCGACCACGCGCAGGTCTTCAACTCGAATCAATTGGGTCATTTCAATGGCCTCCCGTGCGGCGACTACGTCGCGACGACAATCTGTCGATAAACAGATTCACGCCGATGGTCAGGGTGCCGATGGCCAGCGCCGGGATGACGATGGCCGGGGCGCCCTGATTGAGGCCGCCGATGTTTTCCCGCACCAGCGAGCCGAGGTCGGCATCCGGCGGTTGCACGCCCAGCCCGAGAAAACTCATGCCGCTGAGCAGCAGCACGATGAAACCGAACCGCAAGCCCAAGTCAGTCAGCACCGGGTTGAGCATGTTCGGCAGGATCTCCACGCAAGCAATGTACAAACGCCGCTCGCCACGGGTTCGGGCGACCTGCACGTACTCCAGCGCTTCGATGTTCACCGCCATGCTGCGCGCGATACGGAACGCGCCCGGGGCGAAGCTCAACACTGCCGTGCTGATCAGCAGGGTCACTGAAGAGCCGAACGCCGAAACCATGATCAACGCGAGCATCTTGCTCGGGATCGAGATAAAGGCGTCCATCAAGCGGCTGATCACTTCGTCCAGCCATTTCGGCGACACCACCGACAGCAGCGCGCAACCGGTGCCCAGCGCACTGGCCAGCACCGCCGCAATCAACGCCAGGCCCACGGTGAAGCGCGCGCCGACGAGCACCCGGCTGAGCATGTCGCGGCCCAGATAATCAGTGCCGAACGGGTACACCGCGCTGATGTTGTCGAACACGTTGCCCGAGACCACCTCGCCGACCGGATGCGGCGCCAGCCACGGGCCGAATAACGCAACCAGCAACCAGATAACGCAGATGGCCGCGCCGATGAGTCCCAGCCACACGGGACCGTGAGACACCTTGCCGGCTGACAGATCGGGGGCCGCAGGCGTCGATTTCACAATGAGATTGTTCATTGGTTTCTCAGCCTCGGATTGGACAGAATCGCGCACAGGTCGGCAATCAGCACCAGACCCAGATAAGCCGTACAGAACAACATGGTGCAGGCCTGCACCAGTGCCATGTCACGGTTGGTCACGGCATCGACCATCAGGCTGGCGATGCCGGGATAGTTGAAGATGGTTTCAACAATCACCACCCCGCCGAGCAGATACGACAGGCTCAGCGCAATCGCATTGGCAATCGGCCCGATGGCATTGGGCAAAGCGTGGCGCAGTACGATGCGCATCGGACTGACGCCTTTGAGCCGGGCCATTTCCACGTAGGGGCTGTCGAGCTGGTCGATCACTGCCGCGCGTGTCATCCGCGCCATTTGCGCAACGATCACGCAGCACAGCGTCATCACCGGCAAGGCGTAGGTGCGCATGAATTGCCACGGTGAAGTGATGTCACTGGCATAGGACAGCGCCGACAACCAGCCCAGGTTTACCGCAAAGATCAGCACCGCAAGGGTCGCCACCAGAAACTCCGGCACCGCGACCATGGCCAGGGTGGTGAAACTCAGGACACTGTCGATCCGCCCGCCCCGGCCCATCGCCGAGCCGATGCCGAGAACCAGCGCCACCGGCACCGACACCAGCGCCGTGGCGGCCGCCAGCATCAGGGTGTTGGGCACACGCCCGGCCATCAGCTCGACAACCGGCATCGCGTTCGATACCGACACGCCCATATCGCCACTGAGCAGGCTCATCAACCAGTGCAGGTAACGCACCACACCGGGTTGATCGAGTCCCAGTTTCAGGCGCAGCGCCGCCACCTGTTCCGGGGTGGCAAACTGGCCAAGGGATTGTTGTGCCGCGTCTCCAGGCAGTACCGCCGTGATCGCGAACACGACCATCGATACGATCAACAAAGTCACGATCGCGGCGCCCAGCCGTCGACCGATCAACCACAGTGTGTTGCTATTCATCGCCTACCCTCCTGCACCTGGCTTGCCGTTCATTTCGACGGCTCTGTTCAAGCGTCCAGCCAGACCTGCTCGGCGAACATGTAACCCATGAAGCCGCCGAGCGGGTTGCTGCCGTAGCCCTTGATCCGTTGATCGACGCCGTCGATGTTGCTGATGAACACCGGTATGCCGATGCCACAGTGGTCGTGCACCAGAGTCTGCATGTCCGCGTACATCTTGCCGCGCTTGGCATCGTCGGTTTCGCCGCGGGCGAGCATCAGCAACTGGTCGAACTGCTCGTTCTTCCAGCCGGACTCGTTCCACGGCGCCTTCGACTGGAAGAACTGCGAGAACATCACGTCGGCGTTCGGACGTGGGTTGATGTTGCCGAAGCTGATCGGGTGCTTCATCCAGTGGTTGGACCAGTAGCCGTCGCTCGGCAGGCGCTTGACGTCGAGTTTGAGCCCGGCCTGTTTGGCCGACTGCTGCAACAGCACTGCGATATCGACGGAACCCGTTGCGGCAGGCGACGCAAACAGCTCCATGCTGATGTTTTCCATGCCCGCTTTTTTCAGCAGGAATTTGGCTTTTTCCGGGTCGTAGACCGTTTGCGGCAGGTCGCTGTTGTAGTAGCGCGAGCCGGGCGCGATCGGATGATCGTTGCCGACCACGGCAAAGCCGCGAAACACCGCCGACTTGATCTGTTCGCGATCGAGCAGGTACTTCATCGCCTGGGTGAAATCGGCGTTCTGACCGGGCAACTGATCCTGACGGATGATCAAATCAGTGTAGTTGCCCGACGGCGCATCAACGACCCGGTGTCTGGCGCTGGCCTTGATCCGGTCGGTGGAGCGCGGGTTGACCTCATTGATCATGTGCACGTCGCCGGACAGCAGCGCGTTGACCCGCGACGGCTCGTCGCCGATGGCAATGAATTCGATTTCGTCGAGGTACGGCAGGCCAGGCTTCCAGTAGCCGGTGTTGCGTGCGGCCACCGAACGTACGCCCGGTTTGAACTCCTTGACCTTGAACGGTCCGGTACCAATGCCCTGGTTGAAGTCAGTGGTGCCTTCGGGAACGATCAGCAGATGCGAGACGGCCAGAATCGACGGCAATTCGGCGTTCGGTGCAGTCAGGCGAATCTGTACTTCGTTGGCCCCCGTGGCCTTGATTTCGGCGAATTGCTCCATCAGTGGCATGACTTTGGAGCCGGTCAGCGGATCCTTGTGTCGTGACAGCGAGAACACCACATCGGCCGCGCTGAGGGTTTTGCCGTTGTGGAACGTCACGTCCTTGCGCAGGGTGATCGTCCACAGGGTCGCGTCGGTGTTGTCGATGCGTTCGGCCAGCTCCAGTTGCGGCACCAGGTGCGCGTCGAAACGGGTCAGGCCGTTGTAGAACATGTAGTGCCGCACATAGTCGGTGGACAGCGCACCTTTGGCCGGGTCGAGGGTGTCGGCGGTGGAGCTGGACATGCCAGCGACACGTATCCGCCCACCCTGCTTGCCTTTGCCCGGCGTCGCCGTGTCATCGGCCAACAGCTTGCCCGCGGCACCGAACAGGCTGCCGGCGCCGGCAGCCGCTACGCCGGCCACACCGAGCATTTGCAACGCGTGACGGCGTGACATGCCGCGATTGAGGCCTTCGAACACCCGCAGGCTTTCTTCGCCCGAGATCAGAGGTGAGTCGTTCTTGTGATCAGTCATTTCAGTGCTACCTGTCGAAATTAAGAAGGCTCAAGTGTTCCGGTTGGCCGGAACGTCCTGGAAACGCAAACGACGGTAAAGCCACAGCATCAGCTCAATGCAAATAGTCCTGAAAGCGGTAATAGGCGCCCACGAAAGGCAGGAACCACGGCTTGCCGAAATGCCCGGGGATCGCCGGCCAGTCGAGTTCACGCCAGGGGTTGGCCTCGGCATTGCCGGCCATCACATCGGCCATCACCTGCCCCATGTGCACCGACATCTGCACGCCGTGGCCGCTGTAACCCATCGAGTGGAACACGCCGCCGTGCTGGCCGGCTCGCGGCAAACGGTCGGAGGTCATGTCTACCAGGCCGCCCCAGCAGTAATCGATCCTGACGCCGGCCAGTTGCGGGAACATCTGGACCATCGCCGCCTGCAGCACCTTGCCGCTCTTGGCATCGTTGACACTGTCGGACATGGCAAACCGCGCGCGCCCGCCAAACAGCAAACGGTTATCCGGGGTCAGGCGGAAGTAGTTACCGATCATTCGACTGGTGACATAAGCGCGGCGCCCCGGCAGCAACTGATCGATCAACGCCCGCGGCAGGACCTCGGTGGCAATCACGAAACTGCCCACCGGTACGATTCGCCGCCGATACCAGCCCAGACCACCGTGCTGACAGGCACCGGTCGCCAGCAGAACCTGCCCGGCGTGCAGCGAACCCTTGCTGGTGTTGACCTGATAACCATCAGCCCGGGCTTTCCAGTCGAGCACCGAGGTGCCCTCATGGATCAGTGCACCGTGACGCACCGCCGCTTCTGCCAGACCGATGCCGAAACGCCCGACGTGCATCTGCACGCCATTGCGCTGCAACAGGCCGCCATGGAACTGCGCAGAGTTGACTTCGGTGCGGGTCTGTTCGGCAGACAGCAATTCAACATCGGCATCGACTTCGTTGCGAATCAGCTCGCAGGTGCGGGCCAGGCCTTCGTAGTGCAGCGGTTTTGCCGCCAGTTTCAGCTTGCCGTTGCGCAGCAGGTCACAGGCGATCTGCTCCTGCTCGACCAGCGACACAACGCTTTGCACGGCACTTTCGTAAGCCTGGTAATAGGCTTTGGCCCGGTCGGAACCGAGGCTGGCGCTGAGGCTGGCGTAATCCTGCGCCACCCCCGTGTTGCACTGCCCGCCATTGCGTCCCGAAGCCTCGCCGATCACCCGCCCGGCTTCCAGCACCACCACACTGGCGCCCTTGAGCGCCAGGGCCCGGGCCGCCGCCAGCCCGGTGAAACCGCCACCGACGATGGCCACATCGACTTGCCCGGGCAAACCGCCGAGCTGTGCGCCGGTGAAGGCCGGTGCGCTGTCGAGCCAGTAGGATTCACTGCCCATGTTCAATCCCGCCTTTGCCAATGAGGATGTCGTTACAGGCCGACCAGTGCGGCCAGACCGCCGATGTCCGGGATCTGGTGGTAGCTGTAGAAGGCGTTGCCCGGTACTTCGTGACCACGGGCGACGAAGGCCTTGTTCTTGATCTTCATGTCGTGGGCCGGCATCAGGTCGTAACGGAAGCTGGAGGACACATGCAAGATGTCTTCCGGGCCGCAGTTGAGGTTGTCGAGCATGTACTCGAACGCCGCCAGACGAGGTTTGTAGGCTTGTGCCTGTTCGGCCGTGAAGACTTTGTGAAAAGGTGCGCCGAGTTTTTCGACGTTGGACATGATCTGGCTGTTGCTGGCGTTGGAGAAAATCACCAGAGGAATCTTGTCGGCGATTTTCGACAGGCCGGCCGGTACGTCCGGGTGCGGGCCCCAGGTCGGAACAGCGTCGTAATACAGCTGGCCTTCGTCGCGGTATTCGATTCCCCAACGCTTGCAGGTACGCGCCAGAGCGGTCTTGAGAATCTCGTCATACGGCATCCAGTCGCCCATGACCTGGTCCAGGCGATAGGCCGAGAAATCCTTGACGAACTGATCCATCTGCTCAGCGGGAACGCGATCGGCGAAGAGTTCGCGGGTCATTGTGCCCATGTGGAAATTGGTCAGCGTTCCGTAGCAGTCGAAGGTAATGAATTTGGGGCGAAGAAAGCTCATTGAGTGCGTTCCTGAAGTTCGTTGAGGTCAATGGCGCTACAAGCATTTGCCTGGTTTGCGCAGTAGCGATGCAACGCTGCAGCACACCGTCATTACAACACCGTGAAATCAGCAGATGGCGTTAAAAGCGACCTCCGTTCGATACAAATCACCGTTTTGGTCATTCCACTCAGCAGACTTTGCGGTGCGCTCCAGCCTTGGGCAAAGCCCCTGTTTATGCGCACTTATGGGCCTTTATCTGGCGCTTTTGATTTCCGACAGCGACTATGCCCGCAGAAACTGCGCCCCATCGCAGCTTTGGCATCAGTTGCTGCGGCGCAGGTCAGCCCGGTTCTGAATCGAGGCGATTGAACCTACATCCTGCGCCTGAGCGACGAGACTCGGTACAAGCCTTTTATAGGGTAAAAAGGCCCAAGCATTTGCTGCCGACACAAGGCCCGGATTAAGTAGTAAGTGTGGTGCTCGGGGCTGTGCTTCGCGGAATCTGCCGAATATTCCCTGCCCCCTTGTCAGGCTTTCATCCAGATGGGATACAGGCTTCACCTCGCCGCAAAACCCGGCGCCAGCGCACACTCTTGATCGGAGAATCGCCATGTCCACCCCGCTCCCTTCCTACGTCTATCGGCCGATGACTGCCGACGACGTGCCCAAGGCTCATGCACTGTCCGTGCAATTGAAGTGGCCTCATCGACTTGACGACTGGGCCATGCTGCAACGGGTCAGCAAGGGTTTTGTCGTACTTGATGGCGAGCGTTTGATCGGCACCGCGTTTGCCTGCCCGCAAGGTGATTTCACGACCATTGGCCTGGTCATTGTCAGTGACGATTACCAGGGCCAGGGCATCGGGCGAAAGCTCATGGAACACGCGCTGCAGGCTTGCCAGTCAAGCACGGCGATATTGAATGCGACCGTGGCCGGCGCACCGCTGTACGCCAGTCAGGGTTTTGTCGAGTTTGGCCGGATTCAGCAGCACCAGGGCCAGGCGCAAGCCCCTTTGCCCGGGCCATTGGCAGACGGTGAAGAATGCCGCCCATTGCGCGAGTCGGATCATGCGCGGGTGCTGGAACTGGCCAATGCCGGGAGCGGACTGGATCGGCGAGCGGTGCTTACCGATCTGTTCGCCGTCGTCGAGCATTCGGTGGGCATTGTGCGTGACGGTCAGTTGCAGGCCTTCGCCCTGCTGCGCCCATTCGGTCGCGGTCGTTGCATCGGCCCGCTGATCGCCGAAAACCTTGAGCAAGCCCAACACCTGATCGCCACATTGCTGGCCGGGATACCGGATGCCTTTGTGCGCATTGATATTCCAGCGGATTGTGGCCTTTCCGACTGGCTGGAAGCAGCCGGCCTGAAGAAGGTCGATACCGTGGCCCAAATGTCCCGCGGCGCCGCACCGCAAGCACACCATGGCGTTCGGCAGTTTGCCCTGGTCACTCAAGCCATCGGCTGACTATCGGGCTGGCGCTGATCGCCCCCCAAGAAATCCCCTCAAGACCTGGAGCGTCACCCGTATGTCCGAACCTTGCATCATGCTGCTGGCTCGTGCCGATGGCAGTCGCGTCGACACCGCTTTCAAACAGCAACCCTTGAACGCCGCAGACCCTTTCTCGACCGGACGTCAGGTCGCCTGGTCAGGGAGCGACGGCATATCTGCAGGCATCGTCGAAGCAGGCGCAAGCCTTGATATCGACGACTTCCCGCACACCGAGGTGATCGTAGTCCATGCGGGGCATCTGACATTGAAAACCCGCGAGCGGACGCTGGAACTGGCCGTCGGCGCCAGCGCAGTCATCGGCCGTGGCACGGACGTGCGGATCGAAGCACAGACCGGCACCCGGTGGGCGTTTTGCGCCATGGCCAGCGGAGCCGCGACACCCGGCCTGACGTTGCTTGACCCGCTGGCACACCTGTCTCCCTCCGCCGCGCCGGAGCAACAGATTCTGATCGGTCCGACACCGCAATGCCGGTCACGTAATGCCTTCGAAGACGCCACAACCGATCTGCGTGTCGGCGTGTGGGACTCGACGCCCTATGAACGTCACGGTCGCCCGCACAAGCTCAATGAGTTGATGTACCTGATCGAAGGCAGCGTAACGTTGCAGACGCCTGAGGGTTTGAGCGTGACCGTCAATACCGGCGACAGCGTGTTTGTTGCGCGCGGGGCACCGTGCGCGTGGAAAAGCACGCGCTATGTACGCAAAGTGTATGCGGTCAAATAGCGTCAGCCATGAAGCGCCTTGTCGAAGCGGAACGAAGCCCCATAGGCCGACGCAGGCAGGTGACTGGAGCGGTCTTCCCGCAACCGCGAGCGGAAAGTGCCACTCTGCGGTTGAGTCCGGTACAGCCCACGCTTTTGCAATTCGGGAATAACCAGTTCGACAAAGTCCTCAAGGCTGCCTGGGCTGATCAACGGGTTGAGCATGTAGCCGCTGGTGCCGGAAATTCGCGCGTGCTCTTCGATGCGCTCGGCGACTTGCTGCGGTGTACCGACGAGAATCAGGTCGCTGCCACGGGTAACGCTGGCGAAGCGCTTTTTCACATCACCCGCCGTCAGCGGCTTGCCACTGCCATCGGGGCGCATCACATAAGAGGTCAGGCCTTCGGTGTGCGTCGAGAGTGCATCGCTGTCGGCGTAGCGGCTGATGTCGATGCCGGTGTCGCCGGCGTAACTGACCAGTTGTGCCTGCAAGTGATAGTTGCTTTGCAACTCGTCGTATTTGCGCTGGGCTTCGATTTCGGTTTTGGCCGTGACGATGCGCAGTACCGTCAACGATTTCACGTCTTCACGTTGACGCCCAAGCGCCTGCGCCTGGGCCCAGATGTCTTCCAGGCCCTGCCGGATTTCCTGCGGGTTGGATTTGGCGATGAAGATCAGTTCCGCGTGCTTGGCGGCGAACTCTCGACCGCGTCCCGACCAGCCCGCCTGAATCAGCAATGGTGTGCGCTGCGGCGACGGAGCGGTCAGGTGCGGCCCGGCGACACGATAGTGCGCACCCTCGTGATTGATCGGTCGCACCCGCTCGCCTCTGGCATACAGCTGGCGGGACTTGTCGGCAACCACGGCGTCGTCGGCCCAACTGCCTTCCCAGAGTTTGTACACCACATCGAGAAACTCTTCGGCGCGCTCATAGCGATCGTCATGCTTGATCATTTGCTCCAGCCCGAAATTGCGGGCGGCGCTGGACAGGTAAGAGGTGACGATGTTCCAGCCCACTCGCCCATTGGTGAGGTGATCAAGCGTGCTGAAGCGCCGGGCGTGGGTAAACGGGTGCTCATAACTGGTGGTCACCGTGACACCAAATGCCAGGTTTTCCGTCACGGCCGCCAACGCCGGAATGATCATCAACGGATCGTTGGCCGGCGCTTCCACCGCCCATTTCACCGCCGCATCGGCGTTGCCACCCAGCACATCGTAAAAGCCCAGCACATCACCAAAGAACAGCATATCGAGGTGCGCCTGATCGGCAATCCGCGCCAGGTTTGACCAGTAGCCCAGCGAGTTGATCGCCAGGCGTTCGTCAGCCGGGTGAGTCCACAGACTCGGCGCACCGCCGCAGCCGACGCTGGCTTGTTCATAGAGTGCAAACAGCAGAGGTTTAGGATCGGACATCTTGGTTCCTGCAAGAAATCATTCAACGGAATGGCTCAGCGCTGATGCTTGAAGCCTCTGCCGTAATGGCGTTCGAGGCGATGCTGGATCAGTTCGAGACCGATGGATAACAGCCAATAGATGGCGGCTGCGGTGGTCAGCATTTCGATGTAACGGTAGGACGAACGCCCGTACGACTGCGCCAGAAACATCACTTCCCAAACACCCATGACCGAAATCAGGGACGAGTCCTTGAGCATCGAAATAAACTGGCTGGTGGTCGGCGGAATGATCGTGCGCATGGCTTGCGGCAGGATGATATGGATGAACGTCGCGGCCGGCCTCAGGCCCAATGCGGCGGCTGCTTCGCGCTGACCCGGGGCAACTGCGAGGATGCCGGCACGAAAAATCTCACTCAGATAAGCCCCGTAGTTGAGCGACAGCGCAATGATCCCGGCGCTGATTGCACCCGGCACCACGCCCAACTGCGGCAGCCCCAGATAGATCAACAGGATCTGGATCAACAGCGGTGTGCCGCGAAAGAACGAGGCGTAGAAGCTGGCGATACCAAACGCCACGGCGCTGCTCGACAGCCTGGCCAACGCGGTGACAAAGCCCAGCAATAACGAAAACCAGATCGAGCAGAAACACAGGAATATCGTCAGCGCGGCGCCCTGCAAGAACCCGTTCGGCCCCAGATGCAGGCCGACCAGGTTCGGCCACTTTTCCAGAATGATCGAAAACTTCAGATCGAAGCGCATGAAAAACCACACGCCCAGACCCGACAGCGCCGCCCACGTCAGATACAGACGCGTGCGAAAACCGAACAGCTGACGTGTCAGTGGCGGCTGCTTTTGCGGGGTAACAGCCGCTTTGGCCGGATGCGGGTTAATGGCTGTCATTGGCTGATATCAGAACCGATCCACTTGCGGGATATTTTGCTCAGCGTGCCGTCAGTCTTGAGTTGTGCGATGACCTCGGTGACTTTCGCATTCCATTGCGGATCGCCTTTTTCGACCGCCACGACGTTCGGTTCGGCATACAGTGGATCTCCGGCAATCTTGAAGCGCGGATCCTGAGCAATGCGTTCACGCGCGGTGATCAGGTTGGTGACCATGGCGTCCAGGCGCACGCCGGTACCCAGTGCGAGATCCTGGAAGGCGACGGTTTCATTGTCGTAAGGCGCGATCTGGACATTGTCGAACGGATAGCTCAACGGTTTGTCCTCGGCGCCTTCAATGACCAGATCCTTGTTCAGATAGGCCTCATAAGTCGACGCACTGATCACACCGACTTTTTTGCCGGACAAGTCCTTGCCAGTGGCAATGTCCTTGTCCTTTGCATTGACCACGATCACCGCCGGTGACTGGTAATACTCCACGGGAAAGTCGAACACTTCGGCCCGCGCCTTGCTCGGCGTCATCGAGCACACGCAGATGTCGTATCGACCGTTCCAGTGCCCGGCGGCAATCACGTCCCAGGAAGGCGTTTCAAGTTTCAGCTTGACCCCAAGCCGTTCGGCCACAGCTTTAGCGACATCCACATCGAAGCCGTCGAGCTGGTTCTGGTCATTGAGAAAAGAGAACGGCGGGTAACTCTCCATCAGGACACCGGTGAGTTCACCTTTTTGCGTCACGCGATCAAGGGTTGGCCCCGCAAATGCTGCAGCGCAACTGACGGCGAGCGCCAGGCCAAGTGTCAAATGTGTCGGGATCTTCAAGTGCGAATGCTCCAATCAGGAAAAACCTGATTAGATTAAAACGCACTATAAAATTAATATGAACTTCGTTTTGGGAATAAAAAGCTGCGCTTGGGCTATATGGATTCCAGACCTCACCCTTAAGCAAAGCGCGCTCCACTCCAAGCTCTGTAGGGGCAAGCAAACGATTAACTTGTACGATGTCATATCACAGGTTATTAGTACGCCTCCCTACAAAAATAAAACCACGGAGATTGCTACATGGACTCATCCCTGTCCGCCAAGCCTGAAAGCCTCGAACAGGTAAAGGGCAATACCCGCCGCAGCTTCCTGAAAAAATCCCTCGCTGTTTCCGCCACGCTCGCTACCGGCTCTGCCTTGCTGCCCAGTCTCGCTGAAGCCACCAAACCGTTGAGTCAACGCTACCCGGATCCACTGATTCACATCCTCGACGACAGCTTCCTCGACTTGCGTATTTTCAACGCCAGTGTGGAAAAACTCGCCACCGGCATGCGCTGGGCCGAAGGACCGGTCTGGGTCGGTGATGGCCGCTATTTGCTGGTCAGCGACATCCCTAATAATCGCATCATGCGTTGGGACGAAATCACCGAGACCTTCACCGTGTACCGTGAACACTCGAACTTTTCCAACGGGATGTGCCGGGATCGCCAAGGGCAGCTTATCGTCTGCGAAGGCTCTACCACCACCAGCGAAGGCCGCCGCATCACGCGCACCGAATACAACGGCACGACCACCGTGCTCGCCGACAGCTTTGAGGGCAAGCCCTTCAACTCGCCTAACGACATCGTCTGCAAAAGTGACGGATCGATCTGGTTCACCGACCCGCCATTCCAGACCGGCAACAATTACGAAGGCCACAAAATCACCCCGAGCCAACCCCACGCCGTTTACCGCATCGACGGTGAGAGCAGAAAGGTCACCCGGGTCATCGACGACCTTAACGGCCCCAATGGTCTGTGCTTTTCTCCCGACGAGAAAACCCTGTATGTCGTCGAAGGTCGCGCCAAACCCAATCGCCTGATCTGGGCCATTGCCGTGAAGGAAGACGGCACACTGGGCGAGCGCCGCAAGCACATCGAGGGGCTGGACTACGCGGCAATCGACGGTATCAAGTGCGACGAAGCGGGCAACCTCTGGTGCGGCTGGGGCGGCAATGGAGATCCCAGGGCTGACCTGGAAAAACTCGACGGCGTGCGGGTTTTCAATCCACAGGGCAAGGCCATCGGCCATATTTCGCTGCCAGAGCGCTGCCCGAACCTGTGCTTCGGGGGGCGCGAAGGGAACAGGCTGTTCATGGCAAGCAGTCACTCGATCTACTCGCTTTTTGTGAATACTCGCGGGACTGCGTTTGCATTGTGAGCACGCCGTTGTGCTCTTGATCGTTTGCTGAGTCTCGAAACAACATCTTGCCGCGCAACCAAGGATGCGCGGCATTCAACCCTTGCAGTCCCCTGCCTCACCGATGCGGCCTGGGGCTTTCAATCGATAAGTGCCTGAGCCGTTGCTGCCAGCTGACTCCCCACACGGTCCTTCAAACTGTCGATAAAGCGTGTGATCTTGGCATCGACGAACTGTCGAGACGTGTAGACCGCATACACGTTTCGCTCATACGTATGGTAGTCAGGCAGAACCCGAACCAGTTGGCCAGAGCGAAAATCATCGATAGCGGTAAATCCAGCCAGCAAGCCGATACCGGCACCTTGCCGAATGGCGACCGCCATCGCGTCCATGTCATTCACGCTGAAGCTCGGTCCGGTGGGAACGAAGGTCGCGTCACCTGCTTTGCTCTTGAGCTGCCACTCATCCCGCACATAGTCCACCGTTCCGAGCAGCAAGCATTGATGAGCGCTGAGTTCGTCAGGCGTGGTCGGGGTTCCGTGTCGTTCCAGATATTCGGGCGACGCTGCCAGAACGCAATGACTGACGCCGATCTTCTGACTGACATAGGCGGAATCCGGCAGCGTACGAGCGATCAGGATCGAGACATCCAGCTGGTCCTCGAGCAGGTTGGGCATGCGTTGCGAGAGCATCAAATCCACGGTGACGTCCGGAAATTCATCGCGGTACGCCAGCACTGCGCCGGTCACCAGGTGCCGAGCGAGTCCAGGTACGCAGTGCACGCGCAAGGTTCCTCTTGGCTTCAAGGCTGCATTGCTCGCTTCGGCTTCTGCACTTTCCAGGTCAGCCAGGATTTTGATGCATCGCTCGTAGAACCGACGACCCGCGTCGGTCACCGAAAGACGTCGGGTAGATCGTTGCAACAGACGCGCATCGAGCACATTTTCAAGTGCCGAGACGGCGCGCGAGACATTGCCGACAGTGGAGTCCAGATGGTTCGCAACGGCCGTGAAACTGCCCATCTCGACCACTTTTATGTACACCGACATATTTGAAAGTTTATCCATCCTGATCGTCCTTCAGACCTGCAATCCGCTCGAGACAAGTGCGGATGCTACACCCTCCCCCCCGGCAACCGATATTACCTCTGGGGACAACAATGATTCCCTCGTGGCCGGCTAAATCAAGCGACTCACCTTCCATAGACTTGGTTTCACGGAGCGCTTGCCCGTCCCTGACAACCAACCAAAGGCCACACCATGAACAACTCCTACGATCAGCTTTATCTTTTCATCGGTGGTGAATGGATCGATGCGCAAGGTCGCTCTACGGCAGCCGTCGTCAACCCTGCGACCGGGCGTGAAATCGGACGTGTTCCCCTCGCCACTGCCGGCGACCTTGACCGCGCCCTGGAAGTGTCCCGAGTGGGCTTCGAACAATGGCGGCAGACGGTGCCGGACCAGCGCGCGAAAATCCTCAAGCGCGCCGCCGATCTGATCCTGGAACGAGCCCCGCACATTGCAGCGCAGATGACCCTGGAAGAAGGCAAGCCACTGAGCGAAAGCATGGATGAAGTGGTGCGAGCCGCAGAGTATTTCGAATGGTTCGCCGAAAGCGCTCGGCGCATCGACGGCCGTGTTGTACCTGCCAACCGCCCCGGTGTACTGCAACTGGTCAAACGCCAGGCCATTGGCCCGGTCGCAGCTTTCACGCCGTGGAATTTTCCGGCCATCACGCCTGCCCGCAAACTGTCGGCGGCCCTGGCGGCGGGTTGCAGCGTGATTCTCAAACCCGGAGAAGAAAGTCCCTCCACCGCGCTGGCCCTGGCACGGGCGCTGGACGACGCAGGCCTGCCCAAAGGCGTGCTGCAAGTGGTCTTCGGCGTACCGGATCAGGTGTCCAGCCAGCTCATTGCTTCTCCGATCATTCGAAAAGTGACATTCACAGGCTCCGTGCCCATTGGAAGGTTGCTCTCGGCCCGCGCCGCCGAGGGCGTGAAGCCCATTACCCTTGAGCTGGGAGGTCATGGCCCGGTGTTGGTATTCGCCGACGCTGATGTCGAGAAAGCCGCAGTAGAGGGGGTCGCAAACCGCTTTCGCGGTACCGGCCAGGTGTGCATCTCGTCGACCCGGTTCATCGTTCAGCGTGGCGCCTATCAAGCGTTTGTCGATCACTTTGTCGCGGCCACCAAAGCCCTGAAAATCGGCGACGGCTTCGATCCACAGACTCAGGTCGGACCGCTCGCCAACCCAAGGCAGTTGGTCAAGATGGAGCAATTGATAGCCGATGCCGTCGAGAAAGGCGCACGGGTATTGGTCGGTGGCGAGGCGCTTCCCGGAGACGGCTTTTTCTTCCAGCCCACCGTTTTGGCAGACGTGCCCATGAACGCCCGCATCATGCACGAAGAACCTTTCGGCCCCATCGCCGTGTTGATGCCTTTCGACGAGCTGGCCGACGGCCTGCAAGAAGCGAATCGATTGCCGTATGGCCTTTCGGCCTATGCGTTCACTTCCAATGCACGAACAGCCATCGACGTGGCCGACGGACTGGAAGCCGGAATGATCGGGATAAACCAGTACCGCATCGTCACCACCGAGCTTCCGTTCGGCGGCATGAAAGAAAGCGGTCACGGCTCGGAAGGCGGCGTTGAAGGCATCGAACACTACCTCACCCACAAATTCATCAGCCAGGTTTAACGGAGCTCCCATGTCCACGATCAATTTCAGCAGTCCTCGCGAAGCGGCCCGGGCGTTCACACCCAAGCTGTCGGATTTCGTCGACGCAACGCTTTATCCGCAGATCTGGGCCGATCCTGGATTGTCACTTCGCGACCGCAGCCTGATTACCGTCGCTGCATTGATTGCCGGGGGGCACTCAGAAGAATTGCCCGCTCACTTGCGCCGGGCAATCACCAACGGCGTCAGCCTGGACGAAATTGCCGCAGCGATTACCCACCTGGCGTTTTATGTGGGTTTTCCCGGCGCCATCACTGCATCGGCCATCGCCGATGCCACGTTTTCCGACTCGGAGAAGAACCCGCTATGAAAGCGATCAACATCAGAGAATTCGGCGCCGCAGATGTCCTGGAGCTCGTCGATGCGCCCGACCCCGAAGTCCGCCCCACCGACCTTCTGGTGCGGGTTTACGCCGCTGGCGTGAACCGTGCCGACCTGACCCATCGCACCGGTGGTTATGGGCATCCGAATTTCGGTGACTCGCTGATCATCGGACTGGAGATCGCTGGCGAGGTGATCCAGACAGGCAGCGAAGTGACCGGCTACGCCGCAGGAGACCGAGTGATGGGCGTCGTTGGCGGTGGCGCCTATGCCGAACTGGCGCGCATCGACTACCGCATGGCCATGCCGATCCCCGCGCAACTGGATTATGTACACGCAGCGGCTATCCCGGAGGTGTTCGTCACCGCCCATGAAGCGATGATGCACCTGGCTCGCCTCAAGTCCGGCGACTCGGTGTTGATTCATGCGGCGGCCGGCGGTGTCGGCTCCGCAGCCGTGCAACTGGCCTACGCCACCGGCGCCACGGTGTATGCCACCACAGAGGGCAGCAAGTTATCGCGTGTCGAACATCTGGGGGCTGACGTCGCGATTGACTACAAGACCCAGGACTTCGCCCAAGTCATTGCCGATAAGACCGATGGTCGAGGGGTCGATGTTGTCATCGACTTCATCGGCGAACCCTACTTCGCACGCAACATTGCCTCGCTTGCTCACGGTGGCCGACTGGTGCAGGTCGGGATTCTCGGCGGTGGCGGCCAGGTAAGCGTAGAGCTCGAACACATCCTCTATCGGCATCTGCAAATCATCGGCACGGTGATGAAATCCCGCACACAACCGGAAAAGCACGCCATGATCCAGCGCTTCCGTGAGCATTGGCTCGATCGTTTCGACGGCGCAGGGAGCCTGGAACCGGTGGTGGACAGCACATTTGCGCTGGCGCGGGCTGCCGATGCTCACCGGCGAATGGAGTCTTCAGAGAATGTCGGAAAAATTATCCTGACCATGCGTCCGGAGGATTCGCCGTAACACACCCGAAGCGTTCAAGGATGAACATTCATTCATCGAAAACAGGATTCGATGCGTCTAGTCTGCGGGTTACGACATAGTGACTACAGGAGTAACCCACCATGTTCTCGCACGAAAGCATCCCACTGATCATCCTTTTCACCATCCTGCTGCTCGGCGTACTCACCGCCGTCCTTCATCCCGTGCATGCGTTCTACAGTTGGCTCCAGAGGCGCAGGGAAAGATCCGCTGCCGAGGCTGCGAGCGAGGCGGATTCGCACTGATGCGCATGACTGGCCCGGAGGAATCCGGGCCTTTTTCCGCCTGCTGGCGACAGCACCGCAAACCACAGTGAACACTATTCGCGCCCTCTCCCCGCTACCCAGGCAAGCCTTCAGCTTGTGATGTCGGTTCTGCGCATTTGCGCGAAAAAATTGCCGCTTGATTGTCAGGTGGCTTTTTTCCGCCTATCGTGAACAAAACCTATACAGAAATACCGTACTCGTACAATTATTTGGGGTGCTGATCCGCCATGTCGCGCAACACTGCAGCGGGAAAGCGAAATTAGACGGCCGCAACCCTGTACGCGCGCTTCATGGCGTACAAGAAAGCATCTCCAGCGCGGTCCCTCGACCCCCTCTGCCATCAGGGAGTAAAGCAATGACTCGATTAGTGCTGTTATTGACACTGCTACTCAGCATCGCAAGCTGCACCAGCGTGGATGTCAGCCGTTATGCCGATCAACAACCAGCCCTCGATCTGCAGCGTTTTTTCAGCCAGCCCGTCAAGGCCTGGGGAATGTTTCAGAAGCGCGGCGGCGAAGTGACCAAGCGCTTTGAAGTCAACATCGTCAGCCGTCGCGAAGGCAACAACCTGATTCTCGACGAGCGTTTTCTGTATAGCGACGGTACTCGCCAACACCGCGTATGGACATTGACGCCCGAGGGCCAGGGACGGTGGAGTGGTCGCGCCGGTGATGTCGTAGGGGTTGCCCAAGGCCAGGTGGCCGGCAACACATTTCACTGGCGTTATCGGCTGAACGTACCGGTCGACGACTCGACCTATGAAATGAGCATGGACGACTGGATGTACCTGATGGACGAGGACACGTTGATCAACCGCACCAGCATGTCCAAGTTCGGGGTGGAAGTCGGTCAGGTGACTTTGTTCTTCCGCCGCCAGGGCGCCGAAGCAAGCCAATGAACCGTAAAATGAACACTACCCGCCGCTTGTGCCTGGTACTGGGCGACCAGTTATCGTTCGACCTGGCTTCCTTACAGGGACTCGATGCCGAGCGCGACACGGTGTTGCTGGTTGAGGTCATGGAAGAAGCCAGCCACGTGCCCCACCACCCACAGAAGATTGCCCTGATCTTCAGCGCCATGCGCCATTTCGCCCAGGCGTTGCAAGATCAGGGTGTACGCGTTGAATACATCAGGCTGGATGATCCGGAAAACAGCGGTTCGGTGCCGGGTGAATTGCATCGCTGGCAAGCGCTGTTGCAGGCCGAAGAAGTGCACGTCACCGAGTGTGGCGACTGGCGGCTGGAGCAATCGATGAAGGAATGCGGTTTGCCAATTCACTGGCACGCCGATACGCGTTTTCTGTGCGGTCGCGAAGAGTTCGCCGCCTGGGCCAAGGGCAAGAGACAACTGCGAATGGAGTTTTTCTACCGGGAGATGCGTCGCAAGAGCCGGTTGTTGCTCAATGGCGACGGCTCGCCGGTGGGTGGCGCATGGAACTTCGATGCCGAGAATCGCAAGGCCCTGCCCAAAAGCGTGAAGGCACCCTACCCGGCGCGCTTCAGCAACGACGCAATCACCAGCGAAGTACTGGCACTGGTCAAGGCGCGTTTCAGCCAGCACTACGGTGCGCTCGATGACTTCAACTATCCCGTCACCCATGCCGATGCGCAGGCTCTTTGGGCGTACTTTCTCGATTACGGTCTGGCCGGGTTTGGCGATTACCAGGACGCCATGGCCAGTGATGAGCCGTTCCTGTTCCACGCACGCGTCAGCGCAGCACTCAACATCGGCCTGCTGGATCTGCGCCAATTGTGCAGCGACGTGGAGTCGGCGTACTGGTCCGGCAGCGTTGCGCTCAATGCCGCCGAAGGCTTCATTCGGCAACTGATTGGCTGGCGTGAATACGTGCGCGGCGTGTACTGGCTGAAGATGCCTGATTACGCGCAGGGCAACTCGTTCGGCAACACCCGGGCATTGCCCGAGTTCTACTGGACCGGCGACACGCAAATGAACTGCATGCGCCACGCCATCGGGCAAAGCTTGCAGCACGCCTACGCGCATCACATTCAGCGGCTGATGGTCACCGGCAACTTCGCCCTGCTCGCCGGCATCGCGCCGAGCCAGATCTGCGAGTGGTATCTGGCGATCTACATGGACGCCTTTGATTGGGTCGAGCTGCCCAACACGCTGGGCATGGTCATGCACGCCGATGGCGGTTATCTCGGTTCCAAACCCTATTGCGCCAGCGGCCAGTACATCAATCGCATGTCGGATTACTGCCGCGGTTGCGCGTACAAGGTCAGCGAAAGCACGGCGGACAATGCCTGCCCGTTCAACTCGCTGTATTGGCATTTCCTGATGCGCCACGGCGAACTGCTGCGCGGCAATCAGCGCATGGCCATGATGTACAGGAACCTCGACCGCATGCCGCAGGCCAAGCAAGAGGCACTGTGGCAACGCGGCCAGTCGTTGCTGGCCCGCCTGGATGACAGCGAATCGATTTGAAATCAGCGTTCACCCAAAACGACCTTGCTCCATCAGTGAAACTTAACGACGAAGCAACCTGTCAACGGATCAGCAGCCACAACGCTTCCCGATATTGACGGCACCTGTCGGGCATGCCCAACACTCTGAATCGGCCCCTGAAAAATTCAACCAAGAAGGCGAGATGGACACCCTCAAACACCTTAGTCGCGAAGCGCTCGAGTCCGAGGTCAAGCGATTACGCGCCGCCTTGCAGAGCACTGAAGCCGACGATGAGCGCGACATCACGGCGCGACTGCAAGCCAGTCAGGCCGCGCTCGCTCGTAGTGAGGCGCGGCAGCGGGCGGTTTTCGAGAGTGCAGTGGATTTCGCGATGGTCGTCACTGACCTTGGCGGATACATCACGGAATGGAACTGCGGCGCGACCAACGTGCTGGGCTGGTCCGCCGATGAAGTTCGCGGTCAGAGCGCATCCTGCTTTTTCACCCCTGAAGACCGCGCCGCCGGCCGCGTCGAACAGGAAATGCAGCGCGCCCTTGTCGAAGGCCGTGCCTACGATGAGCGATGGCATTTGCGTAAGGACGGCGAGCGATTCTGGGCCTCTGGCGAGCTGATGCCGCTCTACGATGAAGACCAGACTCATTTGGGCTTCGTGAAAATTCTCCGCGACCGTACTCAGGAACATCTGTTCGGGCGCGCCATAATCGAAACCAAGGAACGCTATCGACTGGCCGTAATGGCCACCAGCGATGCGGTGTGGGACTGGGACCTGCAAACCAACCAGATCATCTGGAACCAGGCGTTGCAACAGGCGTACGGTTTCGCGCTGGAGAACGTTGATCCCAGTGGCGACTGGCGGTTCGCGCGGATCCATCCTCAAGATCAGACGCGGGTGCTGACATCGATCCGCGCCGCCATCGATGGCGACGGCACGACATGGAGCGCGGAGTATCGATTCTGCTGTCAGGATGGTTCCTATGCCGAGGTGCTCGATCGAGGTCACTTGATCCGCAATCAATCCGGCAAGGCCGAACGCATGATCGGCGCGATGCTTGACCTCACGCGCTCGCGCAGTGCCGAAACGGCGTTGCGCGAGAGTGAAGAGCGTTTCAGCACCATTCTGGAAACCATCGAATCGGCGTTTGCCATCGTCAAAGTCAAATTCGACGCCAACGACGAGCCTGTCGACTACTACTTCGTTGAAGCCAACCCGGCGTTCGAGCGCCAGTGCGGGGTCAACCTGCGCGGTAAATGGGTGACCGAATTCGCGCCCAATCTTGAGCGCTTCTGGTTCGAAACCTACGGCCATGTGGCCAAGACCGGGGAGCCGGCGAACTTCGAGAATTACGCCAATACCTTCGAACGCTGGTTCGATGTGCGTGCCGTGCGGGTCGGCGATCCGGCCGACCGGCAGATCGCGATCCTGTTCAACGACGTCACCGAACGGCGCGACGCCGAGGAGCGCTTGCGCGCCAGTGAGGCGATCGCCCGGGAGAACGTCGAGCGCGTGCAACTGGCGCTCGCGGCCGGCGCCATTATCGGCACCTGGCACTGGGATCTGCTGACCGACCGTTTTGCCATCGACGAAGGCTTCGCCCAGGTGTTCAACCTCGACCCGAGTCTGGGGCGCGAAGGCCTCAGCCTCGAACAGGTGATCACCAGCGTGCACCCCGACGATCGGGATGGACTGACCACGGCGATCGACGAAGCCATTGGCCGCGGTGGCGCCTATTCCCATCAGTACCGTGTGCGCCGCGCGGACGGCAGATACCAGTGGATCGAAGCCAACGGTCGCGTTGAGTGTGCCGATGACAACAAACCACTGCGCTTCCCCGGCGTACTGATCGACGTCGAGGAACGCCGCACCGTCGAGGCAGAGCGCGACGGGGCTATCGCCGCCTTGCGTGCGCTCAACGACACACTCGAACAACGGGTGTCAGCGCGCACCGCCGAGTTGATGCAAGCGGAGGAAAAACTGCGTCAGTCGCAAAAGATGGAAGCGGTCGGCCAACTGACCGGAGGCCTGGCTCATGACTTCAACAATTTGCTGGCCGGCGTTTCCGGTGCACTGGAATTGATGAGTACGCGGATCAGTCAGGGCCGGTTGAGCGAAGTCGACAAATACATGGTCACCGCACAGGGCGCGGTCAAGCGTGCCGCCGCCCTCACCCACCGCCTGCTGGCGTTCTCCAGACGCCAGACCCTCGATCCGCGACCCACCGACGTCAACATGCTGATGACCGGCATGACCGAACTGATCCAGCGCACCGTGGGCCCGAGCATTCTTCTGGAAACCATTGGTTCGCCTGTGCTCTGGCCGACACTGGTGGATGCCAGTCAGCTGGAAAACGCATTGCTCAACCTGTGCATCAATGCCCGCGATGCGATGCCCGACGGCGGACGCATTACCATCGAAACGGCCAATCGCATCATGGACGCCGAGACCGCCGGCGCGCTGGATATGCCCGAGGGTGAATATGTGTGCCTGTGCGTCAGCGATACCGGCACCGGCATGTCGGCGGATGTGATCGCCAAGGCCTTCGACCCGTTCTTTACCACCAAGCCGCTGGGCCAGGGCACGGGGCTGGGCTTGTCGATGATCTACGGGTTCGCCAAACAGTCCGGCGGCCAGGTGCGCGTGCACTCGCAGGTCGACCGGGGCACCACGATGTGCATCTACCTGCCTCGTCACCGTGGCGATCCCGTGCAGAATCACGATGACAAGCATATCGCGCCGGCGGTAGTACCCAAGGCCAGCGAGACCATTCTGGTGGTGGACGATGAACCGACCGTGCGCGCCTTGTTGACCGAAGTGCTTGGCGATCTCGGCTACAACTTGCTCGAAGCAGGCGACAGCGTTGCCGGGCTGAAGGTGCTGCAATCGAATGTGCATATCGACTTGCTGATCACCGACGTCGGCCTGCCGGGTGGCATGAATGGCCGACAGCTGGCAGACGCCGGGAGAGAGATCCGGCCGAATCTGACGACACTTTTCATTACCGGATACGCAGAAAACGCAGTGATCGGCGCCGGCCAGTTGGGGCCCGGCATGCAGGTGCTGACCAAGCCTTTCGCGGTCGACACGCTGGTGGCGCGGGTCAGTGAACTGATGTGCTCAAGATCTGAATGAACGACCGCTGCGGCGGAATAAACCAGGCAGACTGGCTGCGGCCAAGGAGTGATAAATGGTGAATTTCCTGATTTTTCTGATCGCCTGCGGTGCAGCGGCCACCACCGGCATGGTTTTCAAGCCCGGCCAATGGTACGCGCAGCTCAACAAACCGAAGTTCACCCCACCCAACTGGGTGTTTCCGGTGGCGTGGACGACGATCTATCTACTGCTGGCCTGGGTCGGTTACCGTTTGACGATGATTCCCGGCAGCGAAATGGTCCTGGCGTTGTGGGCGGCGCAGATTGCCCTGAACACGCTGTGGACGCCGGTGTTTTTCGGTGCGCAGCGGATCGTTGCCGCGATGATCATTCTCGTGCTGTTGTGGTTGGTCGTCGCCGTGATGGTGGTCCTGGCCCTGCGCCTGGATGTGATCACCGGGTTGATCCTGTTTCCTTATCTGGCCTGGCTGTGTGTCGCTGCGGCGCTTAATTTTTCGATCATGCGCAACAACCGGGTGGGTCTCGGCTCATGACCGTAGTCCAGGAGCATAAAGCGCCGCTCAAATCCGATAGTACTGGCGATACCAACTCACAAACTGCGCCACACCCTCTGCAACTTCCATTCGTGGAGAAAACCCGATCCATTGTTCCAATGCCGAAACATCAGCCCAGGTCTTGATGACATCGCCAGCCTGCATCGGCAACAGATTGCGCTGGGCTTTTATGCCCAGTGCCTGCTCGAGGCAGTCGACGAAATCCAGTAACGCGACCGGTTTGCCGCGCCCCAGGTTGAAAATCCGGTTCACGCCACTTGCCTCCTTCTCCGGCGTTGGCGGTTTCGGACACAGGCGGACGATGCTTTCGACAACGTCATCGACGTAAGTAAAGTCCCGCGCCATCTGACCCTGGTTGTAGATGTCGATCGGTCGTCCCTGAAGAATGGCTTCGGTAAATTTGAACAGCGCCATATCCGGCCTGCCCCAGGGCCCGTAAACCGTGAAAAAGCGCAGGCCGCTGGCCTTCAAGCCGTAAAGATGGCAGTAGCTGTCGGCGAGAAGCTCATTGGCTCGCTTGGTGGCGGCATAAAGCGATACAGGGTGCTCGACCGCATCATCGACGCTGTATGGCAACTTGCTGTTGGCCCCATATACCGAGCTGCTCGACGCGTAGACCAGATGCGCGGGCGGATAATGTCGGCAGGCTTCCAGCACATTCAGAAACCCCACCAGGTTCGATTGCGCATAGGCATCCGGGTTGTCGAGCGAATAGCGCACACCCGCCTGAGCGGCCAAATGCACCACCTCGGTGAAATCGTGCGCTTTGAATAACGCCATCAAGGCAGGCTTGTCGACAATATCCAGTGTTTCAAAACTGAAACTCTGCAGACCGCTCAACTGTTCAAGCCGCGCCTGTTTGAGATCCACACTGTAGTAATCGTTAAGGTTGTCGATACCGACAACTTCCTGGCCTTGCTGCACCAATCGTTTGACCGCGTGATACCCGATAAAGCCCGCAGCGCCTGTAACAAGAACGGTCATAATCCCTGCTCCACACAAGCCGACAGGCGATAAGTTATAGCGCTGGATGACTTATTCAGTCCAGGCTTTATAACAGCACCCAATAGTGGGGAAAGCTTTCGATCTAAATAATAGTCGCGACCATAACAGGCAGAAAAAGTTTCTACCGTTCAGCCAAAAGAATAAGTCATTAAAAAACAGTTGGTTATCCATCGGTAGAACCATTACTGGATGGATGGCGTGTTTTTTGACTGCTAACGTTTGACAGACCGTAAAGTCTGGCCGATAACTACCAAGGTTGATTTTTTACAGGGCGCGAGCAATCACTTACTCGCGCCCTGTCGCTTCAGGGACAACTACTTAGTTACCTAACCTTAAGCCTGCATGAACAGACCGTGCGGTAGCTTTGCCTTCTAAAAAGTTGAACCGATGATTCCTCCAGAGGTGCCGCATAATAGAGCGAAACTTCACTGCTCGATGCACACCAATGAAACACTTTGTGATTCAACATTGAAACACTCCACAAACCCATAATAAAAAAATACTTTCGCTGACTGCCCTTACTTAGCCATCAATAGAGCTTCTGCCTGCCATAAACTTTCGATCATCTAAGAGTTTACAAGCATGCCAGTCATCAGCTCGGACCAACCTAATTGGTACCTTTTACAATGCAAGCCACGTCAGGATGAGCGTGCCCACCTCAACCTGCTGCAACAGAATTACGTGGTCTTTCACCCCCAACTCGTCAGTGAACGCGTCATTCGCGGGAAACGACAGCGAGTCCAGGAATCCCTCTTTCCCGGGTATCTGTTCATCCAACTCAGTCGTGACGACAACTGGGCACCCTTGCGCTCTACTCGGGGAGTCAGTCGTTTCGTCGAATTCAACCATGGTCCCGCAACAGTGGCCGAGCACGTCATCGAACACCTGCGTGCACGTTGCCTCGAATCAACGTTGTCGGAGCCGGATGAAGCGCTGAAACCCGGAGAGAATCTGCAGATCGTCAGCGGCCCGCTCGCGCCACTGGAGGGCGTGTTCCTCGGATTGCACGGAACCGACCGCGTGATGATCCTCCTGCAGTTTCTCAACCGTGAGCAGCCGGTCTGCCTGCCACTCAGCGTGATTGAACGACAACAAGCCGGTTTTCACCCCTACAACTAACGACTTGCCTTATATGCCCTTGCTCAGGAGCTATAACATGGCTTTGAAGTCACGATGCCCCGTCGCACTGATGATGGCCTGTCTCTATCCCGAAATGGCCTGGAGCATCAATCCGCAAGCCATTGATGTGTATGGATTCGACTTCACGCCATCGTTCCTGTTTTCGGAAAGTTATGACGACAACTTTCGCGAACTGGAAAACAGCAAACAGTCCTCCATGGTCACCAAACTGGCGCCTTCTTTCGAGCTCAAGGCCGAGGATCGCAACAGTGCCACGCGACTGATCTGGCAACCCACTCGCTACATTTATCACGACGAGTCGGATGCCTCGAACACGGCACAACGCGTGCGTGCGGACAGCATCATGGAGTTCACTGACCGGCATCGTCTGAAGCTCGACGCTGAATACCGCAAATGGGAGCGCACGGAATCGACGGCAGTCGAAGGCATCAACGACAAACTCAACAACAAACGGGTGGGCGGTCTCTACACCTTCGGGGCGAAAAGCGCTGACAACCAAATCGATCTCGGGGCCAGTTACGCACAACTGCGCTACGACAACGCCGATGGCATCAACGACGACAAGGAACGCAATACCACTGCCCTGACGAGCACCTGGTATCACCGCATCGGCAGCAACACGCGGGGTCTGGTGGAATATAACCACACCGACTTTGATTACCAGCAGGCCAACAGCCCACGCAGCAGTAAATCCGACGCCGTCATGGCCGGTGCCGTATGGGATTTCACGGCACGCACGACGGGTAAAGTCCGCGTCGGTTACGAGAAAAAGAACTTCGACAACAGCGAATCCAAAGACCTCGACAACCCGACCTGGCAAGTCGATCTGCAATGGAAACCGCGGACCTATTCGACGTTCACCTTCGTCGCTCGCCAGGCCCTCGCCGAGGGTGACGACGGCGCGGATGCCGTGAAATCGACGTTTACCCAGGTCGGCTGGCGTCACGGCTGGACTGAACGGATTACTACCGTGGCCCAGGCCGGTTACGGGCGTTATGTCTACGAAGGCCAAAGCCGTACCGACAATCTTCAGGACTACAACCTGGCCGTGGTGTACGCCATGCGCCGTTGGCTGGATATCGAACTGGGTTATCGATATCGCGACAACGATTCCGATGCCGACAACGAAAGCTTTACCCGCAACGTGTTCCAGATCAGCTTCAACGTCAGCCTTTAAGAGGGTCTCGACATGAACACTCGCACACTGGTCCTTTTGTTCGCGTTGTTTCTCTTGCCCCACACCTATGCGGCAGATCCCGATACGCAATACAAACTCGCTGCCGGCGACGTGTTGCGAATCATCGTTTTCGGTGAGCCGGAATTGAGCATGAAAAAGATCCGGCTCAGTGATGCCGGCACCTTTTCTTACCCGTTCCTCGGCGAAATATCCGCCAAGGGACTGACCCCCGGTCAGGTCGAGAAAATCATCGTCGACGGGCTCAAGCAGGGTTATCTGATAGACCCGAAAGTCAGTCTCAGCCAGATCGAATACCGCTCGTTCTACATCAATGGCGAAGTGAAAAAGCCCGGCAGCTATCCGTTCGTGCCCGGACTGACACTGGAAAAGGCCATCGCGCTGGGCGGTGGCCTGACCGAACGGGCCTCGATGAAGCGAGTGACCATCTTGCGCGGCGATGGTGGCGCCACCGTGACCGACAACATCACGCGAAGCACCACGATCGCCCCCGGCGATACCATTTCCATTGCACAAGGCTTTTTCTGATCATGGACAACAGCCCAAGCAACTACGTCGAACGTCCTCTTCAAGCGCATCTGCATCCTCAGCACGGCGAAGACAAGGACACCCTGGATCTGCTCAATCTGTGGAGGGTCATCTGGCGCGCCAAATGGAGCATCGGCTGGCTGGTTCTGCTGAGCTGCGCACTGGCGGCCGCCGTAGTTTCCAGCATCACGCCGCAATACATCGGCAGCACCACCCTGCTGTTCAACGACAAGACACCTCCGCTGATGTCCTTCCAGCAAGTCAAGGAATCAGGCAGCAGCGGCACTGATTACCTGCAGACCCAGCAGGCACTCCTGCAATCGCGGGACCTTGCCGAACGCGCGGTGAAAAAACTCGGTCTCACCACCCACCCGGTCACCGACCCGCGCCAGCAGCCAAAGCCCTGGTTTGCTCCGCGCCAATGGCTGGCCGATCTGGACCTTGATCAATGGATCCCGGGGCTAGGTCGATATCTACCGCAAAAGAAAGAGCCACTCACTGAAGCAGACGTTTTCAACCAGGTCACGCAGAACCTCATGCTGCACACCAGCGTCAAGTTCGTTGGCAAAAGCCAGTTGCTCGAAATCGAAGTCGAGTTGCCAGACCCTGTTCTCGCAGCGGCGGCGGCCAACGCGCTGGCTCAGGGCTTTACCGACAGCCAGCTCGATACCAGCGAGAAATCGTCGCAAACCACCACGGCCTGGATGAACACACGTCTGATCAAGCTGCGCGACAACCTGCGGGCGGCCGAGAAAAAACTCCAGGGTTACCGCGAAGAACAAGGTCTGGTGGATGTTGGCGGCGTTGCCACCATCAGCGCCAACGAACTGGAAATGACCGGCAATCGCATGGTCGATGCCCGACGCAACCGCGCTGAAGCCGAGAGCGAGTACCGGCAGGCGAAGGCGCTGGGCAACGGCGATCTGAGCCGACTCTCCAGCGTACCGGCGGTCTTGAGCAACCCTCTGGTGCAGAAATTCCAGGCCGATCGCGCGGTGGCCCAAGCCAAGGTTGATGAACTGGCCGGGCGCTATGGTCCGAAGCACCCCAGCCTGATTTCCGCACAAACCGAGCTGCGTACCGCCACCACCAGTCTGCAATTGCAGGTGCAGCAAGTGGTGGCCGGTATCGAGCGGCAATACCAGCTCGCCACCGCGAGTGAAGCGTCGCTGCGTCAATCCTTCAACAGCAACAAGGCGCAGATCCAGGATATCGCGCGCAAAGAGTTTCAGTTGCGCGAATTCCAGCGTGAAGTCGACAGCACGCGCGCGCTGTATGAAACCTTCGTCACCCGCCTGAAAGAAACCACGGCCACCGCCGACATGGATTCGACGAAAGTACGCATCGTCGACCCGGCCATCGTTCCTGTCGACGCGAGCAAACCGCGCAAGACTTTGATTGTCGCGATCGTCGGGCTGATCGCTGCGGTCATCGGCGTCGGGCTGGCACTGCTTTTCGACAGCCTGAGCAATACCTTCAAAACCGACGAATCGATCGAGAGCGTGTTGAATGTTCCACTGCTCAGCGTCGTGCCGCTGGTGATAAAGAAAAGTCGCCGGCAACTGGCGCGCCTGTTCGAGGACAACGACAACCCGCGCTTTTCCGAGACCATTCGCAACCTGCGTACCTGGCTGATGCTGCAAAGCAGCGAAAAGCCCTCGCAGGTGGTGCTCGTGACCTCCACGGTTGCCGGCGAGGGCAAAAGCACCATCGCCACCAACCTCGCAAGTTCGCTGACACCGCTGGAACGCGTGTTGCTGATCGATGCCGACATGCGTCAGCCAACCCTGTCGCTGAACTTCGATTTCCCACCGGACAGCCCCGGACTGGCGAATGTCATTGCCGGCACGGCCAGGCTTGAAGACTGCATTGTTTCAGTGGGCAATCTGGACATGCTGCCGGCCGGGAAGGTCTTGCCACCGTCGCTGGATATGTTCGTTGCGCCACGCCTGCCGTCCCCTGGCGATCCGCTCAACCCGGTTCAGCCGCCGCCACAGGATTTGCTCAGCTCGCCGCGCATGGCGCGCATGCTCGAGGCGCTCAGATCAAGGTATCGCCACATCATTATCGACTCACCCCCTGCGGAGATGATCAGTGACGCGCTGTTGCTGGCCAGACATTCCGATGCGGTGATCTATGTCGTCAAGGCTGACAGCACCTCGATCAGCCAGGTTCAGCGAGGGATTGCCATGTTGCAACAAAGCCATGTGCCGGTCTTTGGCACGGTGCTCAACCAGGTCGACCTGCGCAAGGCGCGCAAGTACGGCTACCACCATTCCCGGGCGTTCTATAACTACGATTTCGCGCCCAGGTAACCATCGGGCGCATACGCCCGCCGCTACGCCCTCTTCTGCCAACGCACTACTCGCTTCACCTCCGCCGAGCTACGGAAAAGCCATCGGGAGGCACGCCGTGCCTGCTCGATTCGCGCTGATGCATGAATGCTGCCTTGAGGTTAAGCCCATGACTTCGCTCTATACCGCTCACATGACACACCGCCGAGGCCTGACGTTCTGGGGCCAGTGGCTGTGCGCGCTGTCGCTGGTGACGGCGCTGTTGATGTTGCTCGTGCACTGGCGCGTCGGCAGTCTGACCAGTGAATACCGCATCCTGATCATTCTGACGGTGCTCGGCTCGGTGCCGATCTACAGCGTGATGCAGGTCTACCACAAACGCCATGGCCTGCTGGTCGGGCTTGGCAGGTTGCTGGCCGGGTGGTTGACCCTGCTGGCCGTACTGGCAGCAATTGCGTTCTTCACCCAGACCAGCGCCATTTATTCACGCCAGGTGATCATGGTCTGGGCGGTGCTGGGTTTCATGGTTCAGGCCTTGAGCTTTCTGCCCCTGCATTACCTGGCCCGCCTGTACTCGCGCAAGGTCTGCAACGGGCGCCGCTCGGTCATCATCGGTACCTGCCCGACGGCCCATGAACTGGCGAAAAAACTGTCCCGACCGAACCGCGCGCTGGTGCTGGGATTCATTGCCGCCGAGGACAGCTGCGGCCCTGCCCCCAGCATTCTGCCGTTGCTCGGCCACGTTTCCGCCATCCGCGAGATCATCACGGGCCAGGAAGTGCGCCGCGTCTATATCGTGCTGCCGATGGCCCATGCCGCCACCATCGAAGCCCTCTACATCGACCTGCTGGACATGAACGTCGACGTGGTGTGGATCCCGGATTTCGGCAGCATGGTGTTGCTCAACCATTCGATCTCGGAAATCGAGCGGATGCCGGCCATCTACCTCAACGAGAGCCTGATCAGCTCGCACCCTGCCAGCCTGTTTTGCAAGGATCTGTTTGAGCGAAGCCTCGCCGCCCTGGCGATTATTCTGCTCAGCCCGGTGCTGCTGGTGGTGGCCATCGCCGTCAAGCTGACCTCCGCCGGCCCGGTGCTGTTCAAGCAGAACCGTCACGGTTGCAACGGCGAAGTGATCAAGGTCTGGAAGTTTCGCTCGATGCACGTCCACGACGACCAGCAGGTTCGGCAGGCCACCCGCAACGATGACCGCCTGACGCCGATCGGTGGTTTCCTGCGCCGCAGTTCCATCGACGAATTGCCACAGCTGTTCAATGTGCTGTCCGGCCGCATGGCCCTGGTCGGCCCGCGTCCGCATGCCGTCACCCACAACCTTTATTACACCGGCAAGGTGCGCGCCTACATGGCCCGGCATCGCCTCAAGCCGGGGATCACCGGCCTGGCCCAGATCACCGGCCACCGTGGCGAAACCGAGACCGTGGAAAAGATGCAGCTGCGCGTCGCCCAGGACCTCAACTACATCAACCAGTGGTCGCTGTGGCTCGACATCAAAATCCTAATCAAGACCCCCTTCACGCTGTTCTCGAAAAACATCTACTAAGCCCGCCCCAACTCTGCCGTCCCCTGCCCGACCGTTGATAACCGTCACGACGACCTGAGGTTCGACCATGAATGTGAGCGTATTCGGTATTGGTTACGTAGGCCTTGTCCAGGGTGCTGCATTGGCCGAGGTCGGGCACAACGTGCTCTGCGTCGACGTCGATGCCGGCAGGGTCGAGGCATTGAAAGAGGGCACGCTGCCGCTCTACGAACCCGGCCTGAAAAGCCTGGTGCGCGACAACTACCAAAGCGGCCGGCTGCGGTTCGGCACAGACCTGGTGGACGCCGTTCACCATGGCGATGTGCTGTTGATCGCCGTCGGCACACCGCCCGACGAAGACGGTTCGGCGGATCTCCAATACGTGCTGAGCGTGGCGCAGACCATCGCGCTGAACATGGATCGGCACCAGATCATCGTCGACAAATCCACCGTGCCCGTCGGTACGGGGGACCGAGTTCGAGCGTGTATCGAGCAGGTGCTGGCCGACAACGGTCGCGGCGATCTGACGTTCGACGTGGTTTCAAACCCGGAATTTCTCAAGGAAGGCTGTGCGGTCGAAGACTGCATGCGCCCGGACCGGATCATCATCGGCACCGACAGCCCGCGTGCCGAAGAAGTCATGCGCGAACTGTATGAGCCGTTCAATCGCAGCCGCGAAAAAATCATCGTCATGGATGTTCGCAGCGCCGAGCTGACCAAATACGCCGCCAACTGCATGCTGGCGACCAAGATCAGCTTCATGAACGAAATGGCCTGCCTCGCCGAAAGGCTCGGCGCCGACATCGAAAAGGTGCGCCACGGCATCGGCGCCGACCCGCGCATCGGTTACCAGTTTATCTACCCAGGTCTGGGCTACGGCGGCTCGTGTTTTCCCAAGGACGTGAAGGCGCTGATACACGCGGCCGACGGTGTCGACATCGACGCCCGGGTGCTCAAGGCCGTGGAAGCGCGCAATCAGGAGCAGAAAGCCAGCCTGTACCGCAAGGTATTCGATCACTTCGACGGCCACCTTCGCGGCAAGACGTTTGCGCTGTGGGGGCTGAGTTTCAAACCCAATACCGACGACATGCGCGAGGCCCCCAGCCGGGTACTGATGGAGGCCTTGTGGCAAGCCGGCGCCAGCGTGCAGGCGTTTGATCCCAAAGCCATGGAAGAGGCCCAGCGCCTTTACGGCTCGCGTGATGACCTGACCCTGACAGGCACCAAGGAGGCGGCGCTGAAAAATGCCGACGCCCTGATCATCGTCACCGAGTGGCAATCGTTTCGGGCACCGGACTTCGACCAGCTCAGCCGGTTGCTCAAACAGCCGTTGATTTTCGACGGACGCAACCTGTTCGATCCGCAGCGCTTGAGCAAACGCGGTTTCACCTACGTCTCCGTGGGTCGGCAGACCCCTTCAGTTCTCTGAAAGGAGCCGCACCATGTTCAAACTGGAGATAGTCGGCCACTACTCGGCGAAATTGCTGGAGGCCAACCAGGCCTATTCCTTCATCAACTTTGCCTCGATCGGCAGTTTTTTCGAGCAAAACCCGAGCAGCGTTGCCTATTTTTGCGACGGCATGCTGATGTCAACCTTCATGTCTCGCGTCACCGGCAGACCGATTGGCCGGGTCAGTTTCGACTTCACCTCGATAGCCGACGTCGTGCTGCGCAGCGCCGAGCAACAGGGCAAACGGGTTTATTTCGTCGGCGCCCGACAAGCCGAACTCGACCTGTTCATCAGCAAGATCAAAAGCCTTTATCCGCAACTGAGCATCGCCGGCTATCACAACGGCTATTTCGACGCCGCCCAGGCCGAAGGCATTCGGAACGACATCTGTCGCAGTGCAGCGGACATTCTGATCGTCGGCCTGGGCGCCGGACGGCAAGAGCAGTTCGAGCAGGATGCCCTGCGCGCCGGCTTTCGCGGGGTCGCCTTCAGCTGTGGCGGGTTCATCCGCCAGGAAGCCCTGGCGACGCGGCAGTACTACCCGGCGCTGATCAATCGCCTGCACTTGCGCGCGTTCTATCGCATGTACCGCGAGCCCCACACGATCAAACGCTACCTCATCGATTACCCGAGCAACTTCCTGCACCTGCTGAACATGATCGTTCGACACAAAGTCGCCATCAGCGTTGGGGAATGACCATGCACATCCTGTTTACCCTCAAGGATTTCAAGCCCGGCGGTGGCGTCGAGCGCGTTCAGCAACGGTTGTCCGAGCAGTTTCTCAAGGACGGCCGGCGCGTGAGCTTTTTCGTCATGAACGCGGACATGCCCGACACCCGGGACATTCAATGCTTCAGCGGTGGCGGCAGCGGCCTCGTCGGCCTGTTCAAGTCCATCGTTTTGCTGCGCCGGCTCATACGGCGTGAAGGTGTCACCCACCTCATTTCCGCCAAGGAGCAGGCCAACCTCTGCACGTGGTTCGCCACCCTGGGCAGTGCCTGCAAGGTCATCTACAGCCGCCATGCGACCCTCGACTGCAGCGAACAGAAAACCGGCCCCTCAAGCCTGCGTCTGCTCTACGCCTTGTACCTGTGTGGCAGTGGCAAGGTGGTGACGGTTTCGTCGGCTTTGCGCCAGACCCTCGCCGATGCCGTGCCCTGGGGGCGGCAACGCATCCGTTATTGCCCCAACGCGGTTGTCACCGATCAACTGTTTCAAGCCGCCCGGGCGCCCCGGCCTGCCGACTTGCCCCGCAACTACTGGCTGAGTCTGGGGCGTCTGGTCGAACCCAAAGGGTTTCATCTGCTGCTCGATGCCTACGCGTTGGCGCTGCGCAGCGCGGCGCTGCCGGATCTGGTGATCGTCGGCGATGGCCCATTGCGCGAAGCCTTGGTCACCCAGGCCAGGCAATTGGGTATCGCACAACGGGTGCACTTCAGTGGTTTTCTGAGCAATCCCTATCCCGTGCTCAGGCAGGCCCGACTGTTCATTCTGAGCTCCCTGCAAGAAGGCATGCCGACCGTGCTGATCGAGGCCTTGGCGCTGGGCACGCCGGTGCTGGCCTGCGATTGCGAGACCGGGCCCAGAGAACTGCTGGACCATGGCCGACTCGGTGAACTGGTGATCGTCAACGACGTACAGGCACTGGCCGACGGCATGCTGCGCAACCTGACCTCAGGTCACATCGCTCCCGGCGAAAAGACGCTCACTGCCACCCTGCGCCCGTACACCAGTCAGTACGCGGCGCAGGCGTATTACCAGGTCTGGAATCAATGAAAAAGTTACTGATCATCCTCCATGACCTCAGCGCCGGCGGTGCTGAAAAAATGATGGCGCGTCTCGCCAAGGCACTGGTGGATGCGGGCAATGACGTGACATTGCTGATGCTCACCGGCGGCGGCATTCACGCAGCGCATCTCGATCCGCGAGTGAAAAAAGTCGAATTGCACAGCCCGCGCAGCGTCCGTGCGGTGCCGGCACTCACGCGATTCTTGCGTGACAATCGCTTTGACGCCCAGTTGGCGGCCCTGACCCACGTCAACGTGGTGGCGATCATCGCGGCGGCACTGTCCGGCACGCTGGCCCGACTGCACGTCAGCGAGCGCAATGCCTTTTCCCATGACCGGCACGTGAACCCCGATTTCATGATGCGCATGGCATATCGGGTGGCACCGCTGCTGTATCGGCTGATTCCCAATCCGGTGATCTGCGTTTCGCGCGGCGTCGCTCAGGATCTGGTCGATACCACCCTCGCCCGACGCCAGGATGTGACCATTGCCGACAACCCCGTGCTCGACAACGACTTTCGCGAGAGGCCACCGGGACTGCCCCGCCACCGCTGGCTGCTGGAAAAGTCCGGCACGGTGATCGTCGCCGTGGGGCGCTTGGCACCGCAAAAAGGTTTCGACACGCTGATCACAGCATTCGCCGCACTGCCGGATCGCGATGCCCGCCTGATCATTTTTGGCGAAGGCGCCCTCCGGGCCGAATTGCTGGAACAGGCGAAACAGCTGGGGGTGGCGGAGCGCTTCGATCTGCCGGGCTATGCCGATGATCCCCTGACAGAAGTGGCAGCAGCCGACTGCTTCGTACTCTCGTCGCGTTTCGAGGGCAGCCCCAACGCGCTGGTCGAGGCGTTATCCACGGGTACGCCGGTGGTGGCGACCCGCTGCCCCCATGGCCCTCAGGAGATTCTCGGCGGCGGCGTGGTGGCGCCGCTTGTCGCTGTCGATGATCCAATCGCCCTGGCCCAGGCCATCGCCGAGCAACTGTCCATTCCGCGCGATCTGCAGCGTCAGTCACGCCTCGATGCAGCCGCGCGATTCATGAGTGCCAGCGCGGTGCAGACCTACCTTAAAGCGTTGATCGGGAGCCCGTCATCATGAGCACATTGACGATCAGGTATTCGACGTTACGCGACGCCTTCACCGTGTTCGGGATCCTGTTTTACATACAGGTGATCACTTTTGTGCTCGGTCTGGGCAGTGCCGCGAGCTTTGGCGACATCAATAAAGACCTCGAAGGCAACGTCGCCAATCAGGTCTGCGGCCTTATCACGCTGCTGGTGCCGCTGTTCTTTTTCATCCGCAACAAGGTATTCCTCAGCAAAACCTTTTATCGCGCCAACTTCTTCCTGCTGGTTTTTCTGCTCTGCGTCATCGCGTCGATCGGCTGGTCCCACGACCCGATGCTCAGCCTCAAGCGGTTCATCGCCCTGCTCGGCGTGGTGTTTTTCGCCGGTTTTCTTGCCTATAACTACTCCCTCGAAAAAATCACCTTCATGCTCGGTTGCGCCATCGGCATAGCGGCGCTGATCGGGTTGTTGCTCGCTGTGGTCATGCCTGAAGTGGCGTTTCTCTCCGGGGGGATTCGCGACGGCGCATTCAAAGGCGTTTTCGCTGAAAAGAATGCCGGCGCCCGGCTCAACGCGATCGCCATCGTGCTGTTGCTGCCGATGATCCGGCAGCGCAATCGCTGGGCGCTCTTCTGTTCGTTCTTTTCGCTGGTCGCGATCCTGCTTGCCCAGTCAGCCACCGGCGTGGCGCTGATCATTTCCGGCACGATCAGCTACTGGTACTTCCTCACAATGATCCGCCTGGGCATCAATCGCTCACAGCTGCTGTTCCTCGGATGCACCCTTCTATACCTGTTGGTCTGCCTGTTTCTGTACAGCAACTTTGCGGTGCTGCTGGAAATGGCCGGTCGCGACCCGTCACTGACCGATCGGACGTTGATCTGGGAACTGCTCGCGCCCTTCATCGACAGCCAGTTTCTCAAGGGTTACGGCTTCGGCGCCTTCTGGGCAAGTCCCGATGCCGATGCGTTCATCACCCGCTGGGGTTACATCGGCAACGCCCACAGCGGCTACATGGAGACCCTGCTCAACGGTGGCCTCATCCAGCTGACGGCGCTGGCGCTGATGTTGGGTGAAGCACTGTTCAAGCAATACCGCGCCGTGACGGCGAATCAGGCAGCCCGGTTTCGTGCCAGTGCGCTGGTCATCATCGGCCTGTTCGTCGTCACCAATTATGTGGCGTACGTGATTCCCAACTACCGCTCCGCCGAGTTTCTGGTGTTCTGCACGCTGGCCCTGACCTTCCGGCACCACCACGCGACCTACCCCGAATCCTCACCGGCAGCGCTGCGTCAGCGTTCGTCGGGCAGCGCACTGCCGCGCGATTCCGCCCGCGCGTAACCCAAGGAGAATCACCGTGCCAAACCAAGCTCCCCGTTCAGCAGATTCAGTGTGCGTCATCATTCCGATGTACAACGGCGCCGACAGCATCGAGCAGACACTGACCTCCCTGGCCCGGCAAACCCGACTGCCCGATCACGTCATCGTCATCGACGACGGGTCCACCGATGACGGACCACAGCGGGTCAGAGACTTTGTCGCGCCGTTTCGCTTGACGCTGTTACAGCAACCCAACGAAGGCCAGGCCAGCGCCCGTAATCATGGGATGCGGCACTCCGAAGAAACGTTTGTGGCAATGCTCGATGCCGATGACCAATGGCATCCGCGAAAGTTGGAGTTACAGCTGGCACTGTATGACGAACTCACCCGCCAGGGCCGGCCGGTGGGGCTGATCGACTGCTATGCACAAGTCAATTACAGCGATGGCAGGCGCCAGCTGGACGACCGGTTGAAGAACGGCAGGCACTTCTACGATTTCATCCATGCCAACGTCGTCAATGGCGTCTCTACCGCGCTGGTCAAACGTGACGTGATCATGCAACTGGGCGGCTTCGATGCCAGCCTGCGTTATTCCGAAGACCGTTTCATGTGGACCCGGATCGCCGAGCATTGGGAGATCCACACGGTGCCGGAAGTGTTGCTGGAGCGCACGGTCAATGGCGGCAACATGACCGCGAATCCGAAAAAGTACTACCAGAACAAAATCCGCTTCATCGAGGTGTACCTCGCCCGCTACGGCGCGCAGTTGACCCGGCAGCAGCGGATCGATTTCGTGCTGGGCAACCACACCGATTTTCTCGAGGCGTTTTCCCGACGCGGCGAGCATGACCAGGTCCTCGGCGTGTACCGGCGAATGCTGGATTGCTCCTGGCAGGCCCTGATCTTCGCCAGCGGCAAACCGACCTTGCGCTACCTCTATGCCCGCGCCAGAACCTTGCGCAAGGCAACGGCGTCAACCACGGCTCATTGATACGGTATCCGCCATGGCCAACCACCGTCTGACGACATTGACCTGGATCTTCACCGAGAAATTCGGCCTGATCCTGCTGTCGATGATTACCTTTGTCGCCTACGCCAGGCTGCTGTCACCTGCCGAGCTGGGTGTGGGCACGGTCATCATTGCCATCGTCGAACTGATCGGCCTGGTGTACTCGTCGGTGCTGGAAGACCCGCTGGTCCGGCTTGAGCGGCTGGAAGACAAGCACATCTGCACCGCCTACTGGGCGGCGGTGCTGGTCAGTCTGGCGAGCATTGGCGTCATTTCGGGCGCGGTCATGCTGTACACCCCCGACCCGGTGCTGCAATGGATGACGGCGATAGCCTCGATAAAGATCCTGTTCACCATGATGGCGCGGGTCTATGTGGCGCAGATGCGCCGCAGCAGCAACTTCAGGATGCTGGCTTCGCGCACATTGCTGGGCAAAGTGGCGGGGGGAGTCGGTGGCATTGCCGTTGCGCTTTGGGGGCTGGGTGCGTGGGCGGTCATTGCCCAGGCGCTGATCATGGAATTGATGTCGATCATTGTGTTGATGCGCGCCGACCCGCGACGTATCCCTTTTTACATCGATGGTCCGATCCTGCGTGAATTGTTGAGGTCAGGCGCACCGGTGGCCATTAACGCACTGAGCTCGCAAACCCTGCAGCGCGGGGTCAACGTGGTGCTGGGCATCACCGCCGGGGCGAACGCTGTCGGCATGTTCAACATGGCGATGCGCATCATCGAACTGCCACGCACCGCAATCTACAACGGCTTGCTGAGCTACGCGCTGCCGGCGTTCTCCCGGCGCAGCGCAGAGCCCAGACGATTGATCGGGATCGTTGGCGATTCTACCGCCGTCAGCGGGTTTGTGTTGACGCCCCTGTTCATCGGACTCGCACTCACGGCAAACGACCTGATCCTGTTGATCTTCGGCGCCAAATGGGCAGAGGCCATCCCGCTGCTGCAAGTACTGGCTTGCACGGCCGCCATCGGCAACAGCGCCATGTACGCCACCACCGCACTGGTGGCGGTCAACCGCAGCCACCTCACGATCAAGGCCGAAGTGCTGACCACCGCGCTGGCCTTGGCGCTGGTCTACACCCTCGGCAACCTGTACGGCGGCATGGCAGCAGCCGTCGCTCTGCTGGCGCGCATGCTGGTCATCACGCCGTTGCAAATCCGCGGCCTGAACACGGCGATCGGCTACAGCTGGCGTGGCTTTTTCGAAGCCAGTTACCGCAGCGTGATCGCTTCCCTGGTCATGGCTGCAACCGTGCTGCTGGTGCTACCGCAGCTGGGTCTCCAGGGCTACATGCATTTGTCCGGCAGCGTCGTGCTCGGCGCACTGAGTTATGCCGTGGGTTACAGCGCCCTGCACCCACACTGGCCACAGGAATTCAAATCGGTTTTCACCTCCCGCTGAGTTCAGCCCTGAGACAGGAAGGCCTCACCATGCGCAAAACCACGTTGATTACTGGCGGTGCCGGCTACATCGGCTCGCATACTGTGCTAGCCCTGATTAACGCCGGCCACAAAGTGCTGGTGCTCGACAACCTGTGCAACAGCTGTCGAGAGTGCATCCGGCGCCTTGAGCAACTGACCCTGACCCGCGTCGACTTCATCAAGGGCGATATTCGCGATCCGGTCCTGCTCGACGATATCTTCAGCCGGCACGACATCGAGGCCGTGGTGCACTTTGCCAGTCTCAAATCCGTCGAAGAAAGCGTGCGCAAGCCGCTGGATTACTACGTCAACAACGTTGCCGGCACGCTTGGCCTGTGTCAGGCGATGGCCCGCAATAACGTATTCCGGCTGGTGTTCAGCTCGTCAGCCACGGTGTACGGGGAGCCGACGCGCACGCCGATTGCCGAAGATTTTGGCACCGGCAAACCGGTCAATCCCTATGGCCGCACCAAGCTGATGATCGAAGAGTTGCTGACGGATCTGTGCAACTCCGATCCGCGCTGGAGCATTGGATTGTTGCGTTACTTCAACCCGATCGGCGCCCACGAAAGCGGAATGATCGGCGAAGACCCGCGGGGCCGCCCCAACAACCTGTTGCCGTGCCTGACCCAGGTTGCCATAGGCCGGATACCCGAACTCACGGTGTACGGCAGCGACTATCCCACGGTGGACGGGACCTGCGTGCGCGACTACATCCACGTGGTCGACCTGGCCATCGGTCACCTCAAGGCCCTGCAGGTGCTGCAGCACGCCAACGGCATTCACTACTGGAACCTCGGAACGGGCGTTGGCTACAGCGTGTTGCAAATCATCCACAGCTTCGAAGACATCACCGGCATCAGCATTCCCTACCGTTTCGTCCCTCGACGCGCGGGTGACATCGCCAAGTGCTGGGCCGATCCCGCCAAGGCAGGACGCGAACTGGGCTGGAGCGCGCTGCGTGGCCTGGAACAAATGATCACCGATACCTGGCGCTGGCAGTCGTGCAATCCGCAGGGATATCAATCTTCATTCAAGATTCCGGCACCCATTGCGGTGAAGTGATGCCGATGTTCAAAGAATGTCTGTTGGCCGTGCTGTTTTCAGTTTCGCTGATCAGCAACGCCGCGCAGGCACCTCCTGCGGTGCCGACCACCGGGCTCATGTTGTGGCTGGACGCGGCGGATGCGTCAACAGTGACTCTGGATGCGCAGAACCGTCTCCAGCGCTGGAGCGACAAGTCAGGCAAGGCCAATGACGCGACCGTCGATGGCGCTTCTTCGCCGCCACAACGGATGGAGAACAGCCTCAATGGCCATTCGGTGGTGCGCTTGAGCGGCAACTCTGGATTGCTCGGCCGGACCCTGCGCACGGCGAAAGGGCCTGCGACTGTACTGATCGTGTCCCGGCGGTTGCCGGAACAGGCCGGGGTCGATCCCTGGCAACGTTTGTTCAGTTCACGACCGCAGGCCGCCAGCAACGATAACGTGCTGCCGAATTTCGCCGTGAGCCTTCCGCAAACCGGTGCTTATGAGCCGACGGTTTCTGTCCTTGAGCTGCAGGACGTCCCGCTGGGACCGTATGGCGTGGGGCGCAATGCCGTCGGCAATGCCGAAAACTTTCGCGGCGACATCGCCGAAGTCCTGGTGTATGACCGGCCGTTTGCCTCGCTCGCGGAGCGCCAGCGCGTATTTCGGTACCTGGCGGACAAGTGGTCCGTGGCCATACCGGTTCAGGCCGATACCTGGACACGTGTCGGCCCGCTGGACGCTCTGCCGTCCCACATCCATGCCGATCTGCCGTTGTCCGATCAGGCCAATGCCGGCCGGTGGTTGCTCAACACCACGCTGTCCGACGAGTTCGATGGCACCACCCTCGACCGCACGCGCTGGCACGTCAACAATGCTATCGGGAACGAATCGCTGGGACGCAAGCCGGCGTTGTTCACCGAGCGCAATGCCAGCGTCAGCAACGGCTATCTGAAGATTGTCTTTCGCAAGGAAACCCTGCCGCCGAAATACGTGCAGCTAGGTTTCAAGGATTACACCTCGGCGATGGTTCGTACCCTCGAACGTGGCTTCTACGGCTATTACGAAACACGAGCCAAACCCATGAACTCTGCGGCTTCCAGCGCGTTCTGGCTGGCGTGGACAGGCATGGCCGACAACGCCACCGAAATCGATATCTTTGAAATCGGCGGCAAGACCAAAGAGGCGGCCTCGGACCGCGCCTACAACATGAACGCCCACCTCTGGGCCACGCCACAGAGCACCGAACATATCGCCAACGGCAGCACCTGGACCAGCCCCTGGCGGCTGGCCAGTGACTTTCATGTCTACGGCTTCGACTGGCAGCCCGACACCCTGCGCTGGTACGTCGATGGCGTACTGGTCAGGGAGTCGAAGAACAACCACTTTTTCTACCCCATGCAGATCGTCTTTGACAGTGAGGCCATGTGGAAATGGTTCGGCGTGGTCGACGATGCTGACCTGCCCTCCACGTTCGAAGTCGATTACATCCGCATGTGGCTACGCAGTCCTTGAGCACCCTACGCCGCTTTGGCCTTGAGTCGGATGTCACACGACACAGTCCTCAGTGATCGATCCGCGCTGACGAGTCTGGAGCGCCTGTACATGAACAAGCGACGACTGAACGAACTGGACTTGCTGCGCTTCCTCGCCGCGATCGCCGTGGTGTTTTTTCACTATGCGTTTCGCGGCTATGCGAGGGGCGATATGTCGGTAATGCCCTATCCGCTATTGGCTGACGTTGCCAAATACGGTTACCTGGGCGTCGAACTGTTTTTCATGATCAGCGGATTCGTGATCCTGATGACGGCTTCGAACAACGATCTCAAAGCGTTTTTCATTTCCCGCGTCATCCGCCTCTGCCCGGCTTTCTGGGTTTGCTGCACGATCACTTTTCTCGTCACGCTGGCCATTGGTCAGCCAAGATTTTCGGCTGATTTTTATCAATACATGATCAACATGACATTCCTCGGCGACCTGATCGGTGTCCCACCCATCGACGGGGTCTACTGGTCACTGTTCGTCGAAATAAAGTTCTACCTGATGATCGCCGTCCTGTTGGCCTTCAAGAAGATAGAGAAAATAGAAAACTTCCTTGTGCTCTGGCTGCTGATCTCGGCCGCAGCGGAAGTCTTTGCTTTCGAAAAACTGCGCTCGGTCCTGATCACCGACTACGCGGCCTATTTCATCGCTGGCGCGACGTTCTACATCATCTGGGACAAGGGTTTTACCAAATCCCGTATTTCCCTGCTGGCAGCCGCGCAGGCATTGGCCAGCTTCAACGCGATCAAGTGGGCCGAGTCGATTGAACTGAAATATTCGACCGAATACGATTCCTTGATTATCTGCGGTGTCATTGCCCTGTTTTTCATGACGTTTCTTTTTATCTCGACGCATAAAACGTCAGCCATCGGGAGGTTCGACTGGACAGCGTTGGGCGCCCTGACTTACCCGCTTTACCTGCTGCATCAAATGATCGGCTTCATGATCTTCAATATGGCTTATCCGGCTGTGAATCCTCACGTGCTGCTGTGGGGCACCCTCGCTTTGATGATAGGTGCCTCCCATGTCATCCATAAAGAAATAGAAACCCCGATGGCCAGACTGATGAAAAGATCCCTTTCATCCTCCTTCAAACGTCTCAGAGTTGGTTAGTCGGCAGCGCAACAGGCTTGGCAACATCGGCCTATCGATAAATGAAAAAGACGGGAGAGATTTCGGCGAATACCGAAACCTCTCCCGTCTTTTTTTTGTGGTGCAGAGTGCCCGTCACATCGACGATGAGCGCTTCAAGGTCTCGCTCGGCAACTCCTTGAACATCGCCCGGTAACTGCTTGAAAAACGGCCCAAATGCCAGAACGACCAGTTCATTGCGACCTCCGCCACCGTCGTATCTGCCGGCGAGCGTTTGAGCAATTCCCGCCGCGCACTGTTGAGCCTGCGCAAACGCAGCCAATGGCTCGGCGACATCCCCGTGTACGCCTTGAAGGTCTGCTGCAATTGGCGCAGGGAAACCCCGGCCACCCGCGACAGCTCCAGCAGATTGAGGGTTTCTTCCGGTGAATCCGCCGCCCACTCCCCTACGCGTTTGAGGGTGATTCGCTCTTCGGCGCGACGCTGCAAGCCACCACCGTCCAGGCACACGCTCGCGTTGTCGAGTATGAACAGGCAGTCCTCGAGCAATTGCTGGGTCAGCGCTTCTTTGCTTGGCTGATCAAGGGTTTGCGACAACTTCGTGAGAGTGGAGCTTAACCAGCGGCTGAACAATCCATTCTGCGCGCCATTGAGCGGAGCCATGAACAGACCTTCCAGCCTGGCCACGTCCAGGCCGTTGCGCTGGACGAATTCCGGGCCGAACACCACGGCGATTTCCTGATAGTTCTCCGGGGTGATCCAGATGTTGCGGCTCTCTTCATTGAGCAGATAGAGCGCGTTGTCGCTGCGATCGAAACAGAACGCCAGCGAGCCTTCCGGCGCGCTGAAATTCTGCTCGACCCGGGTGTTCATCTGTTCTTCGTAAACCTCCACACCCTGCAAATCCAGATAACGGATCTGCCCGGCGAAATGCCCCGGCGACATCTGCTGGTAATGCTGAACCCAACCCGGCGTGGCGCGGATCTGTTCGGTGACATCGGCGGTATTGAACGCTTGAACCTGTAGTGGATTACACGTTGTCATGGGAGACCTTGCGCACTCTTTTGGTGCGCTTTGGTGCTGCTGAAAGTGGATAGATGGAACGTCAAGGCCCGCCCAAGATAGTCGTCAACGCGCCACAGGGGAAGTCTGCGAAAGATGAAATCGCTTTTCCCCCGCGTCAACAAAACCAACGACGAGGTCTTTATGAATGCCCCTTTCGATCAGCTGTTTACATGGCTGAAAGATCACAAGATTACCGAAGTGGAATGCGTGGTCAGCGACCTGACCGGCATCGCCCGCGGCAAAATTGCACCGACCAACAAGTTCCTGCATGAGCGAGGCATGCGCCTGCCGGAAAGTGTGCTGCTGCAAACGGTAACCGGGGATTTTGTCGACGACGACATCTACTACGACCTGCTCGACCCGGCCGACATCGACATGGTCTGCAAGCCGGTGAGCGACGCGGTGTACGTGATCCCGTGGGCCATCGAGCCGACCGCCATCGTCATTCACGACACCTTCGACAAGTTCGGCAACCCGATCGAACTGTCGCCGCGCAACGTGCTGAAGAAAGTCCTGCAGCTGTACACCGACAAAGGCTGGAAGCCGATCGTGGCGCCGGAAATGGAGTTCTACCTGACCCAGCGCTGCGAAGACCCGGACTTGCCATTGAAGGCACCGCTGGGCCGTTCCGGTCGCGCCGAAAGCGGTCGTCAGTCGTTCTCCATCGACGCGGCCAACGAATTCGATCCGCTGTTCGAAGACGTCTACGACTGGTGCGAACTGCAAGGCCTGGACCTGGACACGCTGATCCACGAAGACGGCCCGGCGCAGATGGAAATCAACTTCCGCCACGGCGACGCGCTCGATCTGGCCGACCAGATCACCGTGTTCAAGCGTACCCTGCGTGAAGCCGCCCTCAAGCACAACGTGACCGCGACTTTCATGGCCAAGCCGATCGGCGACGAGCCCGGCAGCGCCATGCACCTGCATCAGAGCGTGGTCGAGATCGCCAGCGGCCAGCCAATTTTCGCCAATGCCGACGGCAGCATGAGCGATCTGTTCCGCCATCACATCGGCGGCCTGCAGAAGTACATTCCGAAGGTGCTGCCGATGTTCGCGCCGAACGTGAACTCGTTCCGCCGCTTCCTGCCGGACACCTCGGCACCGGTCAACGTCGAATGGGGCGAAGAAAACCGCACCGTCGGCCTGCGGGTGCCGACCTCCGGCCCTGAGGCGATGCGGGTTGAAAACCGTCTGCCCGGCGCCGACGCCAACCCGTATCTGGCCATCGCCGCGAGCCTGCTGTGCGGCTACATCGGCATGGTCGAAGGCATCGATCCGAGCGCCGCCGTCGAAGGCCGGGCTTACGAGCGCCGCAACCTGCGCCTGCCGATCACCATCGAAGAAGCCCTGACCCAGATGGAAGAGTGCGACACCGTCGCGCAATACCTGGGCAGCAAGTTCGTGCGCGGCTACGTCGCGGTGAAACGCGCCGAGCATGAAAACTTCAAGCGCGTGATCAGCTCCTGGGAGCGGGAGTTCCTGTTGCTGAGCGTCTGATTAAAACAACAAAAACCAACCCACGATCGTTCCCACGCGGAGCGTGGGAACGATCAGCAAGAGTCGCCTGAAAAATCCAATAATTCGAAGAGGTGTCGATATGCGTCTGTTGAAATCCATGATCCCCGCCGCGCTGGCCCTGGCGTGCAGTGCCGGTGCCCTCGCCCAACCCCAGGTCAGCGTCTACAACTGGACCGATTACATTGGCGAAACCACCCTCGGCGACTTCCAGTCCTCCAGCGGGATCAAGGTGATCTACGACGTCTTCGACTCCAACGAAACCCTAGAAGGCAAACTGCTCGCCGGTCGCACCGGTTACGACGTGGTGGTGCCGTCCAACCACTTCCTCGCCCGTCAGGTAAAGGCCGGTGCGTTCCTCAAACTGGACCGCTCGCAACTGCCGAACTGGAAAAACCTCGACCCGAAACTGCTGGCCCTGCTTGAGAAAAACGATCCGGGCAACGAGCACTCGGTGCCGTACCTGTGGGGCACCAACGGCATCGGCTACAACGTCGAAAAGGTCAAGCAAGTGCTGGGCATCGATCACATCGACTCCTGGGCCGTGCTGTTCGAACCGGAAAACCTGAAGAAACTCACCCAGTGCGGCGTGTCGATGATGGACTCGGCCGATGAAGTGTTCCCGGCGATCCTCAACTACATGGGCATGGACCCGCGCAGCGAGAAACCCGAGGACTACAAGAAGGCCGAAGAGAAACTGCTGAGCATCCGGCCGTACATCACCTATTTCCACTCCTCGAAATACGTGTCCGATCTGGCCAACGGCGACATCTGCGTGGCCTTCGGTTATTCCGGCGACGTGTTCCAGGCCGCCAACCGCGCCAAGGAAGCCAAGAACGGCGTGAACATCGCTTACTCGATTCCCAAGGAAGGCGCGAACCTGTGGTTCGACCTGTTGGCGATTCCCGCCGATGCCGGCAACACCAAGGAAGCCCACGCCTTCATCAATTACCTGCTCGATCCGCAAGTGATCGCCAAGGTCAGCGCCTCGGTGGGCTACGCCAACCCGAACCCGGCGGCCAAGCAATACATGGATCCAGAGCTGGTCAACAATCCCGAGGTCTATCCGTCCCAGGAAGTCCTCGACAAGCTCTACATCTCATCTACCCCGCCCCAGTCGATCATGCGTCTGATGACCCGGTCCTGGAGCAAAGTGAAGTCGAACAAATGAATCAGTACACCCAGGAACACGCCCACTCCTATTACGCCGCGTCGGCCCGGGCCAGCACACCTTATCCGGAACTGGCGGGTGACCTGATCGCCGATGTCTGCGTAATCGGCGGTGGTTTCACCGGCGTCAACACGGCCATTGAATTGGCGCAGCGCGGGCTTTCGGTAATTCTGCTCGAAGCCCGGCGCATCGGCTGGGGCGCCAGCGGGCGCAATGGCGGGCAACTGATTCGCGGAATCGGTCATGACGTCGAAGGTTTCTCGCGGCATGTTGGCGCCGAAGGCGTGCGCTACCTGCACCGGGCCGGGATCGACTCGGTGGAGCTGGTGCGCCAGCGCATCAGCGACAACGCCATCGAGTGCGACCTGCGCTGGGGTTTCTGTGAGCTGGCGAACACGCCGGCGCAGTTCGACGCCTTCAAGGCCGAGCAGGACAGCCTGGCGCAGCTGGGTTACCGCCATGAAACGCGGCTGGTTGCCCCTGAGCTGATTCGTCAGCAAGTGGTGAACGCGGGTGTCTACAAGGGCGGCCTGATCGACATGGGTTCGGGCCACTTGCACCCGCTCGACCTGGTGCAGGGTGAAGCGCGGCTGGCGGCGTCCCTCGGGGTGCGGATTTTCGAACAGAGCCCGGTGCTGGAAATAGTCCATGGCGCGACCGTTCAAGTACGCACCCCAAGCGGCACCGTGCGCGCCGGCAGTCTGGTGCTCGGCTGCAACGCGCACCTGGAAGAACTCGAACAGCAACTCAGCGGCAAGGTCCTGCCCGCCGGCAGTTACATCATCGCCACCGAACCGCTGTCGCCGGAACGCGCCGCCGAGCTGATTCCGCAAAATCTGGCGCTGTGCGACCAGAAAGTCGGCCTCGACTACTATCGGCTTTCGGCGGACCGGCGCTTGCTGTTCGGCGGCGCCTGCCATTACTCGGGACGGGATCCGGCGGACATCGCCGCCTACATGCGACCGAAGATGCTCAAGGTGTTCCCACAACTGGCGGATGTGCGCATTGACTATCAATGGGGCGGCAAAATCGGCATCACCGCCAACCGCTTCCCGCAGGTCGGCCGTTTGAAGCAGCACCCGAACGTGTTCTACGCCCAGGGCTATTCCGGCCACGGCCTGAACGTCACCCACTGGTGCGCCAAGCTGCTGGGCGAGGCGATTCATGCCGGCCACAGTCAGGGCATGGATGTGTTCAGCGGCGTGCCGCACATGACCTTCCCCGGCGGCCCGGCGCTGCGCTCGCCGCTGCTGGCACTGGGGATGTTCTGGTATCGCCTGCGGGAACTGCTGGGATGAGGCCTGCCGGTTAAAGCGCCCTGCACATTTGCTCTATCGCGAAGCACTTCTATATTGATGAAGTGCTTTTGCGTTCCTGACGCTCAGTGCCCAACACACCCTGGAGGTCATGGATGGAGTCGTCAGCCGCCGATCAACCGCGAGCGCCCGGCCAGGCGCCGGTCAAGACCCGGCGTTTCAGCATCTCGCTGGTGTGGATCGTGCCGATCATCGCGGTGCTGGTGGGCCTCTCGCTGGTGGTGCACAACCTGATGCAGGAAGGCCCCAGCATCATCGTCACCTTTAAAACCGGCAGCGGCTTGACCGCCAACAAGACCGAAGTCAAATACCGCAACGTGGTGATCGGCCAGGTCACGGACGTCGAGCTGAGCGACGATCAGAAAAGCGTCAACGCCACGATCAAACTGGCCAAGCAGGCCGAAACCTTTACCCGCGAAGACTCGCAGTTCTGGGTCGTACGCCCGCGCATCGGTGCAGGCGGCGTCTCGGGCATCGACACGCTGCTGTCAGGTGACTACATCGGCGCCGACATCGGTCAGTCCAACTCACGTTCGAAGAACTTCAAAGGCCTGGAAAACCCGCCGCCGATCACCTACGGCGAACCGGGCAAACGCTTCAACCTGCACGCCTCGGACCTCGGCTCGCTGGACATCGGCTCGCCGGTCTACTACCGCAAGATCCCGGTCGGCCAGGTCGTGGCCTATGCGCTGGACGCCGATGGTAAAGGGGTGAACATCGAGGTGTTCATCCACGCGCCGAACGACGCCTACGTCACGGAAAACACCCGGTTCTGGAACGCCAGCGGGATTGACGTCAACGTCGGCGCCAACGGTTTTGCGGTGAAAACCGAATCGTTGTCGACCTTGCTGGTGGGCGGAATTGCCTTCCGCGCGCCGGAGTACAGCCCCAACGATGTCGCCGCCGCCGAAGAAAAGACTTACGACCTGTTCGACGACCAGCAAACCGCCCTCGCCCCACCCAACGGCAAGGCGCAATACCTGACCCTGCGTTTCGATCAGGCCCTGCGCGGGTTGAAAGTCGGCGCGCCGGTGGAGTTTCTCGGCATCGAAATCGGCCGGGTAGTGAGCGTCAACCTGGACTTCGATCCGAAAAAACGCAGCTTCCCGCTCAACGTCGGCATCGTGATCTACCCGCAACGCCTCGGTCAGGCTCACGTCAAGATGCTTAAGGTACTCGAACACAATCCGGACGACGAAGCCGCCGCCGTGCGCCTGATCGGCACCTTTATCGACAACGGCCTGCGCGCCCAGGCCCGCAGCGGCAACCTGCTGACCGGGCAGCTGTATATCGCGCTGGATTTCTTCCCCAAAGCCGAAAAAGTCGCGTTCGACCCCACCGCCCGCCCGATCAGCGTTCCGACCGTCCCCGGCAGCCTCGAACAGTTGCAGGAAAAACTCGAAGCGATGATCGACAAACTCAACAAACTGCCGGTGGAACGGATTGCCGGCAACCTCGACAGCAACCTCGTGGAATTGCGCAAAGGCCTGACCCAGTTCAATGCCAGGACCCTGCCCGGCGTGCAGAACACCCTCGCCGACCTGAGCAAGACCCTGCATTCGGCCAGCTCGACCCTGGCCGAAGATTCGCCGCAACGCGAACAACTGACCGAGACTCTCGACGAGCTTGGGCGCATGTCGCGTTCGTTGCGTGAACTGTCCGATTATCTGGGCCGTCATCCGGAATCGTTGATTCGCGGCCGCCCCGACAACGCCGCGCCGCTGGACCTCAAAGGGCCGCCGCGCAATTGAGCACAGGAGCTGTCCCATGGCTTTACCGCTGAAGTTCACCGTGCTCGCCATTGGCCTGCTGCTGGGCGCCTGTAAAAGCGCCCCGATCAGCTTTCACACCCTGACACCGACGCAACCGATGACCGGCCGCGCCGGTTCGGAAATCGCCATCGAAGGCATCAACGTGCCGCCGCAGGTCGACCGGCCGCAGATCGTCATCCGCCAGGGCAACAGCGGCCTCGCGATTCTCGAGACCGAATGGTGGGGCGCGAGCCTCAGTGATGAATTGCGCAGCGCACTGGTGGATCAACTGAGCAATGCCGGCGGCCCGCGCAAGACCTCGGTGCGCATTGATGTGCAACGCTTCGATTCGATACCCGGCCAATACGGGCTGATCGACGTCAAATGGCGCCTGCGCCAGGCCAACACCGGCGACGACGCCCTGCTCGCCTGCCGCTCGCTGCTGCGAACCCCGTCCGGGCCGACCATCGATGATCTGGTGGTGGCCCAGCAGAACAACGTCAAGCGCCTGGCTGCGTTGATCGGTCAGGCTTCCACCGGCTCACGCGGCTGCCCGCCCGCCTCCTGAGCGAAACGCAATGCCTACAAGTCGAAACGATCCACCGCGCGGCGCCGCTCGTTGTCGTCGCGCACGTCGTAGTTGGCAGTCGTCTGGATATTGCTGTGATGGGCCAGTTTCTGGGCGATCGACAGGTCATGCTCCTCGATCACCCGGGTGATGAACGAACGCCGGAAATCATGGGGCATGATCTTCACCCCGACCTGGGTGCCGCGCTGGCGGGCGATGTAATAGATCGCGTGCTTGGTGATGCGCTCGCGGGTGATGTGGCTGCCACGGCGAATACGGTTGAACAGAAACGCGTCGTCGCTCTCGCCTTCCTTGAGTTCCGAACGACGGAACTCCAGCCAGGCATTGAGTTTGGCAAACGCCCAGGCCGGTGCGTACTTGATCAGTTGTTTATTGCCCTTGGCGGTGACACACAAACTGCGCTCGTTGAAATCGACCTGATTGAGGTCCAGATCCACCGACTCCGACTTGCGCATGCCAGTGCCGTACAACAACGCAATCACCGCTGCATCGCGCAAACCTTGTGGCCGTGGATCAGCGGCGCAGACTTCCATCAATTCATGAATCAGCGTGCGCTTCAGATTGCGCCCCTGAGACAGTCGCGTGCCGGCAATGCCTTTGACCGAGCGCATCTTCAATAGATGTTCCTGGCTGATAAGACTCATGCGCCAGGCTTCATTCATTACACCGCGAATGGCGTTTACATACAGCGAAGAAGTATTCGGTGCGTAATTGTCGGCGCGCAATGCAGCGACTAACGCAACGACATCTTCCGGTTGCAGCGCGTGCCACGGAATGTCTTCGACGTTCATGTCTTCGAAACCGAGTCGGTCGGCGGCATCTTGCAAAACGTAACGCATGGTGAGTTGGCTGGAGGGAGCCAGACGCGCCAGATACACGGTCATCGGGTTGGTTTTCAGGGTGTCGGGGGATGCAACGGGTAAGTCAATCAAACGTCGGGCCTTGAGTAAAAGCAGTTCAACACAGCAACTAACAACTGCAACATTCTTAATATAAGGGGAACACTTCCGTAGGACTTTTCTACTAAAAACCGCGATAAACGGTAGAAGTCTGAACAGTGGCTGTATGGGTTTCAGATAAACGATTCGCCGACCGGTTTTTCATGTTCCTTTCACAAAAACGGGCATAACCTTAATTCCACTGAGTCCTGTGCCGGCGCTGCCCAAGCTGCCGGGCAATGCCTGAAAAGTCAACCGAACCCGACGTTATGTCGTCTTGGCAACTTATTGATGCAAAGGATTTTTTCGCGTCTACGCTTTGATTGGATCCAATTATTCAATGGATCTATTTCTTTTTTCTTTGCAATGAGGTGTGCATGAGTCAGGCGTTTCTCCCCTTCTCCCGCCCCAGTATCGGTGATGAAGAAATTGCCGCCGTGGAGCAAGTCCTGCGCTCCGGCTGGATCACCACCGGGCCGAAAAACCAGGCTCTTGAAGAACAGTTTGCCCAGTACGTCGGTTGCCGCCATGCCGTGGCACTTTCCTCGGCCACCGGTGCCATGCATGTAACGTTGCTGGCGCTGGGTATCGGCCCCGGCGATGAAGTCATCACCCCGTCACAGACCTGGGTCTCGACCGCCAACATGATTTCCCTGCTCGGCGCCACGCCGGTGTTCGTCGATGTCGACCGCGACACCCTGATGACCGACGCCGCGCGCATCGAAGCCGCCATCACCCCGCGCACCAAAGCGATCATTCCCGTGCATTACGCCGGCGCTGCTTTCGATCTCGATCCGCTTTACGCCCTGGCCGACAAGCACGGCATCACCGTGATCGAAGACGCCGCCCACGCCGCTGGCACCCGCTACAAGGGCCGTCACGTGGGTTCGCAAGGCACCGCGGTCTTCTCGTTCCACGCGATCAAGAATATGACCTGCGCCGAAGGCGCGATGTTCGTCACCGATGATGAAGCTTTGGCCAACCGCGTGCGCATGCTCAAGTTTCATGGTCTGGGCGTCGATGCGTACGACCGCCTGACCCACGGCCGCAAACCCCAGGCCCAGGTGATCGAGCCCGGTTTCAAATACAACCTGGCCGATATCAACGCCGCGATTGCCCTGGTGCAGCTGGAGCGTCTGGACGCGATCAACGCCCGTCGCACCGAACTGGCCACGCAATACCTGCAAAAACTCGAAGGCCTGCCGGTGCAACCGCTGGCGGTGCCTGCCTACGCGCAAACCCACGCCTGGCACCTGTTCATCCTGCGCATCGACAGCGAGCGCTGCGGCATGGACCGCGAAGCCTTCATGAAGGGTTTGCAGGAGCAAGGCATCGGCACCGGCATCCACTTCATCGCCACCCACCTGCACACCTGGTATCGCCAGCGTGATCCGCACCTGTCCCTGCCCGACACCGAGTGGAACTCGGCGCGGCTGTGCTCGATTCCCTTGTTTCCCGATATGACCGATCAGGATCTGGACCGGGTCGTCGGGGCCATTGAACACCTGATGGGGAAACGCCCGTGAGACCTTATCCGATTCATTGCGTGTCGATCGTCATCCCGGTCTACAACGAAGAAGACAGCCTGCCGGAGCTGCTGCGCCGCACCCAGGCCGCCTGCCAGCAATTGCGGCATGACTACGAAATCGTGCTGGTCGACGACGGCAGCCGCGACGCCTCCGCACAATTGCTCGAAGACGCCGCGTCAGTCGAAGACAGCCCGTTCGTGGCGGTCATCCTCAACCGTAACTACGGCCAGCACGCGGCGATCATGGCCGGTTTCGAACAGTGCAAGGGCGACGTGGTGATCACCCTCGACGCCGACTTGCAGAACCCGCCGGAAGAAATCCCGCGCCTGGTGGCCGAGGCCGAAAAAGGCTTTGACGTGGTCGGTACCGTGCGCGGCAACCGTCAGGATTCGGCCCTGCGCCGCTATCCGTCGAAACTCATCAACCTCGCCGTGCAACGTTCCACCGGCGTCGCCATGAGCGACTACGGCTGCATGCTGCGCGCCTACCGCCGCACCATCATCGACGCGATGCTCGCCTGCCGCGAACGCAGCACGTTCATCCCGATCCTCGCCAACAGCTTCGCCCGCCACACCACGGAAATCACCGTGGCCCACGCCGAGCGCGAACACGGCGATTCGAAATACAGCCCGATGCGCCTGATCAACCTGATGTTCGACTTGATCACCTGCATGACCACCACGCCCCTGCGCCTGCTGAGCATCGTCGGCTTCGCCATGGCCGGGCTCGGCGTGCTGTTCGCGGCGGCGCTGATTGTCCTGCGCCTGGCCTTTGGTGCCGGATGGGCCGGCGATGGCCTGTTCGTGCTGTTCGCCGTGCTGTTCGTGTTCACCGGCGGCCAGTTCATCGGCATGGGCCTGCTGGGCGAATACCTGGGGCGCATGTACAGCGATGTGCGCGCCCGCCCGCGATTCTTCATCGAAAAGGTCCTGCGCGGGCACCCCGCCACGCCGGCCCCCGCCATCACCGTTGACGGCCTTACTTCCAACTCCTCGTCTGATCAGGTTCTCTCATGAGCGCAAAAACCGTTGTCTTCGCCTACCACGATATTGGCTGCGCCGGCATTCAAGCCCTGCTCGACAGCGGCTACGACATTGCGGCGGTGTTCACCCATGCCGATGACCCGCAGGAAAACGCGTTCTACGCCTCGGTGGCGCAACTGTGCGCCAACAAAGGCATCGCGGTTCATGCACCGGAAGACGCCAACCACCCGTTGTGGATCGAGCGGATTGCCAAGCTCGATCCGGATTACATCTTCTCCTTCTACTATCGCAACCTGCTGAGCGAGCCATTGCTGGCCACCGCCAAAAAAGGCGCGTTCAACCTGCACGGCTCCCTGCTGCCGCGCTACCGTGGCCGCGCCCCGGCCAACTGGGTGCTGGTCAACGGCGAAACCGAAACCGGCGTCACCCTGCATCGCATGGTCAAGCGTGCCGACGCCGGCGCCATCCTCGCCCAGCAACGCGTGGCCATCGAACGCAGCGACACCGCGCTGAGCCTGCACGGCAAACTGCGGATCGCCGCCAGCGACCTGCTGCGCGATGCACTGCCGGCGATGCTGCACGGCAAACTGCGGGAAACCCCGCAGGACGAATCCCAGGCCACGGTGTTCGGTCGTCGCACCCCGGCAGACGGCAAACTGGTCTGGGCGCAACCTGCCGAAAAACTGTTCAACCTCGTGCGGGCCGTGACTCAGCCTTACCCGGGCGCCTTCTGCGCCGTGGGCGAGCACAAGCTGATCGTGTGGAACGCCGACGTGGTCAAGGGCAACGAAGGTCAGGCGCCGGGCCGCGTCATCAGTGTCGATCCGCTGCGCATCGCCTGCGGTGAAGACTCGCTGGTGATCAACGCCGGCCAGCGCAACGACAACGGCCTGTACCTTAGCGGCCCGCAACTGGCCAATGAACTCGGTCTGGTGGACGGCTCGCTGCTGCGCGGCGCCGAATCCGGTCGTGGCCCGCGCCGTACACGGGTGCTGATCCTCGGCGTCAACGGCTTCATCGGCAACCATTTGTCCGAGCGTCTGCTGCGTGACGAGCGCTACGAAGTCTATGGCCTGGACATCGGCTCCGACGCCATCGACCGCCTGCGCAGCCACCCGCGTTTTCACTTCGTCGAAGGCGACATCAGCATTCACTCGGAGTGGATCGAGTACCACATCAAGAAATGCGACGTGGTGCTGCCGCTGGTGGCCATCGCCACGCCGATCGAATACACGCGCAACCCGCTGCGGGTGTTCGAGCTCGACTTCGAAGAAAACCTGAAACTGGTGCGCTACTGCGTCAAATACAACAAGCGCGTGATCTTCCCGTCGACCTCGGAAGTCTATGGCATGTGCCAGGACAAGCACTTCGACGAAGACCGCTCGAACCTGATCGTCGGCCCGATCAACAAGCAGCGCTGGATCTACTCGGTGTCCAAGCAACTGCTGGACCGGGTGATCTGGGCCTACGGCGCCAAGGGCCTGAACTTCACCCTGTTCCGCCCCTTCAACTGGATGGGCCCACGGCTTGATCGCCTCGACTCGGCGCGCATCGGCAGCTCCCGGGCCATCACCCAGTTGATCCTCAATCTGGTGGAAGGCACGCCGATCCGCCTGTTCGACGGCGGCGAACAGAAACGCTGCTTCACCGACATCGCCGACGGCGTCGAGGCGCTGGCACGGATCATCGATAACGACAACGACGTCTGCAACGGCCAGATCATCAACATCGGCAACCCGGACAACGAAGCGAGCATTCGTCAGTTGGGCGAAGAACTGTTGCGCCAGTTCGAGGCTCATCCGCTGCGTTCCAACTTCCCGCCGTTCGCCGGTTTCCGCGACGTGGAAAGCAAGGCGTTCTACGGCGCCGGTTACCAGGACGTCGAGCACCGCAAACCGAGCATCGCCAACGCCAAGCGCCTGCTGGACTGGACGCCGACCGTGGAAATGCGCGAGACCATCGGCAACACGCTGGATTTCTTCCTGCGTGAGGCCATGGCCGAAATCGAGAGCAAGCGCTGATGCAGGCCGGTTTGCGCATCGACGTCGACACCTTTCGCGGCACCCGCGAAGGCGTGCCGCGCTTGCTGGAAATTCTCGATGAAGCGCAGATCAAGGCGACGTTTTTCTTCAGTGTCGGCCCGGACAACATGGGCCGGCACCTGTGGCGCCTGATCCGCCCGCAGTTCCTGTGGAAGATGCTGCGCTCCAACGCCGCTGGCCTGTACGGCTGGGACATCCTGCTGGCCGGCACGGCCTGGCCGGGCAAACCGATCGGCCGCGACCTCGGGCACCTGATGCGTCAGGCCCGGGCCGCCGGCCACGAAGTCGGCCTGCACGCCTGGGATCACCACGGCTGGCAGGCCAATGCCGGGCGCTGGAGCGATGCGCAACTGGTCGAGCAGATCCGTCAGGGCGTCGACACCTTGAGCGACATCCTCGGCGAAAAAGTCATGTGTTCGGCCGCCGCCGGTTGGCGTGCGGACGAGCGTGTGATCGAAGCCAAACAGGCCTTCGGCTTTCGCTACAACAGCGATTGCCGTGGGCAGCGGTTGTTCCGACCGTTGCTGTCTGACGGTTCGGTCGGTGCGCCGCAGATTCCGGTGGACTTGCCGACCTTCGATGAAGTGGTCGGGCCGAGTGTGGCGGCGAAGGATTTCAACGCCTTCATCCTCGACCGGTTCCGCCCGGACAACCTCAACGTCTACACCATTCACGCCGAAGTAGAAGGGATTCTGATGGCCGAAGATTTTCGTCGACTGCTGGCCGACGCACGCCAGCGAAACATCAACTTTCAACCGCTGGGCGACTTGCTGCCCGAGTTTCTCAACACCCTGCCCGTCGGCCGTGTGCAACGCGGTGCCCTCGAAGGCCGCGAAGGCTGGTTGGGAGTGCAAGGCGCATGAGCAAACGCTGGGCATTGCCGCTGTTGCTGGGGATTTTCCTGCTGGCGTATCTGCTGCCGCTGGGCAGTCATGGTCTGTGGATTCCCGATGAAACCCGTTATGCGCAAATCAGCCAGGAAATGCTGCTGAGCGGCAACTGGGTGTCGCCGCATTTCATGAACCTGCGTTACTTCGAAAAACCGGCGGCCGGTTATTGGATGATTGCCCTCGGGCAGGCCGTGTTCGGCCAGAACCTGTTCGGCGTGCGGTTTGCCTCGGCCCTGAGCACCGGGCTGAGCGTGCTGCTGTGCTTCCTCATCGCCCGCCGTTTGTGGAATGACCCGCGCAAAAGCTTCGTCTGCGCCCTGCTCTACATGAGTTTCGTCATCGTCGCCGGCCAGGCTGGTTACGCCAACCTCGATCCGCAATTCACCTTCTGGGTCAACCTGAGTCTGGTGGCGCTGTGGTTCGCCCTCGACAGCCGTTCCAATGGTCAGCGCATCGCCGGTTGGGCGGTGCTGGGACTGGCGTGCGGCATGGGCTTCATGACCAAGGGTTTTCTCGCCTGGCTGCTGCCGGTGCTGATCGCCTTGCCGTGGATGCTCTGGCAAAAACGCTGGAAAGAATTGCTGCTGTACGGCCCGGTGGCCATCGCGGTAGCGATCATCGTCAGCCTGCCGTGGGTGCTGGCGGTGCACGGTCAGGAACCGGATTACTGGCGGTTCTTCTTCTGGCACGAACACATCCGCCGGTTTGCCGGCGACGATGCCCAGCATGACGCGCCGTGGTGGTTCTATCTGCCGCTGCTGGTGGCGTTCAGTCTGCCGTGGGTCGGGATGCTACCGGTGGCGTTGAAGCAGGCCTGGCAGACCCGCCGCGAAACCGGCATCGCGTTTCTCGGCCTGTGGCTGTTGATGCCGCTGCTGTTCTTCAGCCTGAGCAACGGCAAGCTGCCGACCTACATCCTGCCGTGCCTGCTGCCGCTGGCGTTGCTGCTGGGCCACGCGCTGGCCGATCGCTTGCGTGTGGAGCAAGGCCGGGCGCTGGGCCTCAATGGTCTGCTGAACCTGTTTCTGGGCATCGTCACGCTGATCGGGCTGGTTTACGTGCAGCTCAAGCGTCCGCTGTACGACCACGAACTGCACAGTCTGGTGCTGGTGTTCATCGCCCTGACCGGCTGGATCATCAGCAACCTGCTGCAAGCCTTCCGCCCGTTGCAATGCTGGCCAGCACCGGCGGTGGGCAGCCTGCTGCTGATCGCGCTGCTGCCGGCGGCACTGCCCAAATCGGTGGTGGCGAACAAGATGCCTGACCAGTTCGTGCTCGCCCACCAAACAGAACTGGCGGCCACCACGCACCTGTTGAGCAACGACCTGGGCGCCGCGTCGGCCCTGTCCTGGCGAGTCAAACGCCCGCAGGTGGCGATGTACAACACGATAGGCGAATTGAAATATGGCCTTGCCTATCCTGATGGCATTCAACAGCGGGTTGATACCGATCAGGTGCAACAGTGGATGCGCGAAGCCCGCAAGACCGGTTCGGTCGGCGTGGTGATGCGGGTCAAGGGGCAAGACGAACTGGACGAACTCGACAGACTGCCCAAGGACGGCGTTCGTTATGAGCAAGGCAATCTGGTGATCGTGATTCTTCCGCAGGAGGCGTCATGAGCCTGTGGCTGCTGTTGCTCGCCTGCCTGCTGACCTGCCTGGGCCAGGTCGCGCAGAAATTCGCCGTCGAGCGCTGGCGCGGCGCGAGCTTGCCGTGGTCGCGCAAACTGCGCTCGCCGTGGTTGTGGCTGGCCCTGTTTGCCCTCGGCACCGGTCTGCTGGTGTGGCTGCTGGTGTTGCAGCGCCTGCCCGTCGGCATCGCCTACCCGATGCTCAGCCTCAATTTCGTGATCATCACCCTGATCGCCCGCTTCGTGTTCAAGGAGCCCGTCGACGTTCAACACTGGTTCGGCGTGTTTCTGGTAATCGGTGGCGTGGCGCTTTTGGGGCAACAGTCATGAACCAGGGTCGTGGAATCTTCTTCGCCCTGGCCAGCGTGCTGCTGGTCAGCGTGGCGCAACTGAGCATGCGCTGGAGCATGACGCGTCTGCCCCGGCCGGATCAGTGGCTGTCCGTACAAAGCGTCGATTCAGTTGCGCTGGCCGTGGTGCTCGCGGCGATCTTCGCCTATGCGCTGTCGATGCTCTGCTGGCTCGCCGCCCTGCGCGATCTGCCGCTGGGCCGGGCCTATTCGCTGCTGAGCATCAGCTACGCGCTGGTGTACCTGCTGGCGGCCAGCCTTCCGCTGTTCAACGAATCCTTCAGTTTCTCCAAATCACTGGGCGTGGCGCTGGTCATGCTCGGGGTCATCACCATCAACACTCGTCCGGCCCGTGCGCCCGAATTGAGGAGTTCGCCATGAAAATCACAGTGTTTGGTAGCGGTTATGTCGGCCTGGTGCAGGCCGCCGTGCTGGCCGAAGTCGGCCATGACGTGGTGTGCATGGACATCGACGAGAAGAAAGTCGAGCTGCTGCACCAGGGTCACGTCAGCATCTTCGAGCCGGGGCTGGCCAGCCTGGTCCGCGAGGGCCTGGACGCCGGGCGCCTGCAATTCACCTGCGATGAAAAACTCGCGGTGCAGCACGGCAAGGTCGCGTTCATTGCAGTCGGCACCCCGTCGAAAGAAGACGGCTCGGCAGACCTGCGTTACGTGCTGTCGGTGGGCGACGCCGTGGCCCGGCATCGTGAACAACCGCTGATTCTGGTGGAGAAATCCACCGTACCCGTCGGCACCGGCGACACCTTGCGCACCCACCTGGACAAGGCGCTGATCAAGGCCGGGCGCCTGTTGCAGTTCGATATCGTGTCCAACCCGGAATTTCTCAAGGAAGGTTCGGCGGTCGCCGATTGCCGCCGGCCGGACCGGATCGTCATCGGCTGCGAGCGCGAAGAAGTGCGCGACGTGATGCGCGATCTGTATTCGCCGTTCAACCGCAACCACGACCGCATCATGTTCATGGACCTGCGCAGCGCCGAGCTGACCAAGTACGCCGCCAACTGCATGCTGGCGACCAAGATCAGCTTCATCAACCAGATCGCCGAGCTGGCCGAACACCTGGGCGCGGACATCGAATCGGTGCGCCAGGGCATCGGCGCCGACAGCCGCATCGGCTACCACTTCATCTACCCCGGTTGCGGTTACGGCGGTTCATGCTTCCCCAAAGACATGCGCGCGCTGATCCACAGTGCCGAAGAGGCGCACTGCTCCAGCGATTTGCTGCAAGCGGTGGAAGCGATCAACCAGCGGCAGAAGCACAAGCTGTTTGAACGCATTAACGCGTTCTACAAGGGCGAACTGCGCGGCAAGACTTTCGCCCTGTGGGGGCTGGCCTTCAAGCCGAACACCGACGACATGCGCGATGCGCCGAGCCGGGTTCTGCTGGAATCGCTGTGGGCCGCTGGCGCCAGTGTGCGGGCGTTCGACCCGGAAGCGATGCAGGAAACCCAGCATCTGTACCCGGACGAATCGAAACTGATGCTGATGGGCACCCCGGAATCGGTACTCGCCGGTTCCGACGCGCTGATCATCTGCACCGAATGGCAGCAGTTCAAGGCGCCGGATTTCGACCTGATCCAGCAACGCCTCAAGGCCCCGGTGATCTTCGACGGCCGCAACCTGTACGACGCCGAACGCCTGGCCCGCAACGGCTTCCATTACTTCCCGATGGGCCGTGGCGAATCGCGCTCCCTGCCGATTCCGTTGCAGCAATGGCCACACGCCTCGGACGTGGCTTGATCGGTTTAACCCCTGCCCTGCGCCGGCAGTCCCTGATCGCAGGGCTGCTGGCGTTTTTGCTGTTCACCGCCGGCGTGTACGGGCAGGCGCCCATCGGTTTCGACTCGCGCTTCGTGTTGTTCGCCCAGGAAATGCTCCGGCACGGGCCCAGTATTTTTCCCACCACTTATGGTGAGCCTTACGCCGATTATTCGTCGCTCTCGACCTTGTTCATCTGGCTGTTGTCGTTGCCGTTCGGGACGGTCAACAGCCTGACGGCGTGGCTGCCGAGCGCTGTCGCCGGCGCGGTGATCGTGGCGTTGATGTATCGCTTGCTCGCGCCCGCATCCGTGCGCTGGGCGGTGGTCAGCATCGCGCTGCTGATGCTCACCAGCACCTTCATCAGCGAAACCCGCGCGGTGTCGCAGGACCTGATGCTCGCCGCCGTGGCGTTTTCGGTGTTCTACCTCGGCTATGCCCACGACCATTTCGCTGCCGCTCGACGCTGGCCGCTAGTGTTCATTCTGTTGCTGCTGGGGTTCGGCATTCGCGGGCCGATCGGGCTGGTGGTGCCGACCGGCATGCTGTGCAGTTACTACCTGCTGGATCGCCAATGGTCGCGCCTGTTGACCTTCGGTGTGCTGGCTTCGCTGTTGCTGGCGGCCTGCGTCGGGCTGTTGTTGTGGCTGGCGGAAGTCAGCGGCGGGCCGGCGTTTCGTCAGGACGTGATCCGCATGCAGTTCATGGGGCGCATGGACGGCAGCGAAGGCGTCAGCGGTTCGCTGTATTACTTCACCAGCTCACTGGGCAACTACGCGCTGGCGTATCCGCTGGCGTTGCTGGCACTCGCGGCCGCTTGGCTGAGCAAGCCCCGGCAACGCGGCCCGGCCTTGCGCCTGGTGCAATATTGCGCCGCGGCGGGGTTGATCGCGATGCTCGGGCTGTCGATTCCACAGGCGAAAAAGGCCCGTTATCTGCTGCCGATGCTGCCCATGGCGGCGATTATTGCGGCGTATCCGTTTCAGGTGTTGCATGGTCGGGTGTTTGCCTGGCTGCGCGTCGGCATGCAGGGATTGTGGTTGTTGATTCCCGCATTGTTGATCGTCCTGTTATGGGTGGCGAAACGACGGTTTCCCGAGTCCTTGACCGACCTGACGCCAGTACTCAGCGTGCTGGGATTGCTGCAACTGGCCGCGTTGTCGCGGTTGTGGCTACCGCGCTGGCGAACCGAAGTCCTCGCGTTCAGCGCCGTGTTGGCGGTCTGGTCGGCGTACGCGCTGGTGTTCGAGCCGGTGGAGCGCCAGCTCTATGACACGCGGACCTTCAGCCAAGCGGCACTGGCGCGGATCCACGAGCAACCCGCGCCGCTGGTGCTGCACGGCATGGGCAAGGACGCCAAGGCGATCAAGTTCATGGTCAACGTCGAGCAGGATCTGCAACCGCTGTTCACTGAAACCACGCAAGCGCTCGAAGCGCTCAAGGGGCCGGCGTGGCTGATGATGGATCGCAGCGACTATCGAGCCCTGCAAGGCACGCCGCTCGGAACGCTGCAGCCGGTGCTGAGCGGGCGTTTCGACAAAAACGATTATGTGTTGCTGTGGCTGACGCCTTAACCTGCGCGACGTGATTTCGACAGGGACCGCAGACTGATGACCTTTACCGTGCGACAGGCCCATGCAGCCGACGCCATCGCCCTCCCCGCCATCGAGCGCTCGGCCGCCGCGCTGTTTCGCCTCGACCCTTCACTGGCCTGGCTGGCGGGTGCTGCCGTGCCGCAGGCGTCGGCGCATTTACCGGCCATTGAACGGGGCGAAATGTGGGTGGCGGAAAACAACGACGGGCAACTTGCAGGTTTTTTAAAGGCGGTGACTGTCGACCAACAGTTGCACATTGAGGAACTGTCCGTCAGCCAACACTTTCAGGGCCGGGGCGTCGGTCGCAAGTTGCTGTTGGCGGCGATTGAACAGGCGCGTCTGTGGCAACTTCGGACGGTGACGCTGACGACCTTTCGCGATTTGCCGTGGAATGCGCCGTTCTATCAACGCATGGGTTTTGCGCTATTGAACACCGAAGACACGGACGCACGTCTGCGCGATGTATTGCGCGATGAAATCACTCACGGATTGCCCGGTGAGCGACGTTGCGCCATGCGCCTGATACTCACGCCGTCGGCTTGAGATCAACCCCCAGTGCCTGGGCGAACGCCTTGACCAACGGACTGCGCACGGTGTTGTGCCGCAGGATCAGATTGAACGGCGTGTCGAAGTGGATCAGCTCCGGGCACACCGCGCGAAACTGCCCGGCGGCCACCAGCGTGGCGGCGTAATGTTGGGGCAGAAAGCCCACGAAACGCCCGGTCTTGATCAGCAACGCGACGGCTTCGACCTGGGTCGCCGACGCGGAAAAACTGTCGTAGCGGGCAAAGTTGAGCTTGTCGCGATGGATCGCGTAGCGGTGGTTGATGCACTCGTAATCCTGCAGCACGTTGCCACCCATCTGCTCCGCCGGCATCTCGAACAACGGATGGCCGACGGCGCAGTAAGCCTGCGAGCGTTCCTCATAGAGCGGGTAATAATCGAACTCTTCACGCTTTTGATAAACCGGGACTATTCCGGCAACCAAGCGCCCTTCAACTACGCCTCTTTCCACTTCATCCAGCTGGGTGGCTTGAAGTTGAAATCTTACTTTCGGCGAATGTTCATTTATCTTTCTGAGCGCAGCAACTAATGGCGAATTATCGTCGCTAATCGTATTGTCGATCACCCCTACTCCGAGATCGCCGATAAGTTCGTTCTGTGCCGAACTAAGCCGATCCCGAAAGTTGTCGACCGAAGCAAACAGATCGATCGACGCCTGATACACCAGACGCCCTTCTTCGGTCAGGTGAAACCCTTCGCGGCCCCGGGTACACAGGCGCATGCCGATGCGGATTTCCAGGTCGGAGATCTGCTTGCTGATCGCGGCCAGGCCCACATTCAGCTCGTTTTGCGCCGCGCTGAAGCCGCCGGCCTCGACCACCGCCTTGAACACCTTGAGCAGTTTGAAATCCAGTCCGCTGAGGGCCAAAGGTGCCCGGTGAGCGATTTTGACCGGTGGGTTTCCGGAATTGGAAAGTGGGGTTTCCATAATGCTGATTTACCTCTGGCGCAATGTTCAACAATCTGTGTCCAACAACAAAAACATCGCCGGCTAATAATAATGATCACAGAAAACCAGCCTTGGCAACCGCCAGAAAATTCCGAACATCAGTGCCAACTCACTGATCGCCAAATATTAAAAGCTGACACTTCGATCAGCTCTTGTCTCTTTGCAACTGCCCTCTTGAAAACTGCTTTGGCCTGATTCCGTCTGCTCACTTTTCAGCGTGCTCGACAGGCCCGGCACATCGATTTCAGTTCGCGTTACCGACGAGGAAAACAACAAATGTCTCAAACCACCGACCGTCTCTGGGGTGCCCGTTTCAAAAGCGGCCCGTCCGCAGCCCTGGCGGCCCTGTCCCGTTGCCCCGAGCGCTATTTCCGCCTGACGCCTTACGATCTGGCCGGCTCCAAGGCCCACGCCGGGGAACTGCAACGTGCCGGCCTGCTCGACGAGCAGGAAACCCGCACGATGATCGAAGCCCTGGACGGCATCGGTGCCGATTTCGCTGCCGGGCGCATCGCCCCGACCCTGGACGACGAAGACGTTCACACCTTTATCGAGCGCTTGCTGACCGAGCGCCTCGGCGCACTGGGCGGCAAGCTGCGCGCCGGCCGTTCGCGCAATGACCAGACTGCCAACGACCTGCGCCTGTTCCTGCGGGATCACGTCCGCACCTTGGCCGTGGAAGTGCTGGCCCTGCAAACAGCGCTGGTGGATCAGGCCGAGCAGCACGTCGAGAGCATCTGCCCGGGTTTCACCCACTTGCAGCAGGCGCAACCGATCGTGTTCGCCCATCACCTGCTGGCCCACGCCCAATCGATGCTGCGTGACGTACAGCGTCTGGTGGATTGGGACGCGCGCACTTCGCTGTCGCCCCTCGGTGCTGCGGCCATGGCCGGTTCCGCGATCGCTCGTCAGCCGCAGCAGTCAGCCAAGGAAATGGGTTACGCCGGGGTCTGCGAAAACTCCATCGACGCCGTGGCCAGCCGCGATCACGTCGCCGAATTCCTGTTCATCGCCAGCATGCTCGGGATAAACATCTCGCGTCTGGCCGAAGAGTTTTGCCTGTGGTCGTCGCGCCAGTTCCGCTGGGTCGATCTGGATGACGCCTACGCCACCGGCAGCTCGATCATGCCGCAGAAGAAAAACCCGGACATCGCCGAACTGGCCCGGGGCAAGGCTGGCCGTCTGATCGGCAACCTGACCGGTCTGCTGTCGACGCTCAAATCCCTGCCGCTGTCGTACAACCGCGACCTGAGCGAAGACAAGAACGGCGTGCTCGACAGCGTCGACACCCTGCTGCTGGTGCTGCCGGCGATGGCCGGGATGGTCGCGACCATGACCGTCAACGTCGAGGAACTGCGCCGTCAGGCACCGCTGGGTTTCACCCTCGCCACCGAAGTTGCCGACTGGCTGGCGGTGCGCGGCGTGCCGTTCAAGGAGGCACACGAAATCACCGGCGCACTGGTGCAGGCCTGCGAAAAACACGACCTCGAATTGTGGGAAGCCTCGCCGGCGCTGCTGGCCGAGATCGACCCGCGCCTCACGGCAGACGTGCGTGACAGCCTGACCCTGGAAGCCGCCATCGCTGCCCGCAGCGGCTGGGGAGGCACCGCACCGCAACAGGTGCGCGAGCAGATCGGCCGCCTGAAAACCGCCCTCGCCGCGCAGCAACAGTGGACCGAAAACTACCAGGGCTTCCGCCTCTAAGCCGGGTCCCCCTCCCACCGGGAGGGGGTTGATCGAAAAGTACAGTGTACGGAGAAACACCATGAGCCAGACTCAGGCAGAACGACTCCAGGCGGAGCGCAAACTGGCGGAAAACCAGTTCGACATTACCCAGTACCAGCATGTGCCACGGCGTTATTACGGGCGGATCTTCTTCGCCACGTTGATTGTGATCGCCATCATCGGCCTGGTGCGCGCCTTCGCCGAAGGCAAGATCGAATGGTCGTACATCGGCCAGTTCCTCACCTCCGAAGCAATCATGTGGGGCCTGTTCAACACGATCATCATGGCCGTACTCGCCATGGCGCTGGGCATCGTGTTCGGGGTGATCACCGCGATCATGCGCATGTCGGCCAACCCGATCCTGCGTTACGTGGCCGTGACCTACACCTGGCTGTTTCGCGGTACGCCGCTGATTCTGCAACTGCTGTTGTGGTTCAACCTGGCGCTGATCTTCCCCACCATCGGCATTCCCGGCCTGTTCGAACTCGACACCGTGAGCCTGATGACCCCGTTCGTGGCCGCCCTGCTCGGCTTGAGCATCAATCAGGGCGCCTATACCGCTGAAGTGGTGCGCGCCGGCCTGCTCTCGGTGGACACCGGCCAGTACGAAGCCGCCAAGTCGATCGGCATGCCGCGCCTGCAGGCGCTGCGCCGGATCATCCTGCCCCAGGCCATGCGGATCATCATTCCGCCGGTCGGCAACGAATTCATCGGCATGGTGAAAATGACCTCGCTGGCGAGCGTCATCCAGTACTCGGAACTGCTCTACAACGCCCAGAACATTTACTACGCCAACGCCCGGGTCATGGAGCTGCTGATCGTCGCCGGTATCTGGTACCTGGCCACCGTCACCGTCCTGTCCTTCGGTCAAAGCCGTCTGGAGCGTCGTTTCGCTCGCGGCGCCGGCAAGCGTTCTTGAGGAGTCGAACATGAGAAACATCGTCAAGGCCGTGAGCCTGAACAAATATTACGACCAGTACCACGCGCTCAAGGACATCAACATCGAGGTAGAGCAAGGCGAAGTGCTGTGCATCATCGGCCCGTCCGGCTCGGGCAAGAGCACCCTGCTGCGCTGCGTCAATCAGCTGGAAAAGATCGACAAGGGCGGCCTCTGGGTCGACGGCGAGCTGGTCGGCTACCGCGTGGTCGGGCACAAGCTGCACGAACTCAACGAGTCGCAGATCGCCCGTCAGCGCCTGGCCACCGGCATGGTGTTCCAACGCTTCAACCTGTTCCCGCACATGACCGTGCTGCAAAACATCATCGAAGGCCCGTGCCAGGTGCTCAAGCGTTCGCCCAAGGAGGCGCACGAAGAAGCCCTGGAACTGCTGGCCCGGGTCGGCCTGGCCGACAAACGCAACAGCTACCCGATCGAGTTGTCGGGCGGTCAGCAGCAACGGGTGGCGATTGCCCGCGCCCTGGCCATGCGCCCCAAACTGATGCTGTTCGATGAACCCACTTCGGCACTCGACCCGGAACTGGTCGGTGAGGTGCTGTCGGTGATGCGCGATCTGGCGCAGACCGGCATGACCATGATCGTCGTCACCCATGAACTGGGCTTCGCCCGGGAGGTTTCCAACCGCATGGTGTTCATGGACGGCGGGCAGATCGTGGAGGCTGGAAGCCCCGAAGAAATACTAATAAGTCCGCAAAACCCGCGCACCCAAAGCTTCATTTCTGCCGTTCGAACCTGAGGCCCCTTTGGCCTTCACAACACTCATAAGAGAACGTCCATGAAGAACTTCGTCATTCCAGCAGTACTCACCTCCCTCATGTCTTGCGGTTTCGCCGTGGCCGCCGAGTTGCCGGCCAGCATCAAGGAGAAAGGCGAGATCGTCGTCGCGATCATGCCCAACTATCCGCCGATGGACTTCAAGGACCCGGCCACCAACAAGCTCACCGGCCTTGACTACGACCTGGGCAACGCCCTGGCCGAACGCCTCGGGGTGAAGATCAAGTGGCAGGAAACCGGCTTCGAGCAAATGATCAACGCCCTGACCACCGACCGCGTGGACATGGTCCTGTCAGGCATGACCGACACCGCCGAGCGTCAGGCCAGCGTGACCTTCGTCGACTACTTCACCAGCGGCCCGCAGTTCTACACCTTGCAGAAGAATGCGGCGACCAACGAGATCATCGACCTGTGCGGCAAGAAAGTCGGTACCAGCCGCCGCACCACCTTCCCGGCGGAAATCGCCGCGTGGAGCAAGGAAAACTGTGAAGCCGCCGGCAAACCTGCAATCAACGTGATCGGCACCGAAGGCTCGGCCGACGCCCGTGCGCAACTGCGCCAGAGCCGCATCGATGCGGCGATGCAGGGCAGTGAAACCCTGTCGTACCTCAAGACTCAGGAAAAGGACATGTACAAGACGGTCGGCCAACCGATCTCCGTGCAGTTCACCGGCCTGGGTGTGAGCAAGAAGAAGCCTGAGCTGAGTGAAGCGGTGAAGGTGGCGTTGCAGAGCATGGTGGATGACGGCAGCTATGGCGCGATTCTGAAGAAGTGGGATCTGGAGTTGGGTGCGATCAAGGATGTGACCATTAACGCGGGCAAGTAAGGCTCGAGATCGCTCCCCCTCACCCCAGCCCTCTCCCCCAAGGGGGGCGAGGGGGAAAGGGAGCCGATCTTCAAGCTGTTCAAAGCCTGCGTACGACTTGGCTTTTCAGAATCTGAATTTGACTTGATTTTTTCAGGTCCTGAGTTCGATTCGTTTTTTTAGAGCCTGAGTTCAACTCGATTTTTCAGGTCGATGTAACCCTGAAGAACACCCTGATCGGCTCCCTCTCCCTCCGGGAGAGGGCTGGGGTGAGGGCTCGATCTGATCACCGCCCACGATCCAACTGACCAAGCCCCGGAGCGTCACAACAATGTCCGCCCCCCAACCCACCTGGCCCGACCAGCACAAAGCCTGCCTCGCCCTGGCCTTCGACCTCGACGGCCCGACCGGCGATGCCATGCTCAACAACTCGATCTGGCACAAACCCGAATACTTCGGCTTCGGCGGCTACGGCCCCTACCGCGCCCTGCCACGCCTGCTGGACCTGCTCGACGCCTTCAAGATCCCGACCACCTTCTTCGTCCCCGCGTGGGTCGTGGAAAACTGGCCGAAGCAATGCCAGGCCATCGTCGAGCGCGGTCATGAAGTCGCCTACCACGGCTACAAACACGAATCCTTCTACGCCCTGACGCTGGACCAGCAGCAGGCCGTGATGAACAAATCCCGCGACGTCTTCTGGCAATACCTGCACATCCGCGCCGAGGGGTTTCGCACCCCGTCCGGCGACTGGCGCGCGGAAACCCCGGCGATGCTGGCCGACAACGGCGTCATCTATTCCAGCAGCATGCGCGGCGACGACCGCCCGTATCTGGTCAACGTCCCCGGCCACGACACGCCACTGGTGGAAATCCCCGGCCGCTGGGAAATGGACGACTACGCCTCCCTCGCCTACACCCGCGCACCGAACTTCCCGTCCGGGCTCGACCGCACCGCCAGCTACGAGCTGACCCTCGACAACTGGCAACGCGAGTACGACGGCGCAATGGACGAAGGCCTGTGCCTGACCACCCTGTTCCACCCGAAAATCACCGGCAAACCGGGGCGCATCCTGTTGCTGGAGAAACTCTTCGAACACATGCGCCAGCGCGATGACGTGTGGTTCGCCACCTGCCGCGACGTCGCCCGCTGGTGGCTGAAGGAGCATCACCATGGCTGACGCTGACAACCTCTGGCCCGCCGGCAAACGCTGCGCGGTGGTGCTGACCGTCGATTACAACGACATCCACGGCATTCTCACCCAGGCCCCGGAAGTCGCCGGGCGCGACAAGACGCTCTCGGTATGGCGCTATGGCACGCAACGCGGCGTCGAGCGTTTGCTCGGCCTGTTCAGGGAACTCGGGGTGCGCAGCAGCTGGTTCGTGCCCGGCATCGTTGCCGAGGAAAATCCGCAGCACATAGCGGCCATCCAGGCTGACGGCCATGAAATCGCCTGCGCCGGTTACCGCCATCAGGATTACGACACGCTGGATCTGGCGGCGCAAAGCGCGGAAGTCGCCAAGGGCTGTGCAGCGCTGGAAGCATTGACCGGCGTGCATCCAACCGGTTTCCGGATTCCAGCGGGCAACGGTGCGCCGGGATTCATCGAAGCCTTGAAAGCTCACGGCATTCTCTGGTCGTCATCTTGGCGTGGCGATGACCTGCCGTTCTTGCATCCAACTGCGCCTGAAGTGGTCGAGTTGCCGCTGCATTACGAACTGGAAGACGAGCCTTACTTCGCCTTCAATCTGAGCCCGGCCGTGCCGCCGGCGCAATCGCGGATCGCCTCCTACAGCCATACCCTGGGCAACCTGCAAATGGACTTCGCCGGGTTCCACCGTTTCGGCCTGTGCTACGTGCTGCGCCTGCACCCGGAAATCATCGCCACGCCGGGGCGCATCGGTGTGCTGCGGGAACTGCTGCAAGGCATTCAGCAGCATGACGACGTGTGGATCGCCACCGGCGCCGAAGTCGCGCAGTGGTGGGCGCAAACGGCGGCGCCGGTCGCGCAGGATCATCCGGCGTCGGTGTATGAGCGCCATTATCGGGACTACCTCGTATGACCGAACGCATGCAGCGGCTGGCGCAGTTTTGCGTCGATACACGGTTTGAAGATCTGCCGCCAGCGTTGGTGGAACAGGCCAAGCGACACATTCTCGACACCTTCGGCGCAGCACTGGCCGGGGCCGACAGCGCGGTGGCGCTTCAGGCGCGGCAGGTGTTCGGCGCCGAACCCGGCACTGCGTTGGTCTGGGGTTCATCGTTGCGGGTCGGCGCGGGGCATGCGGCATTGCTCAATGGCATCGCCGCCCATGCGCTGGAGCTGGACGACACCGGCGGTTGCGATCATTCCGGCGCGGTGGTGTTGCCGGCGGTGATGGCGGCGCTGTCGCTGGTGGATAGGCCGGTGGACGGTCGCGAATTCATCACCGCCGTGGTCATCGGCTACGAAATAGGCCGGCGGGTGCTGGAAGCCTGCGGCAGTTATTCGGCGCACAACGGCGCCGGTTGGCATTCGACCGCCACTTGCGGCGTGTTCGGCGCGGCGGCGGCCTGTGCACGGATCTTTGCGCTGGATGTCGGGCAAACCGTGTCGGCACTGGGCATCGCCGGCAGTTTCAGCGGCGGGTTGTGGGCGTTCATCCATGACGGTTCGCAAAGCAAGAAACTGCACAGCGGTCGTGCGGCCGAGGGTGGTTTGCTCGCGGCGCGTTTTGCCCGTGAAGGCGTCAGCGGGCCGTCGGTGTTGTTCGAGGATGTCTGGGGCGGGTTTCTCAAAACCCTGGCGCCGGGCAGCGCGCAGCCGGATGCGCTGGATGCCGAATTGGGACAGGTCTGGAAACTCGCGCGCTGCTCGATCAAACCCTACGCCGCCTGCCGTGGCACCCATTCGGCCATCGATGCGCTTGGGTTGTTGCTGGAGCAATTGCAGATCGGCGCGGATCAGGTGGAAGACGTTCAGGTGAACCTGTGCGGGTTTCTGCTCGATATGTGCGGCGGTCGCGACACCCGCAGTCTGGCCGCTGCGCAGATGAGCCTGCCCTACGCCCTCGCCGCGCGACTGGTGCATGGTCATTGCCGATTGGAGGCTTACGACGAACAGCCACGCAACGATCCGCGCATCGCTTACTGGCTGACGCGCATTCGCCTTGAAGTGGATGAGCGACTGTCGGAGGATGGCGAGCCAGTGGTCGTTGTACGAACCCGCGACGGGCGTGAGGCGAGTATGTGTGTCGATGTGCCGCTGGGGGCGCCGGGCAATCCGCTGAGCGAGGCGGCGCTGGAGGAGAAGTTTTTCAGTCTGGCGTTGCGGGTCATTTCACCGGTCAAGGCTGAGCCTTTACTGGCGCAGCTGCGGCAACTGCAAACGCTGGATTCCGTGCGCGATCTCGAGCACCTGTTAACCGAATAAGGACATTTGATTTTCCGTGGCCACCTACTCGCTCGTTATCCGCCGCCTGATGATCGTCTCGCTGACCATCGTCGTCAGCCGCGCCATCACCAGTCCGTTGCTCACCCTGTTTTTGAGCAACAAGCTCGGCCTCAACCAACAGGATGTCGGGTTATTGCTGGGCATCGCGGTGTTCATCGCCACCCTGCTCGCTCTGTACGGCGGCTACATCATCGACCGGCTCGAGAAGCGTCGATTGCTGATTCTGGCGATGCTCTCCAGCTCCATTGGTTTCGTATTGCTGACCTTCGCCAAAGACCTGTACCTGACCACCGCGACTCTGGTCATCACCGAAACCGCCTCGGCGCTGTTCCTGATCGGCTCAAAAGCAATTCTCAGTGAAAACCTGCCCATGGGCCAACGGGCCAAGGCGTTTTCCCTGCGCTATACGCTGACCAATATCGGCTACGCCACCGGCCCGATGCTCGGCGTGGTAATCGCCGGGGTCTACCCGATTGCGCCGTTCCTGATTGCTGCGGGCATCGCTTTCGGCAGCATCTTCCTGATGATCGACATCCCGAAGGACGCCAGCCCGGTCGCCGCCATCGGCCAGCCGCAAAGCTTCCTGAAGACCCTGATCACCCTGAAAAACGACCGCACGCTGATCATGTTCACCTGCGGCTGTCTGCTCAGCACCGTGGTCCATGGCCGCTTCACCCTGTACCTGTCGCAATACCTGCTGGTGGTCGAGGATTCGCAGCGTGCGTTGCAAACCATGGCCGCCCTGCTCGCCTGCAACGCCATCGCGGTGATCCTGCTGCAATACCAGATCGGTCGTTTCCTCAACCGGGAAAAACTGCGCTACTGGATCGCCGCCGGCACCAGCCTGTTCATCCTCGGTTTGATCGGCTTCAGCCTCGCCGACAGCCTGGTGACGTGGTGCATCGCGATGTTCATCTTCACCCTCGGCGAGATGATCATTTACCCGTCGGAATTCCTGTTCGTCGACACCCTGGCCCCGGAAGAACTGCGCGGCAGCTATTACGGCGCGCAGAATCTGGCGGCGCTGGGTGGCGCGCTGAGCCCGGTAATTTGCGGCTTCCTGCTGATGCACACGCCGGCGCCGACCATGTTCTATGCCCTCAGCGCATTGACGGCGATGGGCGGTTTCCTTTGTTTCATGAGCGGGCGACGCGTGGCTTTACTGCATAAATAATGCACTGAAACTGCATTTATATGAATTTGTCAGCATCGTGATTGCTTGGCACACTGTGCGCGTTCCTCCCCCAATAGTTGGAACACTTCGAAGGACTTTCCGCGTTTACGGACAAGTCCTTTTTTTTGCCCTGAATTTCACCAAGGATCGATTCTGCATGCTCGCTCGCTGGTTGCCCGCCGCCATCAACACCCGCCCCACCGAATGGAGCCGCGCCGCCATCGGCATGGCCCTGGGCACGTTGTTCAGCGTGTGGGCATGCAGTCAGGTGTTCGGCATTGAAGTGGCCTACCACCTGATCGGCCCGCTGGGCGCTTCGGCGGTTTTGCTATTCGCGGTGTCGTCCGGCGCCCTCGCCCAGCCGTGGTCGATCATCGGCGGCTACCTGTGCGCAGGCGTCGTTGCGTTGCTGGTGGCCCACGTCCTCGGCCGAACCCTCGGCAGTGCGTGCCTCGCCGCCGGCATGGCCCTGATCCTGATGTGCTGGCTGCGCTGCCTGCACCCACCGGCCGGCGCCGTCGCGTTGACCATGGTGCTGGCCGACCCGATGACCATCGCGATGGACTGGAAAGCCCTGGAACCGGTGATGCTCAGCGCCGCGTGCCTGCTGCTGGCCGCACTGGCCTACAACAACCTCACCCGCATCCGCTACCCGAAACGCCCTGCCGAACCCGCGCCGGCTGTGGCCCCGGTGGATATTCAGTCCATCACGGCCGAGGATCTGAAATTGGCACTGGCCGATATGGAGGCATTCATCGACGTCACGCCGGAGGATCTGGAGCAGTTGATTCATGCCAGTGAACTGCACGCCAAGCGGCGCAGCATTGGCCAGGTGTTCCGCTGAGTCCGGAGCCAGTCCCTGTCAGCGTTGTCGATTGAAAAGAAGCCCCGATCCCGTGCATTTGGCCTAAGGTAAAAATGCAGACAGCCCGTGCACATATCCCCGTTGTACACGGCAAATTTGCACTGTTACGATCCGGTAACGCTCGCGCGCGAGCTTCTCGAATAAAGACAATAAAAGCAGGGAGTTAGTGATGACTGCTCAGGCTTCATCTCCGCGGACTTCGTCCATGGATGCCACGCCGCACGAAGTGCTGGCCGAGGTTCGCAATCACATCGGTCATCTGACCCTCAACCGCCCCGCCGGCCTCAATGCCCTGACCCTCGACATGGTGCGCCAGCTCCAGCAACACCTGGACGCCTGGGCCGCCGATGCCGATATCCACGCCGTCGTGCTGCGCGGTGCCGGCGAGAAAGCCTTCTGTGCCGGTGGCGACATTCGATCCCTGTACGACAGCCATAAAAGCGGCGACACGCTGCACGAAGATTTCTTCGTCGAGGAATACGCCCTCGACCTGACGATCCACCACTACCGCAAACCGGTGCTGGCGCTGATGGACGGTTTCGTCCTCGGCGGCGGCATGGGTCTGGTGCAAGGCGCCGATCTGCGGGTGGTCACCGAGAAGAGCCGTCTGGCGATGCCGGAAGTGGCGATCGGCTATTTCCCGGATGTCGGCGGCAGTTATTTCCTGCCGCGCATTCCCGGCGAGCTGGGGATTTATCTGGGCGTCAGCGGCGTGCAGATCCGTGCAGCGGATGCGCTGTATTGCGGCCTCGCCGACTGGTATCTGGACAGCAGCAAACTCGGCACTCTCGACGAACAGCTCGATCACCTGGAGTGGCACGACACGCCGCTCAAAGACCTGCAAAACCTGCTGGCCCGCCACGCCGTGCAAACCCTGCCGGATGCGCCGCTTGAGGCCTTGCGCCCGGCCATCGACCATTTCTTCGCCTTGCCTGACGTGCCGAGCATCGTCGAGCAACTGCGCGCCGTGACCGTCGCCGACAGCCACGAATGGGCAACCACCACCGCCGACCTGCTGGAAACCCGCTCGCCGCTGGCCATGGGCGTGACCCTGGAAATGTTGCGTCGCGGCCGGCACCTGAGCCTGGAACACTGCTTCGCCCTCGAACTGCATCTGGATCGCCAGTGGTTCGAACGCGGCGACCTGATCGAAGGCGTGCGCGCCTTGCTGATCGACAAAGACAAATCACCACGCTGGAACCCGCCGACCCTGGCTGCACTGCACGCCGAGCAGGTCGAGAGTTTCTTCCACGGTTTCGAAGATAGCGGGAGCTGAGCCATGCACGATCTCGAATTGACTGAAGACCAGGTAATGATCCGCGACATGGCCCGGGACTTTGCCCGCGGCGAAATCGCCCCCCACGCGCAAGCCTGGGAAAAGGCCGGCTGGATCGATGACGGTCTGGTGGCAAAGATGGGCGAACTCGGCCTGCTGGGCATGGTGGTGCCTGAGGAATGGGGCGGTACTTACGTCGACTACGTGGCCTATGCGCTGGCGGTGGAAGAGATTTCCGCCGGTGACGGCGCCACCGGCGCGTTCATGAGCATCCACAACTCGGTGGGCTGCGGGCCGGTGCTCAACTACGGCAGCGAAGAACAGAAGCAGACCTGGCTGGCGGACCTGGCCAGCGGAGCGGTGATCGGCTGCTTCTGCCTGACCGAACCCCAGGCCGGCTCCGAAGCACACAACCTGCGCACCCGCGCCGAACTGCGCGACGGGCAATGGGTGATCAACGGCGCCAAGCAATTTGTCAGCAACGGCAAGCGGGCAAAACTGGCGATCGTGTTTGCGGTGACCGATCCGGATCTCGGCAAGCGTGGCATCTCGGCGTTTCTCGTGCCGACTGACACGCCGGGGTTCATCGTTGACCGGACCGAACACAAGATGGGCATCCGCGCTTCCGATACCTGCGCGGTGACGCTGAACAATTGCAGCATTCCTGAAGCGAACCTGTTGGGTGAGCGCGGTAAAGGCCTGGCGATTGCCCTTTCCAACCTGGAAGGCGGACGTATCGGTATTGCCGCGCAAGCATTGGGCATCGCCCGAGCGGCGTTTGAAGCTGCGCTAGGTTACGCCCGTGATCGGGTGCAGTTCGGCAAGGCGATTGTCGAGCACCAGAGCATCGCCAACCTGCTGGCGGACATGCAGATGCAGATCAACGCAGCACGCTTGATGATTTTGCATGCGGCGCGGCTGCGTACGGCGGGCAAACCGTGTCTGTCGGAGGCTTCGCAGGCCAAGCTGTTTGCATCGGAAATGGCCGAGAAGGTGTGCTCGTCAGCGATTCAGATCCATGGCGGGTATGGGTATCTGGAGGATTACCCGGTTGAGAAGTACTACCGGGATGCGCGGATTACCCAAATTTATGAGGGATCTAGCGAGATACAGCGGATGGTGATTGCTCGGGAGTTGAAGAACTATCAGTTGTGACCGTGTCGGCCCCTTTTCCTCACCCCAGCCCTCTCCCGGAGGGAGAGGGCGCTGACCGAGGTGTCTGGCGTCATACATCGACCTGAAACATCCCGGTCGATTATGGAATTGCCTAACGAAGACACCAATCCCGCGCTATTCAAGCCTGAGTTCAACTCGGTAGCTCAGGTCGGTGCAACTCCCGAAAACAACTCGGTCAGTCCCCTCTCCCTTTGGGAGAGGGTTAGGGTGAGGGGGCTTTTGAGGGCGCCGCGTTATTTGCCTTGGAACTCGGCAGGCCGCTTCGCCACAAACGCCGCCATCCCTTCCTTCTGATCCTGCGTCGCAAACGCCGCATGGAACACCCGGCGCTCAAAGCGCACGCCTTCAGTCAGATTCACTTCAAACGCGCGGTTGACGCTTTCCTTGACCATCATCGCAATCGGCAGCGATTTGCTGGCGATCACCGCCGCGACTTTCAGCGCTTCATCCAGCAACTCGGCACTCGGCACGATCCGCGCGACGATGCCGCAGCGCTCGGCTTCCACCGCGTCGATCATGCGGCCGCTCAGGCACATTTCCATGGCCTTGGCCTTGCCCACCGCGCGGGTCAGGCGCTGGGTGCCGCCCATGCCCGGCAGCACGCCGAGGTTGATTTCCGGCTGGCCGAATTTGGCGTTGTCGCCGGCAAGGATGAAGTCGCACATCAACGCCAGTTCACAGCCGCCACCCAGGGCAAAACCGTTGACCGCCGCGATGATCGGCTTGCGGCGGTTGGCCACGCGATCGCTGTCGCTGAACAGGTCGTCCATGTAGATCTGCGGGTAGGTCAGATCGGCCATTTCCTTGATGTCGGCGCCGGCGGCGAAGGCTTTGGTCGAGCCGGTGATGACGATGCAGCCGATGTTCGCGTCGGCTTCAAAACCATCGAGCGCGCGGTTCACTTCGCTGACCAGTTGCGCGTTCAGGGCGTTCAGCGCCTGCGGGCGATTGAGGGTGATCAGGCCGACGCGGCCATGGGTTTCCAGCAAAATCGTTTCATAACTCATGTGCAGATTCCTTCTCAAAGATTGCGCGAAATGACCATGCGCTGAATGTCGCTGGTGCCTTCGTAGATCTGGCAGACCCGCACGTCGCGGTAGATGCGCTCCAGCGGGAAGTCGTTGAGGTAACCGTAACCGCCGAGGGTTTGCAATGCCATGGAGCAGACCTTTTCGGCCATTTCCGAGGCGAACAGTTTGGCCATCGACGCTTCGACCAGCGCTGGTTGGCCGCTGTCGCGCAGGGCGGCGGCGTAATGCACCATCTGCCGCGCCACGGCGATCTGGGTGGCCATGTCCGCCAGGCGGAACGCCACGGCCTGATGCTCGATGATCGGCTTGCCGAAGGTGTCACGCTCGCGGGCGTAATCACGGGCGGCTTCGAACGCGGCGCGGGCCATGCCCACCGATTGCGAAGCGATGCCGACACGGCCGCCTTCGAGGTTGGCCAGGGCGATCTTGTAGCCCTCGCCCTCCTCGCCCAACCGGTTGGCCACCGGCACTTTCACGTCTTCGAACAGAATCTGGCAGGTGTCCGAGGCGTGTTGGCCGAGTTTGTCCTCGATGCGGGCTACTTTGTAACCCGGCGAATCGGTCGGCACGATGAAAGCGCTGATCCCGCGCTTGCCGGCGCTCGGGTCGGTGACGGCAAACACGATCACGACCCCGGCGTTCTGCCCGGAGGTGATGAACTGTTTGCAGCCGTTGAGCACGTAGTGATCGCCTTCCAGCCGTGCGCGGGTTTTCAGGCTGCTGGCGTCGGAACCGGCCTGGGGTTCGGTGAGCGCGAAGGCACCGAGCGTCTCGCCGCTGGCCAGCGGTTTGAGGAAACGCTCACGCTGGTCGTCGTTGCCGAACTTGAGGATCGGCACGCAACCCACCGAGTCGTGCACGCTCATGATCGTCGAGCACGCGCCGTCGCCGGCGGCGATTTCTTCCAGGGCCATGGCGTAGGCCAGGTAACCGGTGTCGCAACCGCCCCACTGCTCCGGCACCAGCATGCCGAAGAAGCCCAGCCCGGCCATTTCGCCGATGGCTTCTTTCGGGAAGCGATGCTCGCGATCCCACTCGGCGGCGAACGGTTTCAACCGTTCCTCGGCAAACTGCCGAGCCATGTCGCGGATTTGTTGCTGGTCGTCATTGGGAATCATGGCAAATCCTTAACTCGGGTTCAGACGCACTCGACAGCCATCGCCGTGGCTTCGCCGCCGCCGATGCAGATCGCCGCGACGCCGCGCTTCAGACCCTTCTGGCGCAGGGCCGAGAGCAAGGTCACCAGAATCCGCGCGCCGGAGGCACCAATCGGATGGCCCAGGGCGCAGGCGCCGCCGTGGATGTTGAGCTTGTCGTGAGGGATTTCCAGGTGGGTCATCGCCGCCATGCCGACCACGGCGAAGGCTTCGTTGACTTCGAACAGATCGACCTGATCCAGCGACCAGCCGGTTTTCTTCATCAGCTTCTTGATCGCGCCAATCGGCGCCACCGGGAACAGGCCCGGGGTGTCAGCGAAGGCTGCGTGGCCGTGAATCACCGCCAGCGGTTTCAGACCCTGTTTCTGCGCTTGCGACTGACGCATCAGCACCAGTGCAGCGGCGCCGTCGGAGATCGAGCTGGAGTTGGCCGCAGTTACCGTACCGCCCTCGCGGAACGCCGGTTTCAGCGAAGCGATCTTGTCCAGTTTGGCTTTTGGCGGCTGCTCGTCGTTACTGATCACAACCTGTTCTTTGCCAACGGTCACGGTCAGCGGAACGATCTCGGCCTTGAAGCTGCCGTCCTTGATCGCCTGCTGGGCGCGGGTGGTCGAGGCAATGGCAAAGGCGTCCTGAGCCTCGCGGCTGAAGTCGTTGGTTTCGGCGCAATCCTCGGCGAAGGTGCCCATCAGGCGGCCCTTGTCGTAGGCGTCTTCGAGGCCGTCGAGGAACATCGAATCCAGCACCCGGCCGTGGCCCATGCGGTAACCGGCACGGGCGCGATCCAGCAGATACGGCGCGTTGGACATGCTTTCCATGCCGCCCGCGATCACCACATCGGCGCTGCCGGCCAGCAGCATGTCGTGGGCCAGAATGGTGGTTTCCATGCCCGAACCGCACATCTTGTTGACCGTGGTGCAGCGGGTGGATTTATCCAGCCCCGCGCCCAGCGCAGCCTGACGCGCAGGCGCCTGGCCGAGACCGGCCGGCAATACGCAGCCGAACATCACTTCATCGACCGCATCGGCGGCGACACCGGCACGCTCAACCGCCGCCTTGATTGCAGCGGCGCCCAGTTGCGGCGCGGTCAGGCTTTTCAGTTCGCCCTGAAAACCGCCCATCGGGGTGCGGACGGCGCTGACGATGACAATCGGATCGTTGGAGATGGTCATGGGAAATCCTCCTTACTTGGCGGCCATGCGCAAGGCACCGTCGAGACGGATCACCTCGCCGTTGAGCATGCTGTTTTCAATGATATGCCGCACCAGCGCGGCGTACTCGGCAGGTTTGCCCAGACGCGGCGGGAACGGCACGCCAGCCGCCAGCGAGTCGCGCACTTCCGGGGTCATGCCGGCCATCATCGGGGTTTCGAAAATGCCCGGGGCGATGGTCATCACGCGGATGCCGAAGCGCGCCAGCTCACGGGCGGCAGGCAAGGTCAGGCTGGCGATCGCGCCTTTGGAGGCGGAATACGCGGCCTGGCCGATCTGGCCGTCGAACGCCGCAACGGAGGCAGTGTTGATGATCACGCCGCGCTCGCCGTCAGCGTTGGCTTCGCTTTCGGCAATCGCTGCCGCTGCCAGACGCAGCATGTTGAAGCTGCCGATCAGGTTGACGTTGATCACCTGCGCGAAACTGGACAAGGCGTGCGGGCCGTTCTTGCCGAGGATTTTCTCGCCGCGAACGATGCCGGCGCAGTTCACCAGACCATTCAGACTACCGTAGGCTTTAACGGTCGCCTGCACGGCGGCTTCGGCGGCGGCTTCGTTGCTGATGTCGGCCACCACACTCTGCGCACCGAGGCGCTGGGCCTGGGCGGCGACGGCGTCGGCGTTCATGTCCACCAGCATCACTTTGGCGCCGGCGCTCACCAGCAATTCAGCGGTGGCGGCACCCAGGCCGGATGCGCCGCCGGTGACGATAAAAACCTTGTTTTCGATCTGCATGACTGTTTCCTTGGATTCAAGCTGAAACGTTGTGCGCCGCGGCCTCTTGAGCCTTGGCGATTTCCTGGTTGCGCAAGATAAAGCGCTGCAATTTGCCGCTCGGGGTTTTCGGCAACTCGCTGACAAATTCGATTTCACGGGGGTATGAATGCGCGGCCAGACGCTTGCGCACGTGTTGCCGCAGTTCTTCGGCCAGCGCAGGTTCCGCGCGGTATTGCGGGTTGAGCACGACGAAAGCTTTCACCAGTTCGGTGCGCTCCGGATCGGGCTTGCCGACCACTGCTGCCTCGACGACGGCCGGGTGTTCGATCAGTGCGCTTTCCACGTCGAACGGGCCGACCCGGTAGCCGGACGTGGTGATCACGTCATCGCTGCGGCCGACGAAGCTGATGCTGCCGTCCGGGTTCCACTCGACGGTGTCGCCGCTCAGGTAGTAATTGCCGACGAAGGCCTTGGTCGGCGCGCCTTGGTAACCGGCGAACCAGCACATCGGCGACTGTGTGCGGTCGATGGCGAGGATGCCGGGCTGGCCGACGCCGAGTTCGTTGTTCTGCTCGTCGAGCACCACGATGCGATGGCCCGGCGAGGCGAAACCGGCGGCGCCGAGGTGGATCGGGTGTTCAAGGCCGTGGTGGTTGCACAGGACCATGCCCAGTTCGGTCTGGCCGTAATGGTCGTGAATGACCACGCCGAGGTTGTCGGCGAACCAGCGGATCACTTCCGGGTTCAACGGCTCGCCGGCGCTGCTGACGATCCGCAGCTTGCCCTTGATCGACTTGGCGAACTCATCGCCGCCGGCAATCAGCAGGCGATACGCCGTGGGCGAACCGGTGAGGTTGGTGATCCCGTACTTGTTGATTACCCGGCAGGTGCTTTCGAGGGTGAACGGGCCATCGTAGAAGGTGATCGGATGGCCCATCGACAACGGACCGGTCACGCCAAAATAGATGCCGTAGGCCCAGCCCGGATCGGCGACGTTCCAGAACGCATCTTCCGGGCGCAGATCCACGGCATCGCGGGTGTAGCTCTGGAACGCCACGATGGCTTTGAGCGGCACCGACAGCGCTTTCGACGGGCCAGTGGTGCCTGAGGTGAACATCAGCAGGAACGGATCTTCGCCGGTCAGCATCACCGGTTCGCAGACATTGGAATGGTTGGGCAGCTCGGCCCAGAAACTGAAATCACCACGGACGATGCCCTGGCCTTTCGGACCGCCAACGGTGACCAGCGTCGGACAGTCGGCGACTTCGCTGAGTTTCGGCCGGTTGGCGGCGTCGGTCACCACGACTTTGGCGCCGGAGCTGTTCAGGCGATGTTCGAGGGCTTTCGGGCCAAACGCGGTGAACAGCGGTTGATACACCGCGCCGATGCGCCAGGTGGCGAACACGGTGATCAGCAATTCGATATTGCGTGGCAGCAGGCCGGCGACCTTGTCGCCCTTCTGCACGCCCTGGGCGAGAAGGAAATTGGCGAAACGCGCGGCTTTGTCCTGCAGGTCGCTGAAGGTGTACGTCGCACTGGCGCCATCGCGGCCTTCCCAGAACAGCGCGATACGCCCCGGAAGTGCGTGGCGGTCACAACATTCGGCGCAGGCGTTGAGCGCCTCGAGCGTGCCGCTGAGTGCGGCGTCCACGGTGTGCTGATAATCAAACTGTGCGGTGGCAGACAAGTAATCGCGCATTGCCAGAATCCCTCTGTTCTTATTAGGTTGGGGAACCGTAAACAACAGAGGAATACTCGCGCCGCACGCCGTCTGCGGCAATGGTCAAAGCCCTCAAAGTGGATGACTGGTTTGGCCAAGATTCCGGACTTTGATCGCTCCCACGCCGCGCCGCGATGATCGTTCCCACGCTCTGCGTGGGAATGCCTCAAGGGACGCTCCGCGTTCCAGCTCTGGAAGGGACGCGGAGCG